>NZ_AUTQ01000211.1 GCF_000498095.1 Pseudoalteromonas sp. TB64
TAACCTCGCTTACCTGTATTTCTAGAAAGCTCTCTTGAAATCGTAGATTGCGATAAATTAGTTAGCTCAGCAATACTTTGTTGCGTAAAACCACTTTTCTTTAGAACGGCGATCTGGCATCTTTGCGCATAGGTCAGTTGTTTGTAATGTCTCATTGTAAAATCTCTTGCCGGAGAAAAAGCAGTTAGCTTATGAGCAACTGACCACTTAATCTAGCCAAAACAAGTTATGCACTTACAATTTGAATCTAGGTAGTAAACATTATGAATTTTTCTATTTTAGTGTGTGACGACTCTGCCGTTGCGCGAAAGCAAGTAATTAGATGCTTGCAGCAATGTGTCGATGCGAACATTCAGCAAGCTGTAAATGGTGCCCAAGCTATTGAGTTATTTAAAACTAATAACTTTGATTTGTTATGCCTAGATTTAACTATGCCAGAAGTAGATGGCGTTGGAGTACTTGAACATATAAAAGCGCAGAAAATTGAATGCTTTGTACTCGTTATTTCTGCTGATATACAAGATAAAATGAAACACAGAGTTACTCAATTAGGTGCTATAGACTTTATAAATAAACCTATAGATAAAACTAGTTTAAGTGATGTTTTGCATAAATTTGGCATTCATTAGGTTTTTTCATGTTTAAAAAGGCTGTTTTATCTTTTAATTTAGGGTTGACAGCATAGCCTTTGTTGAGGCAGTCTTAACCTATGAAAACAATTAATCGCGTACTGACCATTATTATTACAACCACCATTCTTACTGGATAGTGGCATAGGTCGGTGCAACAAATTTAAAGGCCTGTGTTCACTTAGAACACAGGCCTTTTTCGTTTTATGGGATGAGGAACATAAACAATGCGCGTTTTAAAATTTGGTGGGTCATCGCTTGCCGACTTTACATGCCTACAACAAGTAGCTCAGTTAGTTAAAGCACAATTAAAAGACGAAGTACTATTAGTACTTTCAGCACCAGGCGGTATGACCGATTCATTAGTTGCTCTAGCAAGTGAAGCAGAGCAAGGGCATGACTTTAGTGAGTTATGGCAAGCTTTAGTGAGTAGATGCGAAGAACTAAAAGCAGCTGTAGAAAAAGATCACGGTACTATTGAAAACTGGCCAAACTTTACTGAACTTAAAAATAAACTTGATGGTGTTGCATTAATTAGGTGCTGCCCAGAGCAGGTTCGTGCTTTTATAATTAGTTTTGGTGAGCGTGTAAGTGTCTCGCTTATGCAGCGTTTATTAAGCTCACATAACGCTAAGTACTTAGAAGCAACAAGCTGTATTGCATCAACAGGTGGTTATATTGATGCCGAAGCAGACTTAGTAGCAAGCAAAGTGCGCTTTCAAGCTATGTTAAAAGAAAATCCAGCCACTATATATATTATGCCTGGTTTTACAGCTAGTAATGACAAGGGCGAGCTTACAACACTTGGTCGTAACGGTTCTGATTACTCGGCAGCAATTGCTGCTGCATGTTTAGAAGCTGAAATTTGCCAAATTTGGACAGACGTTGATGGCGTATATAGTGCTGATCCTCGTTATATTAAAAAAGCGACAAAGGTAGATTTTTTATCTTATAAAGAAGCAATGGAGCTTTCTTACTTTGGCGCTAAAGTACTTCATCCTAAAACAATTTTACCGTGTGCTAAAGCGGGCGTACCTTGCGAAATTAAGAATACACATAACCCAGATGCACAAGGCTCGTTAATTGGTAATGACTACCCGTCGAACGACCCTGTAAAAGCCCTTTCGAGCTTACAAGACCTTGCTATGCTGACAGTTTCTGGCCCTGGCATGAAGGGCAAAGTAGGTATGGCTTCTAAGGTATTTAACGCACTTGCGCACGATAATGTTTCTATTGTTTTGATTACGCAGTCATCGTGTGAATTTAGCATCAGCTTTTGTGTACATGAAAGTGATTTAGCATTAGCGCTAGATGCACTACAAACAGCGTTTGAGCTTGAGTCGAAGGCAGGATTAATTGAGCCGGTACAAGTGCAACGTAATTTAGCTATTGTTACTTTAGTTGGCGACAATATGCGTGCGCATAGAGGTTTAGCTGCTAAGTTTTTCGCATCCCTTGCACAAGCACAGGTTAACATTGTCGCAATTGCACAAGACTCTACCGAAAGTGCTATTTCAGCTGTAATTGATGGTGAAAGGTGTAATGGTGCGGTAAAAGTATGCCACGAAAACTTTTTCACACATGTTCCATCAATTGATGTGTTTTTACTAGGTTGCGGTTTAGTTGGTCAAGAGCTTATTAATCAGCTTGAGCGTCAACAAGCTTGGCTTGAAAAGCGTAATATTAAACTTAATTTGTATGGCGTTGCTAATTCTCGCCAATTACACCTAGATAGTGAAGGTATTGCTTTTAGTGATTGGCAGCAAAAGTTAGGCTCATCTGAGCAAGCATTTGATTTAAAATTAGTAGAGCAGTTTGTTAAGCAAAATCATTTAGTGAATCCCGTACTTGTTGATTGTACATCGTCAGATGCACTAGCTGCGCAATATGTAGATTTTTTAAATGCAGGTTTTCATGTTGTGGCTGCCAATAAAAAGGCAACAACAAGCTCATATACTTATTACCAAGATTTAATTGCAGCAACACAAAGAAATAACCGCAAGTTTTTATACGAGACAAACGTAGGTGCTGGCTTACCAGTAATCGATAACTTGCAGTCATTATTTGGTGCTGGCGATGAGTTGCTTGAGTTTAGCGGTATTTTATCAGGCTCTCTTTCGTACATGTTTGGCGCATTACAAGATGGTTTATCACTTTCTGAGGCAACTATTAAAGCCAAAGAAAGTGGCTTTACAGAGCCAGACCCTCGTGATGACTTATCGGGTACCGATGTAGCGCGTAAGTTACTGATCATTGCCCGTGAATCGGGTATGCAACTAGAGCTTAGCGATATTGAAGTTGAGTCTGTATTACCACCAGGTTTTGCACAGGGAGACAGCGTTGATGAGTTTATGGCAAAGCTACCAAGCCTAGATGCTGATTTTAACAAGCTTATTCAAAGTGCTACGAGTGAAGGCAAAGTACTTCGCTATGTAGGCACAATTAAAGAAGGTCATTGTAAAGTAGGTATTGAAGCAGTAGATGCAAAACATGCGCTTAGTGTCATTCGCGATGGTGAAAATGCACTTGCTATTTTAAGCCAATATTACCAACCACGTCCGTTTGTAATTCGTGGTTATGGCGCTGGCTCTGAAGTAACAGCAGCGGGTGTGTTTGCTGATATTTTAAAAACGCTATCGCGTTAGGAGCAGACTATGATTGAAGTATATGCTCCGGCGTCTATTGGTAATTTTGCAGTGGGTTTTGATGCCCTTGGTGCAGCGCTTGCGCCAATTGATGGCAGTTTATTAGGCGATGTTGCAGTTGTTAGCGCAGCATCAAGCGATGAGTTTATTTGCACTGGCGAATACGCTCATAAGTTACCAAGTGATGCTAATGAAAATTTAGCGTACCAATGCTTAGTACATTTTAGAGCGCATGTTGCGCCTAACATGCCATGCGTAAAGCTCGAGCTTAAAAAGAATTTACCAATTGGCTCAGGGCTTGGATCTAGCGCATGTTCGGTCGTGGCTACTTTTGCTGCCCTTGATAAGTTTGCACAAACTAATTTAAGCCAGGTTGAGCTAATTGAGCTTATGGCTGACTTTGAAGCAGTAGTAAGCGGCGGTCGTCATTACGATAACATCACGCCATGTTATTTAGGTGGTTTGCAGCTAACGGGTGATTTAATTCCTGATAAATCGATTGCACTTCCGGTTGATGAAAACTGGTATTACGTTGCTGCGTTTCCTGGTTTTTCGCTAAATACAGCAAAAGCGCGTTCTGTTTTACCTAAAGAATTGAGCATGCATGCAAGCGTTGAATTTGCTCAGCGCTTATCAGCATTTAGCAGCTTGCTGTTAACTAGCCGTTTTGACGATGCGCTAAGCATAATGAAAGATGAAATAGCAGAACCTTACCGTGCACCACTTATTAATGGTTTTAGCGAAGCAAAAGCAAGCTTGCCAGCGTTAGGCGCAGAAATAGTGAGTATTTCGGGCGCAGGTCCAACCTTATTTACTGTGTGTAAAACACTTGAAGCTGCACAGCAATGCGCACAATGGTTAGAAGCAAATTATATTAACGAGCAAGGCTTTTGCCACATTTGTAAGTTAGATAACGACGGCACGCGTCAATTAACAGTTTTATAGGATAGGTAGTCATGCAATTACATAATTTAAAAGATAGCTCACAAAAAGTGTCGTTCGTTGAAGCCGTAAAAACAGGTTTGGGTCGTAACCAAGGTGTGTTTTTTCCAGAGTCACTAGCCCCATTAACAGATGTTGATGCATTGCTTGATATGGACTTTGTTACGCGCAGTGGCAAAATATTATCCCACCTAATTGGTGATGAGCTACCAACTGACACCGTGGCACAAATGGTTAAAAATGCATTTAACTTTCCAGTTAAGCTGGTGGAAGTTGAAGAGAACACATACTGTTTAGAGCTGTTTCATGGTCCTACACTTGCGTTTAAAGACTTTGGCGGTCGCTTTATGGCTGAGTGTTTAGCGCAATTTAATAAAGATGAAAAAGTAACTATTTTAACAGCAACATCAGGCGATACTGGTGCAGCTGTAGCGCATGCTTTTTACAATAAACCAAATATCGATGTTGTTATTTTATACCCTAAAGGCAAGATTTCACTTGCTCAGCAAAAGCTATTTACTACTCTTGGTAATAATATTCATTGTTATGCAGTTGAGGGCAGCTTTGATGATTGCCAAGAGCTTGTTAAAAATGCCTTTTTAGATGAAGAAGTTAAATCAACACTTGGGCTTAACTCAGCTAACTCAATTAATATTAGCCGTTTAGTTGCTCAGGTTTGTTATTACTTTGAGGCAATTGCACAGCTACCAAAAGAAAAGCGCGCAACGGCACATATATCAGTACCTAGTGGTAATTTTGGTAATGTGTGCGCCGCAATGATTGGTGCTGTTATTGGTTTACCTGTTGGCAAATTAAGTGCAACAACAAACCAAAACGATACTGTGCCGCGCTTTATGCTTGATAAAAACTGGACGCCAAACGCAACGCTTGAATCGCTTTCAAATGCAATGGATGTGAGTAAGCCAAACAACTGGCCGCGTGTGCAAACAATGTTAGATAATAACTGGTTTAGCTACGATAATTTTTATTCAACCAGCGTAAACGAGCAAGACACGCAAGCCGTGATGAAAAAAATTCAACAAACTGGCTATGTGGCAGAACCTCATACCGCGATTGCTTACCAAGGTCTTGTTGAAAACCGAGCACCTGGTGCCGCTGGTATATTTTTAGCGACAGCTCATCCTGCTAAGTTTAAAGAGAGCGTAGAAGGTATTTTAAACATTGAGTTAGATATGCCAAAACCACTTAGCGATGCATTAGCAAAACCATGCTTAGCAAGTGATATAAACGCCGATTACGACGCGTTACGCACTGAAATGCTCGCTAAGTTAGGTTAATACAAGATAGAAAGTTAAGCGGTTTAGACCGCTTTTTTATGATTTTTAATTATAAAAAAGAAGGGCTTTCATTAGTTAATTAAATGTAGAAAATAAAATGCATTTAAAATAATTATGTATTTATTAAAAAATATCATCTTAAAAGAGCTGTGAAATAGTTTCAATCCCTGTTTAAATATCCTCAACTTAAGAGCGTAGGCAAAGAGTCGTTTAAAGCGTACAATAAAGCCTCTAAAAAACACCATACACGTTGCCCTAGGAGACCCCAATGTTAGAACGTAGCATGAATATTTCGGATTTTGATCCAGAGTTATTTGACGCAATCACTAAAGAAACTGCTCGCCAAGAAGAGCACATTGAACTAATTGCATCTGAAAACTACTGTAGCCCACGAGTACTAGAAGCACAGGGCTCACAGCTTACTAACAAATACGCAGAAGGTTACCCAGGTAAACGTTACTATGGCGGTTGTGAGCATGTAGATGTTGTTGAGCAATTAGCAATTGACCGTGCTAACGAATTATTTGGTTCTGACTACGCTAACGTACAACCACACGCTGGTTCGCAAGCAAATGCTGCTGTTTTTCTAGCATTATTAGATGCTGGCGATACTGTACTAGGTATGAGCTTAGCTCATGGCGGTCATTTAACTCACGGTTCTCACGTAAGTTTCTCTGGCAAGCTTTACAATGCAATCCAATACGGACTAGATGAAGCAACTGGCGAAATTGATTACGCACAAGTTGAAGCATTAGCACTTGAGCATAAACCAAAAATGATCATTGGTGGTTTTTCAGCGTACTCAGGTATTGTTGATTGGGCTAAGTTCCGTGAAATTGCTGACAAAATCGGTGCTTACCTGTTTGTTGATATGGCTCACGTTGCTGGTTTAATTGCGGCAGGCGTTTACCCAAGCCCAGTACCTCATGCTCATGTTGTTACTACAACTACGCATAAAACACTTGCTGGTCCTCGTGGTGGTTTAATTATATCTGCATGTGGCGACGAAGCTATTTATAAAAAGCTTAACAGTGCTGTGTTCCCTGGTGGTCAAGGTGGTCCTTTATGTCATGTTATTGCAGCTAAGGCAGTGGCATTTAAAGAAGCGCTTCAACCAGAGTTTAAAGTATACCAAACACAAGTTGTTAAAAACGCAAAAGCAATGGTTGCAGTTATGCAAGAACGTGGCTACAAAATCGTATCTGATAAAACTGAAAACCACTTATTTTTACTTGATTTAATCGATAAAGATATCACCGGTAAAGATGCAGACGCAGCCCTAGGCAACGCTAACATCACCGTTAATAAAAACTCAGTGCCTAACGATCCTCGCTCACCGTTTGTTACATCTGGTTTGCGTATTGGTTCACCTGCAATCACTCGTCGTGGTTTTACAGAAGTAGAATCTAAAGAGCTTGCTGGCTGGATTTGTGACGTACTAGATAACATCTCAGATGAATCTGTACAGGCGCAAGTTAAAGAAAAAGTAAAAGCAATTTGTGCAAAATTACCTGTTTACGCTTAATTGCATAAGCAGCAGTAATTTAGATCACAACAGCTTAGTTTTTTGCTAAGATAAAAGACCGCTATTTAGCGGTCTTTTTTGTTTTAAAACGGAAGTACCGAGTTATGCATTGTCCATTTTGTACCGCAAAAGATACTAAAGTTATTGACTCACGCCTTGTTGGCGGAGGCCATCAAGTTCGCAGGCGTCGTGAGTGTAACGACTGCCACGAGCGCTTTACTACATTTGAAGGCGCTGAATTGGTTATGCCTCGTGTTATTAAACAAGACGGCAGCCGCGAACCATTTAACGAAGATAAACTTTTAAATGGCTTAAACCGTGCGCTCGAAAAACGCCCAGTGAGCACCGAGCAAGTAGACGAAGTGGTGAATATAATAAAATCGCAACTACGCGCAACGGGTGAGCGAGAAATTTCAAGCCATTTGGTTGGTGAATGCATTATGGAAGCGCTCAAAAAGCTTGATAAAGTAGCGTACGTAAGATTTGCTTCTGTTTATCGCTCGTTTGAAGACATACGCGAATTTGGCGAAGAAATTGCTCGCTTAGGGGAGTAACAATGCAAAGCCAAGCTACTTTTACCGAACATGACGAAATGTATATGGCACGCGCCATAGAGCTTGCCAAAAAAGGTCGATTTACTACCACGCCTAATCCTAATGTTGGCTGTGTATTAGTTAAAAACAATCAAATAATTGGTGAGGGTTTTCATCAATTAGCTGGCCAAGGTCATGCTGAAGTAAATGCACTGGCAATAGCTGGTAATAATGCAAAAGGCGCAACCGCCTATGTAACGCTTGAGCCTTGTAGCCATTATGGGCGTACGCCGCCGTGCGCTGAAGGTTTAAAAAAGGCGGGCGTGGTAAAAGTAATTGCCGCTATGGTTGATACAAACCCACAAGTTGCAGGCAAGGGGCTTAAAATATTAGCTGATGCTGGTATTGAGGTTGCTCACGGGTTACTAGAATCACAAGCTCGCGCACTTAACGTTGGCTTTTTTAAGCGAATGGAGCAAGGTTTACCTTATGTGACCTGCAAAATGGCAGCAAGCATAGATGGTAAAACAGCGCTTAAAAATGGGCAAAGTAAATGGATAACCGGTCCCGCTGCTCGCCAAGACGTACAATTATACCGAGCGCAAAGCTGCGCTATTTTAACCGGAGCAGATACCGTATTAGTAGACGATGCTAAACTCAATGTACGATTAAGCGAATTACCGAATGCACTTCCCACTGATTTACCGCTTCGCCAGCCCGTGCGTGTTATAATTGACTCTCGCAACCGTTTAACGCCTAACCTGGCTTTATTTAAAATTCAAAGCGATGTAATAATATTTACAACTAAGCTTGATAAATCACTACAGTGGCCGCACTTTGTAAAGCATATACAAGTGAGTGAAAGTAACGGTAAAGTTGACTTGTTGGCTGTTTTACAAAAACTTGGTCAGCTACAGTTTAATAATGTGTGGCTTGAGGCTGGCGCAACACTTGCTGGTAAAATGACAGAGCTTGATTTAATAGATGAGTTTGTTTTTTATTTAGCGCCTAAACTCATGGGTCATGATGCAAAAGGTTTAGTAAATTTTCCTGAATTGATGAGTATGCAAAATACAATCGATTTAACATTTAATGAGTGTGCGCGTATTGGCGATGATTTGCGTATTACAGCGGTAAAAAAACTCATTAAAACCACTTAATAAAAAAGAGTAGTGCTATGTTTACTGGAATAATAGAAGCCACAGGTAAAATTGCTTTATTACAAAAAAAACAAGGCGACTTAGCCATTCGTATTCAAAGTACTGACCTTGATATGAAAGACGTAAAGCTAGGCGACAGTATTGCAACCAATGGTGTTTGCTTAACGGTGGTTGATAAGCACATAGATGGTTTTAGTGCTGATTTATCAAATGAGACGATTGGTTTAACGGGTTTTTCTCACTACGCTTTAGGGCAAACGGTTAATCTTGAAAAAGCCATGCAACCGGTTTCGCGTTTGGGCGGTCATCTTGTATCTGGTCATGTTGATGGCATAGCAACTATTACAGCTATTACTCCTAATGCGCGAGCTACAGAATATTGGCTTACAACCGACGAAAATTTAATGAAATACATTCCGTACAAAGGTTCGGTATGTATTGATGGTATAAGCCTGACAGTAAATGCTGTAGAAGGTAATAAATTCAAATTAACAATTGTCCCACACACTAGTGAGCAAACTACGATTGCTCATTTTAAAGTAGGTACTCAGGTTAATTTAGAAGTCGATCAAATTGCACGTTATTTAGAGCGCCTTATAAAAGGTGCAGAGCAACCTACTGGCTCTGATATTTCGATGAGCTTACTCGCTAAAGCGGGTTTTATTAAATAACGAAACTGATAACTTACACGAGCAAATTTATGAATTTACACAGCGCACAAGAAATCATCGATGATATTAAAGCCGGTAAAATGGTTATTTTAATGGACGATGAAGATAGAGAAAATGAAGGCGATTTAATTATTGCAGCTGAGCATATTAGTGCACAAGCGATTAACTTTATGGCTACTCATGGTCGTGGTTTAATTTGTTTAACCATGACGCAAGAGCGTTGTGAGCAACTTGATTTACCGCTAATGGTTAAAAATAATGGTGCTGCTTTTTCAACTAACTTTACAATGTCGATTGAAGCATCTAAAGGTGTTACAACCGGTATTTCTGCTGCAGATAGAGCGCGTACAGTGCAAGCTGCTATAGCTAAAGGTGCAATACCAAGTGATATTGTTCAGCCTGGTCATATTTTTCCTATCATGGCGCAACCAGGCGGAGTATTAACTCGTGCTGGGCATACTGAAGCCGGCTGTGATTTGGCTCGTTTAGCTGGGCTTGAAGCATCATCTGTTATTGTTGAAATACTTAATGCCGATGGCACCATGGCACGTCGTCCTGATTTAGAAGTTTTTGCAAAACAGCACGATATTAAAATTGGTACTATCGCTGATTTAATCGAATACCGAAATCTCAACGAAACAACTATTGAGCAAGTTGCAAAATGTAAGTTGCCTACTGTTCATGGTGAATTTGATTTAGTTACTTACAAAGACACAATTGACGGCCAATTACATTACGTACTGCTTAAAGGCGAAGTTAAAGATCAAGAACCTACCAATGTACGCGTACATTTGCAGAGTACTTTTAACGATATTTTGCTTTCAGACAGAAGTGCTGACCGTAGTTGGGGGCTTTCTGAGGCAATGGCTTATATTGCTAAAAATGAAGGCGCTTTAGTTATTTTAGGTAAGCAAGAAAGCACTGAAGAATTAGAAGCTACTGTAAAAGCATTTGCAGCCGCAGATGCTGGCGAAGATGTTACGCCACGTAAATTCAAAGGTACCTCTCGTACGGTTGGTGTTGGTTCGCAAATACTTGCAGATCTTGGAATTAAACAAATGCGATTAATGAGTCGCCCTAAAAAGTACCATGCGCTTTCGGGCTTTCATTTAGAAGTTGTTGATTACGTTGAGCCGCAATAAGCGCTCTGCTTTTAACTAGTCTATTATTTTATTTTTATGGTATGATGCGCAGCAATTTTTGCGCAATCGCAACCGCTCAAACTTATTTTTAAGGTTATCGAATGAAAATTATTGAAGGTAATAAGTACGCTCCAGGCAAAAAATTTGCCATTGTTATTTCTCGTTTTAATGACTTTATTGGTAGCAGTCTATTAGCAGGCGCTGTTGATGAATTAAAGCGTACTGGTGGTGTTTCAGATGACGATATTACCGTTATTTATGTACCTGGTGCGGTAGAGTTACCTTTAGCAGCTAAACGCGTTGCGGCAAAAAAAGAGTATGATGCAATCATCGCATTAGGCGTAGTGATCAGAGGTGGTACACCACACTTTGACCTAGTTGCTGGCGAATCAAACAAGGGTCTTGCGCAAGTATCACTTGAGTATGATATCCCGGTTGCATTTGGCGTATTAACCACAGAAAGCATTGAACAAGCAATTGAGCGTGCTGGTACCAAAATGGGTAACAAAGGCGGCGAAGCTGCTTTAGGTGCGCTTGAAATGGTTAATGTGTTAGATAAAATTTAAGTTTAAGGAATTTTTGTGAAACCAGCAGCAAGACGTAAAGCACGTACTTTAGCACTCCAAGCCGTATATTCTTGGCAAATAAGTGGCAATCTGATTGCCGATATCGAGCAACAAATGTTGATCGAAACAGACGTTACTAAAATTGACGTTGAATACTTTAAAGATTTAGCGACGGGTGTTGCTGTAAATTATAAGCAATTAGACGAAGCTGTATCGCCACATTTAACACGTCCATTTAACGATTTAGATATGGTTGAGCGAGCAATTTTACGTTTAAGCAGCTACGAACTTAAATTCCGTGAAGATGTACCTTATAAAGTTGCTATCAACGAAGGTATTGAACTTGCCAAAATTTTTGGTGCTGAAGATAGCCATAAATTTGTAAACGGTGTACTTGATAAAGCTGTTAAGCATTTACGCAAGTAATATTAATCACTTCTGAAATTTTCAGATTGATTGGTTTTAACAACCGTTAAAAAGGAGAGCCGGCATAGGTCGGCTTTTTTGTGTATGAAGGAATTTGAATTAATAAACCGTTACTTTAAAGGTCGCGGTATAACTCGTCGTGATGTTAACCTAGGTATAGGGGATGATTGCGCTTTAGTCACCGTTCCACAGAACTGCCAACTTGCAATCACAACAGATACACTTGTTTCTGGCGTGCATTTTTTTGATGATATTTCTCCTCGAGCATTAGGTCATAGAGCACTTGCTGTAAATTTAAGTGATTTAGCTGCAATGGGTGCTGAACCAACATGGGTTTCAGTTGCACTAACATTGCCAAGTATAGACCCACAGTGGATAGAAGAATTTACTGAAGGTATGCACGAAATTGCTGAATACTTTAATGTCCAAATAATTGGTGGGGATACGACCCAAGGTCCGTTAACTATTACTATTTGCGCTAAAGGAACCGTACCTGAAGGTAAAGCTTTATGTAGAAGCGGTGCTAAAGTAGGTGATTGGATTTATGTGACCGGCCCTCTAGGGGATGCAGGGCTTGCAATTGAATCGCGTAAGCAAGGTATTGAAATAAAGCCTGAGCACTTGGAGTATGTAAATAAACGTTTTGATTATCCAACACCGCGTGTTGCAGCTGGTCAAGTATTGCGTGGACTTGCATCTTCAGCGATAGACGTGTCAGATGGCCTACTTGCTGATTTAGGTCATATTCTTGATATGTCTCAAGCGAGTGCTGTCATAAATATAGAAGATATCCCTACATCGGATGCGATGAAATCTACTCTTGATTTTAATCAGCAACTACCCTTTATTCTTAGTTATGGTGACGACTACGAATTATTATTTACTGTGCCTGATAGCAGTAAAGGGATGTTAGATTTAAAGCTGCGTCAGTATGGTGTAGATGCAACCCTCATAGGGCAAGTTAAAAGTGGTGATGGTAATATTGAGCTTTTATACAATGGTGAGTACTTTAATTTTGAGCAACAAGGCTTTGAGCATTTTGCCAAGGAGTCGGTTTGAGTAATAACCGATTATTTAATTTAAAGCGCCCTCACCAATTTTTTGGTTTAGGTTTTGGTACAGGTCTTGCGCCTAAAGCGCCTGGTACATTTGGCACTTTTGCTGCTTTACCATTTATTTTTATGACCATGTACTATCCATTATGGCTTCAAATTGTATTTGCTGTCGTTATCAGTATATTTGGTATATGGGTATGTGGTAAAACTGCAGATGACTTAGGTGTACATGACCATCCCGCAATTGTGTGGGACGAAGTTGCTGGGTATTACATTACCATGATCGGTGCCGCGCTTAGTTGGCAGAGCTTGTTAGTAGGCTTTTTGTTGTTTCGATTTTTTGATATAGCAAAACCTGGTCCAATCCGTATGCTAGATAAGCATGTAAAGGGTGGTTTTGGTATTATGGCAGACGATATACTTGCAGGTGTATTTTCGCTTATTTGTTTGCAGGCGTTAATAAAAGCGGGTTATATACCCTTTTAATTTTTATATTTGAATTGTTTAACTAGGTGGCAGTACTATGATGCGATTTTTACTGGTTTGTGTACTGATGTTGTGCGCGACGCCAAGTTGGGCCTCAATTACTGATTATGTAGTTAAACAATGGAATATAAAAGATGGTTTACCATCGCAATCACTTAAAAGTGTTGTACAAGATAAACAAGGCTATATGTGGCTTGGCACTCAGTTTGGCTTAAGTCGCTTTGATGGCAACACGTTTACTAACTACAATACTCAAAATAGTCCTTTTCTGCCAAGTAATGGTATTAATAAACTTTTAGTCGATTCGAACGGATTGCTATGGATTGGCACTAAAAGTGGGCTCGTTGTTATTAATCCCACTACATTTGCCGCACAAGAATTTAATATTAAAGGACCAGTTAGAGATATACTGCAAGATGCAAAAGGGAGTATTTGGATTGCAGCTAATGGGCTTTATTACGTTGATAGAAGCCAAGTTGATTTACAAACTAAAGCTAGTGCTCCTCTTCCAATTGTTAATGCGACCGTTATTACTCAAATTGTGGGCTCGGTTACCCAAATGGCGCTTTCCCCTGAAGGTATTTGGTTAGTTAACGATCGTCATTTACTAAGGTTAACAAAAAGCTCTTCTGATTTTTCTAAATTACGTTTAGAACTCACCGCAAAAATTTCGTTACCGGAGCGCTTAGCGCAAACGATTGTTCATGATTTATCTTTTTTAAACGGTAACTTGTATTTAGCATCTGAACTAGGTGCTTACTTTCTCGATCTAGATGATGAATTAAGACCTTTCCCTTTACCAAATACAAACAACTCTGCTGTATACAAGTTTATGAGTGATAGCGATGGTGGTCTTTGGGTATCAACTTACGGACGTTTACTGTTCAGAGGTAAGTCGGGCGAGTGGGAATGGGTAGAGCCAAGTCAGCTTGATCAAAGCATTTGGTTTGCTGACATTTTTCGTGATGACCAAAATAACGTATGGCTAGCCAGTTTTAGTGAAGGCTTATGGCTTGCTCATGAAGGGCGTGTAGAAAGGCACTCTGCGTTATCTGAAATGACAGAAGCAGTTATGGCAATTACCCAAGCGCCAGATGGTAAGTTATGGGTCGCAAATAAAAGTGGCATTGGTTACTTTGATTTAAATAAAAGTTTTATTAATTTAATTCCAAGTACTAAATACGGACGAGCGTCAGTGCATGACCTAGAATTTGATGGCGGTAGGCTATATATAGCGACTGGCAGAGGTTTGTTTGTTTTTGAAAAAAATACACTTTATACAGTACCGGGCAGAGCACTTCGTGATAATCCAGTGTTTGCAATTAGTCGCTCAAGTAAAGGCGGTTTTTGGATAGGGACTGGTCGAGGGTTATACCGATTAAGTTATTCCGGATTAACGCCATTTGCATATAATGCGTTTTTAGGCAGTAAATTTATTACCTACGTATTAGATAAAACAAATTTTGGGGTTATTGGTACTAGTAAAGGCGCTTATTATTTTACTGATCGTGGAATAGAAAAAATTGGCGATCAAACTACCTTAGAAAGCGCTTACGTAACGAGTGTTTTGCATATAGATGGCGTTGGTATTTTAATTGGCTCTCTTAACGACGGTTTGTTTTATAGAAGCACGCAGGGGCAGTGGCGCCAACTAGATGCGGCTAATGGTTTACCGTACGGATCTATTTTCAGTTTAGAGTACGATGAGAATTTAAAACATGTATGGGTAAGCACCATGAAAGGTGTTTATAGAATGCCCGTAGAGCAGTTTAAAACAGAGATAAAAAGCTTAAAAGTAGAGGAAGTTATTTCTTCATTCGACCGTCAACTCGACGGTAAAGCAAATCAATGTTGTAGCGGGCTTGGACATGATGCAGTAGCTAACACGGGTAATTCAATTTGGTATCCAAGTTTGCAAGGTGTTGTTGAAATACCTAAAAACGTAGAATTATTTGGTGTTGGTGCATTAAAACCAAAAGTAGAAACAATTACCACTCCATTACGTAATTTAACCACTGCAGCACTTGGTAAAAAGCCGTCATTAAATACAGATGAACGCGACGTAACGTTAACTTATACCGCTATAGATTACTACGCGCCAAGTAGTATTGAGTTTAGATATAAACTAAGTGGTTTGGATAGTGATTGGCGTTATGCAAATACACGCAGAGAAGCTATTTATACTAACTTACCTGCAGGCTCGTTTTTGTTTCAGCTGGAAGCTAAACGACAAGGCGAGGATTGGAGCCGAGCACAAGAAGCTGAATATGGCTTTATTGTCCCTGAGCGTTTTGATGAGACTATTTATTTTAGATTACTAATTACTAGCGGCTTTATTTTACTCTTTTACTTAGTATTTTGGGTGTTTAGAGCACAAGAGCGCAGAAAGCAAGAAGTGCTTGAAGGGCTGATCACTGATCGTACATTAGAACTACGCCAAGCAAATGATAAGCTTAATCAAGTTAACTCACAGCTTAAGCTAGTAAGTCACTCCGATGAACTTACAGGGCTGCGTAGCCGTCGATTTTTGTTTGATCAACTTCCAAAAGATATTGAACATTTTCAACGTAACTCGCAATCATTACAAGCTCAGGGCAAATCACTTGTTTTATTAATTATCAATTTAGATAATTTTAGTCGAATTAATGATGCATTCGGTCCTATAGCTGGAGATAGTTGTTTACAGCAAATGGCCGCATTACTTAACTCTCGTACACAAGGGTCTGATTATGTAGCACGCTGGAGTGGTGATGAATTTTTATTATTACTACGAGACTTTAAGTGTAACAAAATTGATAGTTATTCATCTGAGTTATGCAAAGCTGTTGCTGAATATTCGTTCCAATTACCAAATGGAAAAAGCACCAATATAACCACTTCTATTGGTTGGTCCTTTTATCCGTTACCATTACTTGGTGGGCAAGTTATAAGCTGGGAAACATCTATTAACTTAGCTGATATAGCGCTACATCAAGTTAAAAAACGTGGTGGTGATGGTGTTGCAAATATTACTTTTGACGATCAATTAGATGCATTTGAGTTTGAACAAAATTCTAACGTTGACCAACAATTAGGTATTTTACAAAGCAATGGCTTAGCTGATATTAAGGTATGGATGCGATAATGCCCAACCAATTTTATTGGTCAGGCGTGGTAAGGCTAACTTTATTTATTAAGCCAAGCTGGTAAAATTGCAACCGACTCTGGTGCTGCAAATGCAGCGCTTTCATCGGCACTAATATTGCCGCCTGCACTGCTTAATATATTATTAAAACGCATAACCACATTGTTCGACTTTTCAGCTACGTATAAATCTGTTCCGCTATACATAATATCAACAGGGTTACCTAAAAGTGTATTTGGACCGCTAATAGTCGTGCTTATATTCACTAACCCAGATGCTGTCGCTACATTGTTTAGCACGTATACTTTACCGTCGTCTGCAACAGTGGCACTGCCAACATCTGAGAGTATTAGTGAGCCACTTACTGAATCGTAGTCAATGCCGTGTATATTACTTGGAGCCTCGACTGCGGTACCTGTATTTGCAGGAGTGATTAATCTGTCTTCTATGGCAATATTAGTCGTACCAGCCATTAGTTTACTTTTAACTTCATCAAATACAGCCACAGTTCCGTTTGTTAAAGCAACAAAGGCACGATCAGTTGTTACATCATAATCTACATCCCAAGGGCGGGCATTGTTTGCAAAAGTAAGCGTCATTAATGGGCTTGCATCACCAGTAGTACAGGTGGAGAATATTGAGATGCTAGGCGTGTCTGCATTGTTTTCAGCAACTAAAACCATGCCACTATCAGATGCAACATCAAGCCCTTTAGGTGATATAAGACCTGTATTTGCACCGCTAATAATACTATCTTGGCTAGCGCTATATGTTTGCCCATCTCTATTTATTGCTACCTTATTTGAAATAATAATCCCACCGGTAGATGTTGTGCTGTTATCAAATGTTGTATAGCTATTACCTGCTTTATCAAATGTAACACTCTCAATTGTTTGGTTCGCATTGTAGCTGCCTAGTGTTGTTGTTAGTTCTGGGCTTAAGCGGCTAATTTGACCCGTTGTTTCGCTAGTAGTTGCTGGGTTACTACTTACAGCAACACCCAGTAGTGGCATGTTTAGGGTATCGCTATCTGAAATATCAGCCATTTCATTTTGCATACCTACTTTAGTAATCGATTCAGGCTTTATAGTGGAGGTCACTAAGTCGGGAGTAATATCGCCGCTTTCACCTGCAAAAATATTACTGAAAATGAGGATTGCATCATTCGATTTTTCGGCCACTCTTAAATCAGTACCCTCTAAACTAATGTCTACTGGGTTTCCTAACATAGTTGTTGGACCTGCAATAGAGCGTGCAACGCTTACTGCTCCATCAGCCGATGAAGCATTGTCTATTACAAACAAAGAGCCATCAGTAGCATCTGTTGCACTGCCTACATCAGATAAAATAAGCTTGTTAGTATTTGAGTCAAAAACAATACCGTGAATATTTACTGAAACTTGCGCACCGTTATTATCGCTAGGTGTAATTGTTCTATTTGGCATGGCCACAAAACCACCATTAACATAGTTGTCGTATACCGCAACATCGCCGTTAGTTAGTGCAACGTAAAGTCTATCGTTTACCTCATCGTAATCAACATCCCAAGGAGCTGCATTTGTTATTGTATTGGCAAGAGGGGCTGAATTTCCCGCTGAAGTTGCACCGAAAACAGTGACCTGCATAGCACCAAAGTCGGCAATAAAAATAAGACCAAGTTTGTCAGAAACCGCAATCCCTTTTGGGTTTGCTAATGTAGTGGATGAACCTGTTATTTCACGGTCTCGGTTACTATTAAAGCTATCTTCATCTACGCGGTTAGCAAGTTGGCAAACTGTTTTTATACTACCGCTTGAAATATCACTTGCTTGTATTAAGTTACCTAATGCATCGAAAGCAACGCCTTCGTTAGCTGTTGTGTTAAAGGTTTTTAATTTTACTGAATTTTGGTCAATTAGATCGGCTGTACCGGCATTATCAGAACCATTATTTGCAAGCACAAATTGAGCCTCTGCAAAATTAGGGGTTCCATTTGTGTCATCAGAGTCTGTATTAGTGATTTCACCATCGTCACTGCTACATCCTGTAATGCCGATAAGCACTGCGAGCGTTAGAGCCGAAAAGCTAAGTTTTTTGTTTATTGTGTTTGTTTGATCAGTAATATTTTGATTAGTTTTATTCATTATTTTTACCTTTTAATATTCCATTTAAAATGAACAGTAAAGTTGATGACTTAAAAATAAATAGCTAAGTCTGATACCAATGTAAAAATTAGTATTTCTTTGTGTTCATGCGTTAACCTCAATCTAATAACGATTGAAATTAAAAATTGGATGCAAAAAAAAGGAATTAAAAAAGGAGCTATAAAGCTCCTTTTATTTTAATGAATATTTTAGAGGAAGGGTTATTTTAAAAAACGTTGAATAGCAAGCAGTATGCCTTGTTCGCCTAATCCCATTTCATCATGCATTTCATCTTGTGTGCCGTGCTTAATAAACTCATCAGGAATACCTAAATTAAGTATATTAACACTGGCTTTTTGCGTTGCTAAGTATTCGTTAACCGCAGAGCCTGCACCGCCANATTATCTTCAAGTGTAACTATTACATCATGGCTAGTCGCTAATTCGTTTAAAAGTGCAGTATCAAGTGGTTTAATAAAACGCATATTAACAAGAGTTGCATCTAACTCATTAGCTGCAAGTTGGGCATTTTCAAGTAAAGTACCAAATGATAAAATTGCAATTTTACTACCTTGCTTTATTACATTCGCTTTACCAATTTCGAGTAATTGCATATTAGCTTGAATATCTTCTGTACCAGCACTTCCTCGAGGGTAGCGTACTGCAACAGGGCAGTTTGCTTGATAACCAGTATAAAGCATATGACGGCATTCATTTGTGTCGCTTGGTGCCATAATTACCATGTTTGGAATACAGCGCATAAAACTTAAATCATAAGCACCTTGATGAGTCTCACCATCGGCCCCAACAATTCCTGCACGGTCAATTGCAAATAATACAGGCAAGTTTTGTAATGCTACATCATGAATTAGTTGATCGTATGCGCGTTGTAAAAAGCTTGAGTAAATAGCTATAACAGGCTTTAAACCTTCACAGGCAAAACCTGCGGCTAAAGTAACAGCATGCTGCTCTGCTATTGCCACATCAAAATATTGCTCTGGAAACTCTTTAGAAAAGCGCACCATGCCAGAACCTTCACGCATCGCAGGTGTTATCGCCATTAATTTATTATCTTGTTCAGCCATATCACATAACCAATCGCCAAATACTTTAGAGAAGGTAGCTGCACTTGGTTTTGATTTAGGAAGACTCGAAATATTTGGATCAAACTTTGGCACGCCATGATAACCAATAGGATCGGCTTCTGCGGGTTTGTATCCTTTACCTTTTTGGGTTTTTATATGTAGTAACTGTGGTCCTTTTAAATTACGCATATTGCGCAATGTATCTACCAACATGTTTACATCGTGACCATCAATAGGGCCAATATAATTTAGACCAAGTTCTTCAAAAAACGTCCCTGGAATCATCATACCTTTTATATGTTCTTCCATTTTACTAGCAAGTTGTTTTACAGGAGGTACACCAGAGAGTAGCTTTTTACTGCCTTCACGAATGTTAGTATAAAAGCTACCTGATAAAATACGTGCAAAATGATTTGTTAATGCGCCCACATTTTCAGAAATCGACATTTCGTTATCATTTAAAATAATAAGCATGTCTGATTTTACATCACCAGAGTGGTTCATTGCCTCAAATGCCATACCAGCAGTAATGGCACCGTCGCCTATAATTGCAACGGTTTTTCGTCCTTTACCTTCTTTTTGCGCGGCAATAGACATTCCCAGCGCTGCTGAAATAGACGTACTTGAATGACCTACGCTAAACGTGTCGTATTTACTTTCTTCACGAAATGGAAATGGGTGTAAGCCATCTTTTTGACGAATCGTGTGCATTAAATCGCGTCGACCAGTCAGTATTTTGTGCGGGTAAGCTTGATGACCCACATCCCATACTAACCTGTCATCGGGCGTGTTATACACATAATGTAGGGCAACGGTAAGTTCAACCGTACCTAAACCAGACGCTAAATGACCGCTACTTTGCGATACTGAGTTGAGTAAATAGTCACGTAACTCATTGCTAAACTCTGGGAGTTTATCTTGCGCTATATCGCGTAACTGGGCTGGTTCGTCAACCAAATTAAGTAATGGATACTTGCTACTATCAAGTGTCATGGTTTTTTATTTATCCTTCGCTAACATCAATTAACCTATACAAATACGGTATAAATTCAATTAATGTTCAGTAATTATGTCAGTGCTAAGTGCAATACTTTTTAAGCGGTGCTTAATGATCACGCTCAATTAAGTAATTTGCTAGTGACGCCAGAAGTGTTGTGTCAGCATCAATATTTGCTAACGCTTCATGGGCTTGTTGTATTAAATTTTGCGCCTTTTCTTTAGCGCCAAGCATACCCAATAAAGCGGGGTATGTCGCTTTATTGGCTGCAATATCTGACCCTTGCGGCTTACCTAAAGTAACAGTATCGCCCTCAACATCCAAAATATCGTCGTGGACTTGAAAGGC
This sequence comes from Pseudoalteromonas sp. TB64, assembly GCF_000498095.1. Taxonomy (GTDB): domain Bacteria; phylum Pseudomonadota; class Gammaproteobacteria; order Enterobacterales; family Alteromonadaceae; genus Pseudoalteromonas. Next base: position 20,755 of record NZ_AUTQ01000211.1, read on the forward strand.
CAGCCCTATAGCATACCCAAAAACAGATAAGTTATCTAAAGTTTGTTCGCTAACATTTGGAGAACACATTGCGCCTAAGGTAATTGCACAATTAATTAATGCCCCCGTTTTTAGTTTATGAATACGCTCAAGTTGCTGTACTGTAATCACTTTGTCGGTTGCAGCAATATCTAAACCTTGACCGGCAACCATACCCTCTAAACCAGAGGCATGTGCAAGTTTTGCTATCATTTTTACTTGTGTTTTTGAGCTACATTTAAAATTATGATTTGAGATTAGCTCAAACGCTAATGTTTGAAGCGCATCTCCAGCTAAAATAGCTTCAGCTTCGCCATAAACTATATGACATGTTGGTCTACCTCGGCGTAAATCATCATCATCCATAGCTGGTAAATCATCATGTACTAAAGAGTAGCTATGAATACATTCAATTGCTGCGGCGAGTACATCTAAATCACTTTTTTCTGCACCGAGCATTTTACCTGTAGCGTAAACCAAAAATGGACGCAGTCTTTTCCCACCATTGAACAAGCTATAATGTGTAGCTTCTTTTATTTTTTTTTCACTATCGAGCGGTTGTTCAAAATAAAGATTGAGCGTATTAGCTACATCAGTTTGAGCATGTTCTATTTGTTCTTTAATGCTCACAGTTTATTCCACATCGTTATCAAAGTTTGCAAGTGCTGACTTTTCGCCGCTTCCCATTAAAATCGATACTTTCTGTTCTGCTTGCTGTAATTTACCTGATGAAGCATTAGCCAAAGCAATTCCGCGTTCAAATTGCTTTAACGACTGATCAAGCGATAAATCACCTTGTTCCATGTCACTAACAATTGTTGATAATTCTTCTAGTGCTTGTTCGAAACTTAAGTTTTCAGGTTTTTTAGTCGCCATATTATTTCAGCTTACATGATAAATTTAGAAGCCAATTTTAGGGGGAATGCTAAACTAGGTCAAAGGATGATATGTTTTTTTCGTTTATTAGCATTAAATGTTACCTTTATGTACATTAATAAAGACTTAATAGCGGTCTATTGCCGTAGTTAAAGTAATTAATAATGTACCTTTAATTAAACTAATACTTTAATACTCTTTTTATGTTTCTTTACACAAATGGCTTAAGCAATTCAATATGTTGCCGATAAGCAGTTAATAATAAAAGTTTATGATAAGGCCTTACAGCATGAAACCTTTGGAGGAAATGTGGATTTAGCAACCATTATAGGGATCCTTGGCGCAATTGGCTTAATTGTCATGTCGATGTTTATGAGTAGTAGTGGCGAAATGGCTATGTTTTACAATACCCCTTCGGTGGTAATTGTATTTGGTGGATCTATATTCATAGTTTTATCAAATTACACCATGGGACAGTTTTTTGGGATAGGTAAAGTAGCCGCTAAAGCTTTCATGTTTAAAATAGAATCACCTGAAGAGCTAATTGATAAAGCAATTGAGCTTGCAGATTCTGCACGAAAAGGTGGTTTTTTAGCCCTTGAAGAAGCTGAAATACCAAATCAGTTTATGCGAAAAGGTGTCGACATGTTAGTTGATGGTCACGATGCCGATGTAGTGAGAGCTACTTTACAAAAAGATATTACTTTAACCTCCACCCGTCACGAAATGGGTGCCGGCTTATTTAAAGCGATGGCCGATATAGCACCTGCAATGGGAATGATTGGTACCTTGATAGGCTTGGTTGCTATGTTATCAAACATGGACGATCCAAAATCAATAGGGCCTTCAATGGCAGTAGCATTATTAACAACTTTATATGGTGCATTTTTAGCAAACGTAGTTGCTATCCCTATTCAAGTTAAATTAGAGCTTCGTAAAGATGAAGAGGCAATGAATCAGCGTTTGATTTTAGATGCAGTGCTAGGTATTCAAGATGGTCAAAATCCAAAAGTAATTGAAGGTATTTTGAAAAACTACTTAGCTGAATCAAAACGTAAAGTAGATACCGAGGAGTAACCATGTCTGAGCAAGAGTGTAAATGTCCACCTCCAGGGTTACCTGCGTGGATGGGGACGTTTGCTGATTTGATGTCGCTACTAATGTGCTTTTTTGTACTCTTGCTTGCGTTTTCTGAGATGGATGTACTTAAATTTAAACAAATAGCAGGCTCAATGAAGTTTGCTTTTGGTGTACAAAATAAAATAGAAGTAAAAGACATCCCTAAAGGTACCTCTGTTATTGCAATGGAATTTACACCAGGGAAACCAGAACCCACCCCAATAGAAACTATTCAACAGCAAACAGTAGAAATGACTCAGCAAATGCTAGAATTTCAAGCCGGTGATGAAAGCTCTGCTGGAGGAAGACAAGAACAGCGTGGTGACAAACGTGGTGGTGAATCTCGTAGTACATCTCAAGAGCAATCATCTGAACAAGCAACGGCATCTGCTGATCAAGAACAAACAAATGAGCTTGTTAAAAAAATAGCACAACAGCTTGAAAAGCAAATTATTGATGGTGCTATAGAGCTTGAATCGTTAGGACAGCAAATAATTATCCGTATTAGAGAAAACGGTTCGTTTCCTTCAGGAAGTGCTTTTTTACAACCCAAGTTTAAACCAATTATTCAAGACATTGGCGTTTTATTAAAAGATGTACCCGGTGAAATAACGGTATCTGGGCATACTGATGATTTTCAGGTATCTAACGAGCTATATGTTAATAATTGGGACTTATCATCAAAACGTGCAGTGGCCGTTGCAAGTGAACTACAAAAAGTGCAAGGCTTTGATAAAACTCGCATGATGGTTGTTGGTCGAGCTGAAACAAGACCACTTGTACCAAATGATACAGATGAAGATCGTCGAAGAAATCGTCGTGTCGAGATTTCTATTTTGCAAGGTAAAGCAAAAGAGTCAGCCCCAATTGATGTAAGATAGTACACCTTGGCAAAGCGGTTTTTTTAACATAAAATAATAAATATTAACAAATGTAATGGAATACCCATGAAGAAAAAATATAAGTATAGCGATATGCCAGGCAACGGAACTGGCGGAGATGACGATAAGACGAAAGAATAATAATGCCTTTATGGGTTGATAAGGTAATTGGACTTCTTGAACTTAGCTGGGTTTTATTTTTAATCCCAGCTATTTTTATTTTCTATTTGCGTAAAGATTTTTTAGCATTATGGTTTGTATGTGTCACAGGTGCATTTTTCTTATTTGGTGCACTTATATACGATTCTTTAAGAGAGTTTGATAAAGATATTTATATATATAGATATCTTGTCTGGGCGTTTAATGACATTGCTTGGATGGCTTTAATTGCCTACCTTGGGATAAAAGACAAAGTTTATTTATGGCAATGTGTGTTAGGTCAGTTGGTTGTTATAATGGCACCAATTTTACAACTTTTTCGCGTTGTTGATCGCCACCTTTGGGATTTATCTTATAGCACGCTAATGTATAAAACGCTTTTACCTTTAATTAATACGGCCACCGTAGTGGTGTGTTATCTTCCGCTAATTTATATAGTAATTAAAAATAATAATGCAGTAACTAGTAATAATTATAAAAAAGTCCCTCCTTTAAAATAGCTGTGCTAAACTACTGTTTATATGAACAGTGGTGAGCAAGCTATGAAACTCTACATTGCAGAAAAACCTTCACTTGGACGCGCTATTGCTGATGCGCTACCAAAACCACATAAAAAGCATGATGGTTATATAGAAGTCGCTAATGGTGATTGTGTCTCTTGGTGTATTGGGCACTTGTTAGAGCAAGCCGAGCCCGATGACTATGATGAGCGTTTTAAAAAATGGCAGTTTGAACACTTACCCATAATACCAGAACAGTGGAAGTTAAAAGCCAAAACTAAAACACGTAAACAGCTCACTGTTTTAAAAAAATTAATTAAACAAGCTTCGCAACTTGTTCATGCTGGCGATCCAGACAGAGAAGGCCAGCTGCTTGTCGATCAAGTAATAGAAGAAGCTAAAATAAGTCAGACTAAAAAGCAGAGTACGCAACGTTTACTCATTAGCGATTTAAACCTATCGGCAGTAAAAAAATCATTGAGTGCTATGCGCTCTAATCGAGATTTTATTCCGTTAAGTGTATCTGCTTTAGCGCGCTCTCGTGCTGATTGGTTATTTGGTATAAATTTAACGCGTGCATATACCCTAGCTGGGCAAAAAGCTGGGTTTGGTAATGTACTTTCGGTAGGGCGAGTACAGACCCCTATTTTAGGTCTTGTAGTTAATAGAGATAACGAAATTACGAACTTTGTATCTAAGCCTTTTTACGATGTACTGGCACATTTACTTACTCCTGATAATCAACCATTCACAGCTAAATGGGTGCCAAGTAAAGCATGTGAGCCACATCAAGATGAAGAAGGTCGGATACTTAATAGTGCATTAGCAGAAAATGTTGCTTCACGCATTACAAAGCAAAGTGCTGAGCTTACGGCACTTGAGCAAAAACAAAAAAAGCAGAGTGCACCATTGCCATATAACTTATCTGCACTACAAATAGATGCAGCTAAAGCATTTGGTATGCCTGCTCAAAAGGTGTTAGATATTTGCCAAATACTTTACGAGCGTCATAAATTAATAACGTATCCGCGTTCAGACAACCGCTATTTACCTAAAGATCACCATCAAGATGCATCTGCTATTTTTAAAGCAATAAGTGCTAATAGTGTGCAAAGCTCTGAATTAGTAAACGGGGCTGATACTAAAAAGCGTAGCAAATGTTTTAACGATTCAAAAGTAGCTGCGCATCATGCAATTGTACCAACAGCGAAACAGTTAAAATCAGCGAGTTTGAGCGGCGATGAAGCAAAGGTATATCAATTAATAAGCCGTCATTACCTAATTCAGTTTTATCCCGACTATATTTATAACGAAACTAAAGCTGAGGTAACTATTGCTGGCGGTTTATTTAAAGCAAATGCAAAGCAAGATGTAAGCTTGGGCTTTAAGGTGTTAATGGGTAAGTCTGAATTAAAAGATGAAGCTACGCTACCTCCTTTAACTAAAGGTATGTCTCTTTTTTGCGATAAAGGCGAAGTAGTCGAAAAGCATACATCACCCCCAGCTTATTTTACTGATGCTACACTACTTGCTGCGATGACGGGCATTAGCCGATATGTTAAAGATCCACAAATTAAAAAAATACTAAAAGACACGGATGGTTTAGGCACTGAGGCAACGCGTGCAGGTATAATTGAATTGCTATTTAAGCGACTTTTTTTAAAGCGTGAAGGTAAGTCAATTAGAGCAACCGAAACGGGGCTTGCACTCATTAGCGTATTACCGCAAGGTTTAGTGAGTCCTGATTTAACCGCAAAGTGGGAATCGAGCCTAGGTGATATTGCGCAGCAAGCAATGAGTTACCAGCAATTTTTACAACCTTTACTTGCCGACCTAAATGGTTTTGTACAACTAGCAGCAAACTGCGATAGTGATGCATTTGCTAAGCTACCAAAAACCTCACCTAAAAAACGTTTTGCTAAACGAGGCGGAAAATCGACCTTTAAAAAGTCGAGTTATAAAAAAAGCTCTGTTGCTAGTTAGCTACAGAGCTTTTTTATTAAACGATATTACTTAATGTTGAATTGGTATTACTTAACCTGAACTCTGGTTAAGAGATTTACTAACGTATTGAATCATGATGATATTTAAATTTATTTTCTCTAGGCAGAGATTTTCAGTGAAAACAAGGCGAATTTACGCGTCAATAGCTGGCCTATTGCAAATAAATTCAACGTAGTTAGCGCTGAAAATAGCTGCTTGAGATAGATTTATTATCCAGAATTCAGGTTACTTATTAAATAAAGCAACAGCAGCGTTACTCATTGCTTTTATTCCGGTTGGAATAGCAACTTTATAATCAGGTGCAAATTTACTAGAGTGTAGGGAAGGGAGTATTTCACCTGTTTTTATTGAATCTGCATATTGTGCTTGATTAACACCGCCTAACCAAAATAACGTAATTGGAATGCTTTCCTCGGTACGACCATATACACCAAAGTCTTCACCGGCCATTACCGCTTTTGCTTCCAATACATTTTCATCTCCAATTGCATCAGCAATAGTTTTACGGACTATATTAGTTTGTTCAGGATTATTGTAAGTAGAGGGCGTTGATTCTTCTTTTACATATATAACAGGATACATAGCCTCATCTAATCCTGCACTTTGGGCAATGCCTGCAGTAATGCGTTTTATTGCTGCAATTTGAGCGTTACGTACATCAGGGCTGTAGCTGCGTAAAGTTAATTGAAGTTTTACTTCGTCTGGAATCACATTATGTTTAGAACCTCCGTGTATAGAACCGACGGTAACGACAGATGGTTCTAATGGTGAAAGTTCACGACTGGTTATTGTTTGTAATGCCATAACGGTTCGAGCTGCAATTACAACAGGATCAATAGTTGTGTGCGGATAAGCGCCATGCCCGCCTTTTCCTTTTATTGCAATGTCTACAGAGTCGACGCTTGCCATTGTATATTCATTTTTCATTGATACTTTACCAGCAGGAACGCTAGCACTAACATGCAGTGCAATAATATGGTCTGGTTGAGTATATTTACTGAATAAACCATCGCTTAACATTGCTCTAGCACCAGCACCTACTTCTTCTGCGGGTTGTGCAACCATCATCAATGTACCTTGCCATTCATTTTTATGCGTTATTAGTTGTTCAGCAGTTCCTATAAAAGAACTCATATGAATATCATGACCGCACCCATGCATTACACCTACTTTTGCACCATGCTCATCTGTTACAGTTACCTTTGAAGCATACGTTTTGCCTGTTTGTTCTGTAATAGGTAAGCCGTCTGTATCAGTACGTATCATTACTGTTGGACCATCACCATTTTTATAAATACCAACAACGCCAAAACCACCTACATTATTTGTTACTTCAAAACCAAGTTTTGATAATTGAGAGGTTATTTTTTTACCTGTATTTTGTTCGTGGTTTGAAAGCTCTGGTGATTGATGTAAATCGAGGTAAAATTTTTCTATAGCTGGCATGCTTGAGCTTAAATCTAAATCTAGTGGCTTTGCTTGTATAAATGGACTTGCTATTAAGAGCGCTGCGCTTAAGTAAGTTAGTTTCATGTTTCGCCTCATTGATTGATATCTATACCGAGTGATTTAGGTATATGACTTGTAATTATTATGTTTACCACCATATAAAAACCTAAATAGATGAATATGGCAATCAATTAAATGAGCAACATAGTTAGTATTAACGCACAAAATCTTCAGCAAGTACTCGGTGAAACATCACAACAAAAATTAGTGTTGCTTAACTTTTTCTCACCACAAAGTCCTGATTGCATAGGACAGGCTGCAATTTTAGATAAAGTAGCAGCTGAATATGCAAGCTACATAGTAGTGGCAAACCTAGATTGTGATGCAGAACAAGCCCTAGCTTCTCAACTTGCACAACAAGTAGGGCTACAAACATTACCTACACTTGTATTATTAAAAGACTCAGCACCAGTCGATTTACTTGCTGGTGTTCAAACTGAAGCACAAATACGAGAAGCCCTAGGGAAACATCTACCTGCACAACAGGACTTATTATTAGAGCAAGCAAAACAAGCTCTATTGAAGTCAGATTTAAATGCGGCATTTAATTATGCAAAGCAAGCTTATGAAATCGACAATAATAACGCGCGTATCAAATTGGTACTTGCAGACATATGTATCCAAATTCATAAAGTAGATGAAGCGCAAGCGCTTATAAATACAATCGATGTACAAGAGCAAGATGCTTACTTTAATAATATAAAAGCAAAATGCGAAGCTGCGCTTGAAGCAAAAGACTCACCAGAGATTAAAAAGAAGCAACAGCAAGTAGAAAAGTATCCAAATGACTTAGCGTTAAAAGAAGAGTTAAGTGCATTACTTAATGAAGCAGGAAGAAAAGAGGATGCGTTGGACGTACTATTTACAATACTTCAAAAAGATCTTAATTTTAGTGAGGCAAAATCAGGCTTTTTAGCGATTATTGCCTCTTTACCTGATGGAGACGTGCTAGCTGCTAAGTATCGTCGTAAGTTATATAGTATTTTATACTAGATTCTAATAACTACTGATTTTGAAAAGCACCTACATAAGGTGCTTTTTGCATTTTTAAGCCTTTAATTAAAAGCTTCAGCATTGCTTTACTATGTAAAATGGATAGTTATCAACAGGTTTTTGTGGGTAACTTGTGCTTATCGTGTGTGCTTGCTTTGGGCTTAATTTTAATTACTATTTTATGCAAATAACGCTTGCGTAAAATTCGCCGCTCCCTATAATGCGACCCCACTGAGACGGGAAACGCCAACGCCTAGCGAGGAGCGAACTACTCAGAGAGTTAAATAAAACTTCGGTTTT
>NZ_AUTQ01000212.1 GCF_000498095.1 Pseudoalteromonas sp. TB64
AGACACTGCGGTGGCTGTGCCGCAAGACGCCACATTATTGAAATACGAAACATTATGCTTTTGAGTGTAAGAGTTGGTGTTGCGTTTATAACCTTGGTAAGCAAAGTTTTCTGCTCGTGCTGTTTCGCCAACAACTATAACTGTTACGCTGGTGGTATTAGGCGCAATTAGGGTGGGTGCTGCATCTATGTTTTTAAATTCTATATTGGTGTATAGCAGTTGATCGCGCATATATTTATAACCGCTAGAGAGATATTGAAACGGAATAATTTCTTTTTTCAAAATGCGGTTGTTACGACCAGTGGCTGCGTAATCGGCGTAAAAGTTAGCGACCACTAAAGCAATTAGCGTTAAGCAGGCAATAATAAGTTTTATGCGGCTAATCGCTTCTTGATGAGGGCGAGTAAAGTGTATTTTTACTTTGCTTAATATAAAAACAGGTAGCGCACAAAACAACAGTAAAAAGGCTATGAGCTGCGGGTTTAAATAGCTCAACGCTTCGCTTGAATCGGTTTCGAACGTGTTTTGAATCATTGAATAGTCAAACACGACACCATAATTTAATGAGCCGTAAAGCACGGCGCTAGAAATTATCAGTAAAAGATAGTTAATTGGTTTTAATAACCATCTAACCGACACTATCGAAAAGAAAATAATTAAAAGGCATAACAAAAGTAGTGGTACTGAAAGTAAAAATAGCCACGAAAAGGAAGCCAATGAGGTAATGGCGCTAAACGAGCCTTGAATAAAAGGAATGTTTATAACTAAACAGTAATAGCAGGCAATCATCACTACAAAGGCGTTAGCACTACAGTGAATATAAAATCGTTTACTACGGTTTGGCTTTTTTTGTTCAGGTGTTTGGCTAAGTGTATTCATATTTAGGCTCGTTTAAAATAACAACGCCATGCTATGTAACAACACTTAAGAATTGCTTAAGAGAACCTACGCATTGCCTGAGGGTAATAAATAATTTTATTTATCACCTTTTTTTTAAAAATTAATCAAACCTTAAACAGAGAATATAAGAATAGTGAATTTCCGTGCTTGAAATTACAGCATAAAAAAACCTTTATTTTTGTTAATGGTGAATTTTAAAACCACTTAATTTCCATATTCCCCTTTTTCTTAGATTAACTTTGGTGTTGACTTAAGGGGCTTAGCGCGGTACTAATATAAAAAGAGAGCGAAGGAATAACCTTCGTAGCAATTGAACAAAATTTGGTATTAATTACATGCTTGCAAACGCACTAAACCTAGTCCTGATTATTATCGTGGTGATTATTCCCGCGAGGGCTTCGTAGTGCTTTAAAAACTTAAGCATTAAAGAGCCCTCCGCACTTAACCGTTCGGAGGGCTTTTTAGTTTTAAGCCTAAAGTTTTAAGCGTAAAAAATGTAATTGGGTTGTCACTGAGGAATGAGGGTTTTATTAATGACAGGTGCAGAACTAACAATCGACTTATTAAGTAAACACGGTGTAAAAGACGTATTTGGCTACCCAGGCGGAGCTATTATGCCAATTTACGATGCGCTTTATGATTCGTCGATCAAGCACTACCTTGCTCGCCACGAGCAAGGTGCTGGATTTGCTGCCGTAGGTTTTGCACGTAGCACTGGAAAACTAGGTGTGTGTTTTGCAACCTCAGGACCAGGTGCTACTAATTTAATTACCTCACTTGCAGATGCAATGATGGACTCAGTACCTTTACTCGCTATTACAGGGCAAGTGCCTACCGCTGCGATTGGCTCTGATGCGTTTCAAGAGATTGATATATTAGGTATGTCGCTTTCATGTACTAAACATAGTTATATGGTGGAGCGAGCTGAAGATTTAGCTGAAATATTGCAAGAAGCAATGCATTTAGCACAAAGCGGCCGACCAGGTCCGGTACTTGTAGATATCCCAAAAGATATACAAATGGCGCAAGTGCCTTTTAAACCTTGGCTTGCAGCTGATGAGTATTTACCTGAACTAGATCTAAACCAAGTCGCTATTGCCAACCAATTGTTGAGTGAGGCTAAGCAGCCTGTCGCTTATGTTGGTGGTGGTGTTCAAGCCGCTGATGCGCAAGACGAGTTAATGCAGTTTTTAAATAAAACACAAATGCCTGCAGTTGCAACACTTAAAGCATTAGGTAGCGTATTACCAGATTACGAACATTATTTAGGTATGCTAGGTATGCATGGTGGTCAAGCCGCTAATATTGCAGTGCAAGAGTGCGATGTATTAGTGTGTATAGGTGCACGCTTTGATGACCGTGTTACTGGTAATTTAGCAAAATTTGCAGCAAAAGCTAAAGTTATTCATTTAGATATTGATGCCGCTGAAGTAGGTAAACGTAAACCTGCTAAAGCCTCATTAATTGCTGATTTAAAAACATCGTTACCAGCATTAGAGTGTTTTGTAACGCCTAAAGCATGGTGCGACGTTAACAAAGAAATGATGGTTAAACATGCATGGCGTTACGACTATCCAGGCGAAAAGGTATACGCACCTTATTTACTTAGTCAGCTTAGCGAGCGTATGCCAAAAACAGGCGTAGTTTGCTGTGACGTAGGTCAGCACCAAATGTGGGTGGCTCAGCATATGAAATTTAGCCATCCAACCAACCATTTAAGTAGTGGTGGTGCGGGCACTATGGGTTTTGGTTTGCCAGCAGCTATTGGTGCACAAGTAGCACGACCAAATGATTTTGTTATAACTGTATCGGGCGATGGCTCAATCATGATGAATATTCAAGAGCTTGCAACTATTCGTCGTAATAATTTACCAGTAAAAATATTAATTTTAGATAACCAGCGCTTAGGTATGGTTCGCCAATGGCAAGAGCTATTTTTTGAAGGTCGTTACTCTGAAACGAACCTTTCGGATAACCCTGACTTTGTGCAATTAGCTGCAGTGTTTGGTATTCCAGGGCAAACAGTTACGCATGCCAATCAAGTTGATGATGCAATAACAGCATTAGTTAATAGTAAAGGTCCGTATATTGTACATGCCTGCATTGATAACAAAGCAAACGTATGGCCGCTTGTGCCACCGGGTGCAGCTAACGATGAAATGATAACGGAGAAGGCAAAATGAAACACAGCTTAATTCTTGTATTAAAAAATCAAAGTATTGCCGTAGAGCGATTTTTACGTGTGGTACGCCATCGTGGTTTTGACTTAACGCATTTTCAGCTCAATATGGACGACGGTCAATACAACGTAGCAATGACGGTAGATAGTGATAAGCCTATTCACCTACTAACAAGTCAGTTAAACAAACTGGTTGATGTTAAAGAAGTCAATTTGCAAAACTTACAGCAACAAGTCGTTTAATGATGCAATAAGAACGTTATTTTCGGGTAAGTTAATAATAACTTACTCAACAATTTTAGAATGAGGAATGCCCGCTTGTTAAGCGGCAAAAAACTGAGGTAACTATGGCTAAATTAAGAAGTGCAACAACAACTGAAGGACGTAAACGCGCAGGCGCAAGAGCATTGTGGCGCGCAACAGGTATGACCGACTCTGATTTTGGTAAACCGATTATTGCCGTAGTTAACTCGTTTACACAGTTTGTACCAGGGCATGTACACCTTAATCAGCTTAGTGAGCTTATGGGTGAGACGATAACCCAAGCAGGTGGCGTTCCAAAAGAATTTAATACCATTGCGATTGATGATGGCATTGCGATGGGACACGGCGGAATGCTTTATTCGCTGCCTTCGCGTGATTTAATTGCTGACTCGGTTGAATACATGATAAATGGTCACTGCGCCGATGCGATGATCTGTATTTCAAACTGTGACAAAATCACCCCTGGGATGATGCTTGCAGCCCTTCGTTTAAACATTCCGGTAATATTTGTATCGGGCGGTCCAATGGAGGCAGGTAAAACTAAACTTGCTAACATCGACATTAAACTTGATTTAGTTGATGCCATGGTTAAAGGCGCAGATGAATCGGTAAGTGATGCAGATTCAGAGCAAGTAGAGCGCTCTGCATGTCCTACATGTGGTTCGTGCTCAGGTATGTTTACTGCAAACTCAATGAACTGTTTGTTAGAGGCAATAGGCTTAGCGTTGCCTGGTAACGGTACCACGCTTGCTACCCATAAAGACCGTAAACAACTGTATGTTGAAGCGGGTGCTCGTATTGTTGATTTATGTCGTGAGTATTATCAAAAAGATAATCAAGATGTATTGCCACGTGCTATTGCCAATAAAACAGCCTTTATGAATGCAATGGTTGTTGATATTGCAATGGGCGGCTCGTCAAATACCGTATTACATTTACTCGCTGCAGCGCAAGAGGCAGGCGTTGATTTTGATATGTCGCATATTGATGCTTTATCTCGTAAAACACCATTTTTATGTAAAGTTGCACCGGCAACACCAGAGTACCATATTGAAGATGTTCACCGTGCTGGTGGCATGATGGCAGTTGTACGCGAGCTTGGTAAAGCGGGCTTAGTTGATATGTCGGTTAATCATGTAGCTGGGTCAACAATGGCTGAGCTTGTTAAAAAATGGGATGCAACCGACCCAACTAACGAGGTAGCGCGTAAGTTCTATCGTGCTGGTCCTGCGGGCATTCGAACTACTAAAGCAATGAGCCAAGAGTGTCGTTGGGATGAAGGTGATAATGACCGCGTGAATGGTTGTATTCGAAGCGTTGAACACGCTTTTCGCCAAGATGGTGGCTTAGCAGTTCTTTCGGGGAATTTAGCAGTTGATGGTTGTGTTGTAAAAAGTGCTGGTGTAGTTGACGAAATGCTACATTTTGAAGGCACCGCCATTGTATACGAATCACAAGATGATTCAGTAGAAGGGATTTTAAATAACGAAGTAAAAGCCGGCGATGTTGTTGTTATTCGTTATGAAGGACCAAGAGGCGGTCCAGGTATGCAAGAAATGCTATATCCAACGAGTTACTTAAAATCAAAAGGCTTAGCTGAAAAGTGTGCCCTTATTACGGATGGTCGCTTTTCGGGTGGCACTTCGGGTTTATCAATTGGTCATGTGTCGCCTGAAGCGGCAAGTGGTGGTGCAATTGCTTATGTTGAAAATGGCGACAAAATCATTATTGATATTGCAACACGAGAAATCACTTTAGCGCTAAGCGATGAAGAACTTGAGGCACGTAAACAAAAGCAATTAGCACGCGGAAAAATGGCTTACAAACCAGTTGATCGTGAGCGTTATGTATCGTCTGCTTTAAAAGCATATGCATTACTTGCAACAAGTGCTGATAAAGGCGCAGTGCGCGATTTAGCTAAATTGGAGGCGCTTAGTTAATTATGGTCTCTCAAGAGCTCGATTATTTTCGCGCTATTATTCAAGCAAACATGGAGCCTTTGGCTAAAGTTACTGAGGTTAGCGAAATGGCTGAACTCAGTAAAAAGCTAGGTAACCATGTTTGGTTAAAGCGTGAAGACCAACAGCCCGTGTATTCATTTAAATTACGCGGTGCGTATAACAAATTAAATAAATTACCTAAAGGCTCAGTGATTATCACTGCTTCTGCGGGTAATCATGCTCAAGGGGTTGCATTGAGTGCATCTCACCTTGGGCATCAAGCAACTATTGTAATGCCAGTAACAACACCTGAAATAAAAGTCAGCGCAGTGCGCGCACTTGGCGGTGAGGTTGTATTACATGGTCATCATTTTGATGCTGCAAAAGAATATGCGCTTGAGTTAACACAACAACGTAACGGTATATTTGTCCCACCATTTGATGATCCGGATGTCATTGTTGGTCAAGGCACCGTAGCGCGCGAGTTAATGCAGCAATTAAACGAGCTTGATGCAGTATTTATTCCTGTTGGCGGTGGTGGCTTACTTGCTGGTATGGCGGTTTATATTAAATCGCTGCGTCCAGATATAAAAGTAATTGGCGTAGAAGCCGACGAAAGTGCGTGTTTACAAGCTGCACTTGAAGCAGGTAAACCAGTAGAGCTTGAACGCGTTGGTAGTTTTGCCGATGGCGTAGCGGTTAAAATTATTGGCACTGAGACATTTCGTTTAGCGCAAAAGTTTTGCGATGAGGTTGTTACAGTAACTAGCGACGAAATATGTGCAGCCATGCAGGATATTTTTGTATCTACGCGTGCAATTGCAGAGCCATCAGGTGCACTTGCAACGGCTGGACTGAAAAAGTGGAGTCAGCAGTCGGGGTTAAAAGGGTTGCACTTAGCGGCTGTGCTTTCGGGTGCTAATTTAAACTTTGATCGTCTGCGTTATGTAGCAGAGCGTACTGCGCTGGGTGAAAAAAACGAGGCGCTATTAGCCGTTACTATTAAAGAAGAAAAAGGCAGTTTTAAACAGTTTTGTGCTTCTTTAGGTGGCCGTGCTATTACTGAGTTTAACTACCGTTATGCAGGACCTGGTGAAGCACAAATATTTGTAGGTATTGCACTTCGCCAAGGCGAGCAAGAGCTCAATGAGCTAAAGCAAGACTTAACTAATAACGATTATCAATTTTGCGATCTGTCAGATAACGAACTCGCTAAATTACATGTGCGTTATATGGTTGGCGGAAAAGCACCAGAGCAATTACATGAACGTTTATTGCGTTTTGAATTTCCTGAGTATCCAGGTGCGCTTGCACGCTTTTTAGATACTTTAGGCAGCAATTGGAACATTACCTTGTTTCATTATCGTAATCACGGTGGTTCGATGGGGAATGTACTGGCAGGTTTTGCTATTGAGCCGAGTCAGTATGAGATGTTTAACGAGCATTTGAATCGCTTAGGTTACAGTGTACAAGATGAAACACAAAACCCGTGTTTTACCCAATTTTTAACATCAAAACCGCAAGCAGAAAAAGCCGAAAAACTCGCCTCAGTATAATCCTTCTTTAAAGGCAGGCACCTAACTAGGGTGCTTGCTTTATCACACGTTTTACATATAGTTACAGGTAATCGTCATACTTTTTGAGGAAACCTCGTTGCTACTTAAAGGATTAATTATTGTATTGTGTGTTTTTTGTGGCCAGATTAAGGCGCAAGAATCTGTCACATTACAACTAAAATGGATGCATCAGTTTCAGTTTGCCGGTTATTATATGGCAGATCAAAAAGGCTTTTATAAAGAGGTAGGCATTGATGTAACAATTAAACCTGCTAACCCCATGATGCCAAATACTTTTGACGCAGTTGCTAATGGTGAAGCGCAATTTGGTGTGGGTCATTCTGGTATTCTGCAGCAGCGAATTGATGGTCAACCGTTTGTTGCCATGGCTGCTATCTTACAGTTTTCTCCTTATTGTTGGATGGTTAAAGACACCTCTGATATTTTTCACCCACGAGATTTTATCAATAAACGTATCACAAGTGTGAGCAGAGAAGACAACACCGAGTTACTCATTATGCTCAAGCGCAGTGCTGTTAATATCGAAAAGCTCAAGATTTACAAAGGTGAGGATTCTAGCCAAGCATGGATTGAAAATAAGTTTGATGCTATGCAGGTATACGTTACTACGGAGCCTTATTATATGACCCAGCAAGGTGTAGCCCATCGGCTTATTTGTCCGCAGCGATACGGTATGGATGTATACGCTGATATTTTATTTACCAGTGAGGCAATGCTTAAAAAGCATCCTCAAACAGTTGAAAAGTTTTATCAAGCAAGTTTAAAAGGTTGGCGTTATGCAATGATGAATATGGATGAAGCTATTGCGATTACCCAGCAAAAATACGCACCAAACAAAAGCTTTCATCAATTAGCATATGAAGCTGAAGTATTAAAAGATTATATAGTCCCCCCTACAACTAACTTAGGTAATATGTCGATGGCTAAGTGGCGACTCATTGCTGATTTATATGGCATACAGCAAAATGAGTTTGATAAAGTAAAAGCTAGCTTTATTTATAAGTATCAGGAGCCTGAAAGTATTAAATTATCATGGATGCTTATCGCCGCTATTATTATCAGTATTATTTCAATACCGCTTTATCTGCGTTTAATTTTTAGTAAAAAATAATATCTTTTGAAATTTGATCTGCTGATATAATTAATTGTCTTTTTTCTATTGTAAGTTGTTATGACTTTAGCTGAGCAATTTTTTGCACTTGATTCATTATTGAAGCGTAACCGCCAGTATTGGCAGTGTACTGCATTTGATTTTGATACTCTTCCGTGGTCTGAGCTACAAAAGCCACTCAACAACTTAACTGACAAGCAAGTAGCTGAGATTGATAGTGATCAGGCTCAGGTATATAAATTTTTTGCCCCTTATATCAATCAGCTTGAAGAACTCGAAATGCTATGCGAATTACCTCGTGCTGATAAATCTTATAGTGATTATCCATTTTGGATAAGTAATGGCATTAAAGGTCGCAAGTTTGACCAGTTAAAAGACTTTGTATCTGCTTTACCAAATAGTACGCTACCAGTTTTAGAGTGGTGTGCAGGTAAAGGGCACCTAGGTAGAATGCTTGCCTTTAATGGAGCAAGTGAAGTGCATAGTATTGAATTGCAATCTAGCTTGTGTAAACAAGGCGAGCAAAGTGCTCAGCAGCAAGGTTTGGCAATGCGTTTTAGCCAAGTAGATGTACTTACTGATAACACTTCTGATTTTTTTAACTCGGATATTCATGCTGTTGCATTACATGCTTGTGGCGGATTGCATCAAGAATTTATGCGCCAAGCAAGTTTAGCCAAAGTGCAAAAAATTAGTTTTTCTCCGTGTTGCTATCATTTATTCACTGCCAATAAGTATTTTGCAATGAGTACGTTAGCTCGTAAAAGCGACCTTAATTTAACGCACCGCGATTTAAAGCTCTCATTACAAGAAACAGTTACAGCTCCTTCTCGCTTGGAAAAAGTACGCAAAACTGAGCTTGAGTGGCGCCTTGGTTTTGATGCTCTTAGAAAGTCGATAACTGATGAGCAATGCTATGTAAGCGTCCCTTCGGTTAATAAAGCAATATTCTCAGATTCATTTAAATCATTTTGTGCATGGGCTGCGGATAAAAAGGCAATTTTATTGCCTCAAGATACTGATTATGAAAAGTTTTTATCTATTGGGCAAGAGCGAAAAAAGATTACAGACAGAGTTGAACTGGTTCGACATGTGTTCAGAAGAGCAATTGAGGTTTGGCTTGTGCTCGATCGTGCTTTATATTTGCAACAGCAAGGTTATCAAGTAAGCGTTAAAACGTTTTGTGAGAAACAGTTAACGCCTCGTAATATTCTGATCCTCGCTAATAGCAATTAAATTTCCCGTCCTCGACTTAATAAGAGATGCAATGAGAAAGTTAAAAAATTTATTCGATAACAATAAACGCTGGGCTGATCGTACAAGTGAAGCTGATCCTGAGTTTTTTAAAATTTTATCAATGCAACAAAATCCAGAATACCTATGGATTGGTTGCTCAGACTCTCGCGTACCCGCAAACCAAATAGTTGATTTATTACCAGGTGAATTATTTGTACATCGTAACGTTGCTAACGTGGTTGTACACACCGATCATAATTGTCTGTCTGTTATGCAGTATGCTGTAGAGGTATTAAAAGTAAAACATATAATGGTAGTAGGGCACTACGGTTGTGGTGGCGTACAAGCTGTTTTAGATGATGCCAAATTTGGTTTTATTGATAATTGGCTACGCCATGTAGGCGACGTAAAAGAAAAGCATTTAGAGCAATTAAATGCAATGCCTGAAAAAGAACGTTTAAGCCGCCTTATTGAGCTAAATGTCATTGAGCAAGTGCGAAATGTTTGTCGTACTAACATTGTTCAAGATGCATGGGAAAGAGGTCAAGAGCTCAGTGTTCATGGTTGGGTTTATGGTTTAGAAAATGGGCACTTACATGATTTAGAATCAGTAGTAACGTGTGCCGCAGAAGAAACCGAAAGCTATAAAAGAGCTGTGCAATACGTGCTTGCAAAAGCAGGTTGTGAGTAAATAAGCTTATGACTAAAACGGCGATTATACTTGGTGCCACAGGTTTAGTAGGTAGTGAGCTACTAAATGAGTTACTTAATAGTTCACACTACACCCACGTGGTTACTTTAACTCGCCGTGCTTTACCTATTTCGCATAGCAAGCTAACTAATCACATAATTGATTTCGAAAAGTTAGCCCAATGTGGCGAGCTATTTAAAGGTGACGTGCTTTTTTCATGCTTAGGGACTACACAAAAGCAAGCGGGTTCAATTAGTGCACAGCGTAAAGTGGATTTTGACTACCAGTTTATTGCAGCGCAGTTAGCTGTTAGTAATGGAATAAAACATTATTGCTTAGTGTCGTCCAGCGGTGCAAATGCGCAAAGTCGTAGCCCTTATTTAAAAATGAAAGGTCAACTAGAGCAGCAGATTAAGTTGCTTGCTTTTGAGCGTATAAGTATTTTTCAGCCATCGTTACTGCTAGGTCAGCGTGAGCAATTTAGAGTAGCAGAAAAAATAGGCAGTATAATTTTACCTATTATTGCATGGCTACCATTTTTAAAACGTTACAGACCTATCACGGGTAAGCAAGTAGCAAAGAAGATGCTAATGGTAAGCACCGAGCAACAAATTAAATTATCGTACTTTGTTTTAGATGATTTGTTTGAATAGCTTTACATGAAAAGCAAAAGGCAGCCTAAGCTTAATGCCGATCAGTTAAGAAATATTTAACGATCCATTGACCGATCTTCTGGTTAGTTTATAAAGGCTTCTGAATTTATTCAGGAGCCTTTTATTTTGCAACTCACTACCGCACTTTCTCTAGCCAATAGCTACGCACCCAATTCAGAAGGCTTAGGTCAGCTGAGTGATTTTTTATGCCCTGAGTTTATCAAACAATGCGCAGAAACAGCTGGTGTCGCGACGATAAGGAAAAGAAGGCTTCCTGTTGAGATAGCCGTTTGGACAGTCATTTGTATGTCGTTTTATCGTGAAGACCCACTGTGGAGTATTGTCAGTAAATTAGGGCTCGCTTTACCAGGTAAAAAAGAACTCGTTGCACCCAGTGCGGTTGTACAGGCTAGGCAGCGGCTTGGGGCTGATGCCGTTAAACAGGTTTTTGAGCAAAGTCAGCAAATGTGGAATGCTGATGCGAACCACCCCACATGGTGCGGGTTATCACTATTGGGCGTTGATGGTGTCATTTGGCGCACACCGGATACCGCTGAAAATCAACATGCATTCTCCGTGTGGAAAAATCAGTATGGTGACACGGCTTTCCCTCAGGTTCGCATGGTGTGTTTGATGGAGTTAACTAGCCATTTATTAATGGGGAGCGCCTTTGATAGTTG
>NZ_AUTQ01000213.1 GCF_000498095.1 Pseudoalteromonas sp. TB64
CCGAAGTTTTATTTAACTCTCTGAGTAGTTCGCTCCTCGCTAGGCGTTGGCGTTTCCCGTCTCAGTGGGGTCGCATTATAGGGGGCGGCGAATTTTACGCAAGCGTTATTTACATAAAATAGTAATTAAAATTAAGCCCCAAGCAAGCGCACACGATAGACACAAGTTACCCACAAAAACCTGTTGATAACTCTGTTTTTGCACTTTAAAACTAAACACTTTTATCCTGATGTGATAAGTTGCGTTCACTTTTTTAACTCATGTATTTAGGCAGTATCCATGACAGACATAATAAACAGTATAAGTGCCCTTCTATGGGGCCAAGTTCTCGTCTACTTATTAATAGCAGCAGGCCTCTTCTTTACTTTTCGATTAGGCTTTATTCAGTTTGTACAATTCCCACATATGTTCAAAGTTATGTTTGGCTCTCGTAAATGTGCCGATAACGAAATTTCATCCTTTCAGGCTTTTTGTACTTCATTAGCTGCGCGCGTTGGTACAGGTAATATGGCTGGTGTTGCTGTTGCCTTATACCTAGGTGGTCCAGGTGCTATTTTTTGGATGTGGCTTATTGCATTAATAGGTATGGCGACGAGTTTTGCCGAGAGTACTTTAGCCCAGGCTTATAAGACAAAAGATGCTGAAGGTAATTTTAGAGGCGGTCCTGCTTATTATATGCAAAACGGTTTAGGCAAACGCTGGATGGGAATTTTATTCTCGTTATGCTTAATTTTAGCCTTTGGTTTAGTATTTAACGCCGTACAGTCAAACTCTATTGCTGCAGCATTTGAAGTAGCGTTTGATGTACCTAAGTATATAGTAGGCATTCTTCTGGTCATTGGTTCTGGCATTATTATTTTTGGTGGTCTAAAAACAATTTCTCGTTTTGCCGAAATGGTTGTGCCATTTATGGCATTAGCTTATTTATTAGTTGCTCTTTATGTATGTGCTATTAACTTTACTGCACTACCTGATGTACTTGCACTTATTATAAAGAGTGCTCTTGGTATTGAACAAGCCGGTGCTGGTGCAATTGGTTATGGTGTTACACAAGCTATGATCCAAGGTATAAAACGTGGTTTATTCTCAAACGAAGCAGGTATGGGTAGCGCTGCTAATGCAGCAGCGACTGCAACGCCTTACCCTCCTCACCCCGCATCACAAGGTTATGTACAAATGCTAGGTGTCTTTATTGATACTATTGTTATTTGTACAGCGACTGCTTCTCTTATTTTACTATCACAGCAATTAGTACCTGGATCTGGTATTACAGGGATTGAGCTCACGCAAGCAGCATTACAAGAACATGTTGGCGACTGGGGCACTTATTTTATTGCTATTGCTATACTCTTTTTTGCATTTACTTCTATAGTTGCTAATTACTCTTACGCTGAAACAAATTTAATGTTTTTAGGACGCAACTCTAATAAAGGTATGTTTATCTTTAGACTTGTTGTTTTAGGTATGGTGATGTTTGGTGCTGTTGGTGAGCTTGGTTTAATTTGGACACTGGCAGATATATCGATGGGTTTAATGGCCATTGTAAACGTTATAGCGCTATTTATGCTTTCAGGTGTTGTTGTATGGCTTTCTAAAGATTATAACGAACAACGTAAAAAGGGCTTAATACCCACTTTTGATAAAAGTAAGCATCCAAAACTTGCTAAAGAGGTCGACCCCGAGGCCTGGAAATAAATAATAAACAGCGAGCTGCGGCTTAATGCCAGTCAGTTAACAGCTGACTGGCGTTTTTTATTGGGGTATTTACTGGGTTTTGGTTTCACACACCTCGGATACGCCCGCTCCCGTTTTATCGGCAATATGTGATGTTCAACTTGAGCTTGTAATTGCTCTATTGATTTAGGTATCCGTCCTGCATTTTCTATAAACATTGTATGAATAAGGTTAATAATACTAATAGCACACGTCGTAAAACTCAGGTGTTTTGCATATATTCCAGACTTTTTCTGCGCCATTTTCACCATCTGGTATCGGAGCAAGTTATAGCTCAACATTACGCCCCATAATTCTTGCGCTATCATCTCAGGTTTCTTGCTGCGTAGCGTGAAGTGACTATTTAGTAAGGTTTGTTTCATTTCTCGATAACCAAGTT
>NZ_AUTQ01000214.1 GCF_000498095.1 Pseudoalteromonas sp. TB64
GGTATCCAGTGTTAATGTCGGTGCTAAGGTATCTAAGTTGCCTGTTTGTGTAGCGCCGCCGGTGTTGCCTGCATCATCGGTGATACTGGCTTGCACGGTGTAGTTGCCATCTGGTAATTCAAGGCTGGTTGCTTGCCAATCGCCGTTTGCATCGACGGTGGCGGTGATTGGGTGTTCATCACCGTTGCTGTCGGTAATAATAATGTTTATAACCGTGCCTGTAGGCTCTGTTGAGGTACCACTAATCACCGGAGTGCTGTCGTTACCCAAACCCAGTGCATCAACGGTGACTATTGGCGTAATAGTATCCACATTACCACTGCTGTTTGCGGTGCTCTCGTTGCCTGCGGCATCGGTAATGCTGGCAACAACGCTAAACTCGCCTTGCGCAAGGGCTGTCGATACTTCGATTGCCCAGTGACCATCGCTGCCTACAACGGTGCTAAGGGTTTGATTGATGCCTTCGCTGTCGGTGATGGTGAGTGTAACGGTGCCACCAATTTCATTACTGGTGCCTTGCAGCTCTGGTGTTAAGTCGCTGACATCGCCTACATTTTGAATGGTTAAGGTTGGCGCTTGCGTGTCCAAAGTAATCGTATCTGTAACTGTTGTTGTGTTTCCAGCTTCATCGGAAACACTAACTTGTATTGTATTTTCACCTTCGCTTAGCTCTGTTTGAGGGGTTACTTCCCAATTACCATTTGCATCTACAGCTGTGATTAAAGTTTGTTCAACGCCATCTTCATCTGTAATAACAACAATGATACTCGTGCCTAACTCTGCATCGCTGGTACCTGATATTGTTGGTGTTGAGTCATTAGTTACTTCATCAAAATTCACTGTTAATTGTGGTCCGGTAGTATCTATCGTTCCTTGTGCTGTATCTGTAGCGCTATTTCCTGCTACATCAGACACTTCAGCTAATACTGAGTAATCACCAGATGCGATTTCTTGAGGTAGTTCTAAACTCCAATTTCCAGCATTATCTACCGTTGTTGTAAATGTACGTATTACCCCTTGCCCATCAGTAACAGTTAAGCTAATAACTTCTCCTGTCACTACATCCGTTGTACTTCCAGAAATAACGGGAGTTAAATCATTACTTGGCTCTAACTCACTGATTTGTATTGTTGGCGGCGTTATATCAATGAAGGCATCAAGCTGCGCTATTGCAGTTCCACCACCTAAATCAGTAACGGTTGCATTAATTATAATTGTACCTTCAGCAAGATCTTCATTGGGTGTGACACTCCATTCTCCGTTAGCATCAACATTAGTGGTTAAAGTAAATATTTGCCCTGTTGAGTCAGTGATCTCCACTGTAACTTGCGAGCCTTCTTGCACATTAAACGTATCACCATTTATTTTAGGCGTTTGATTATTTGTTTCGCCAATCACATCGATGGCTATAGCTAACGCACTTGTATCAATTGTGCCAGAAGCACTTACAGAACCTTCATTACCAACAGCATCTGTTGCACTTGCATTTACTGTATAACCCCCCTCAGCTAATGCAGCAGGTATTTCCACAGACCAACTTCCGTCTGCAATAGTTTGCGTGAATATCACTTGAGGTATACCGTTCGTATCAGTAACAGTTAAAGTAACTGTTGTTCCAGCTGGCTCACCTGNATTATTGGTGTGGTATCGCTAGTATCGGCGAGTGAATTAATAGTCACTATCGGTGCTGATGTATCAATTGTACCGGTTGCTGACTCTGTACTTTCATTACTAGCGGAGTCTGTTACTGATACATCTACGCTGTATTCGCCTTCGCTCAATTCGTTCAGTACATCAGCACTAAACGTACCATCAGCTAATACTTCAGTAGTAATTGTTTGTGGTGTACCTGCTGCATCTGTGACTGTAATAGTCACGATTGTACCTGCTGTCTCACCGATCGCAGTGCCTGAAATAGTCGGTGTGGTGTCGTTGCCATCAGCGAGTGCATCTATCGTGATGGTCGGTGCTGAGGTATCAACTTCGCCAGTCGTGGTAGTTGTGGTTTCATTACCAGCGGAGTCGGTTACTGATACGTCTACGCTGTATTCGCCTTCACTTAGCTCATTTGGTACATCAGCACTAAATGTGCCATCAGCGAGCACTTCTGTCGTAATTATTTGTTCGTTCCCAGCGTCATCAGTCACGGTAATAGTAACAACCGTGCCTGCTGGCTCGCCC
>NZ_AUTQ01000215.1 GCF_000498095.1 Pseudoalteromonas sp. TB64
GGTATCCAGTGTTAATGTCGGTGCTAAGGTATCTAAGTTGCCTGTTTGTGTAGCGCCGCCGGTGTTGCCTGCATCATCGGTGATACTGGCTTGCACGGTGTAGTTGCCATCTGGTAATTCAAGGCTGGTTGCTTGCCAATCGCCGTTTGCATCGACGGTGGCGGTGATTGGGTGTTCATCACCGTTGCTGTCGGTAATAATAATGTTTATAACCGTGCCTGTAGGCTCTGTTGAGGTACCACTAATCACCGGAGTGCTGTCGTTACCCAAACCCAGTGCATCAACGGTGACTATTGGCGTAATAGTATCCACATTACCACTGCTGTTTGCGGTGCTCTCGTTGCCTGCGGCATCGGTAATGCTGGCAACAACGCTAAACTCGCCTTGCGCAAGGGCTGTTGATACTTCGATTGCCCAATGTCCATCGCTGCCGACTATCGTGTCAATGGTTCGCACAGCACCTGCGCTGTCGGTGATGGTGAGTGTAACGGTGCCACCAATTTCATTACTGGTGCCTTGCAGCTCTGGTGTTAAATCGCTGATATCGCCTACATTTTGAATGGTGAGTATTGGCGCTTGCGTGTCGATGGTGGTGGTGTCACTCGCGGTGGTTTCGTTGCCAACACTGTCGCGTACACTTACTTCAATGGTGCTTTCACCTTCACTTAATGGTGTCGCTGGTGTGGCGCTCCAATCACCGTTTGTATCCACAAGGGCGGTGATGGTTTGTGGGTTGCCGTCGCTATCAGTAACCACAATCGTCACTTGTGCCCCTTCACCTGCATCACTTGTGCCGCTTATGATTGGCGTGTTGCTGTCACTTTGTGCTGCAACATCAACAGTGAGTGTCGGTGGTGTATTATCAAAGTCATCTGAGCTAATTGTACGGGTATTACCTGCGGCGTCGGTCGCTGTTGCGATCACTGAGCCTAAGTTCAGTAATGAGATATCAATACCAGTCAGTGACCAGTTACCATTGGCGTCAGTGGTTGTGGTGTAACTTACGCCCACGCCACCGCCAACAAGTTGCTCAGTAATCGTAATTTCACTGCCAGCCGGTAAATCAGAGGTACCGTTTAATAACACCAATGAGCCTAATAAGAAGGTAGGTGTAAACGCTAAATCTGGCGGTGTTATATCTACTTCGCCCGTATCTGTACCTGTGCCGGTGTTGCCTGCGGCATCGGTAATGCTAGCGCTGACGCTGTAATTACCTTCAGCTAATGTACCTGTTGGTGTCGCACTCCAGTTACCGTTAGTATCTGTTTGTACGTCAATGCTTTGAGTGGCATTCGCTGCATCTGTAAACGTCACCGTAATGGTGCTGTTAGGTGCATCACTGGTGCCAGTAACCGTCGGTGTGCTGTCGTTTGTTAATACTGGCGCATCCACGGTAATGCTTGGCGCGGTCGTGTCTATTGTGCCGTTGCCGGTAATATCGGTGCTGTTACCTGCTACATCGCTGATGTTAGCTTCAATACTATACGGTCCTTCTGCCAGTGCAGTGGTTACTTCGACCGAGAAGTTGCCGTCTGCATCAACCGTGGTGGTGAACGTTTGTGAGCTACCTAAATCATCCACTACGGTGAAGTTAATAACCGTGCCTTCAACTGCATCGCTTGTGCCGCTAAATATCGGCGTTACATCATTACTTGAACCTGGGCTGGTAAGCACAAGTGTCGGTGCAGTGGTGTCTACTTCACCAGCACCTGTGGCGGTGGTGTCGTTGCCTGCGGCATCTTCAACACTCGCACTAATGGTGTATGCACCTTCTGCAAGTGCTACCGGTACAGGGATTGACCATGTGCCATTGGCAAGTACGGTGGCGCTTATTGTTTGCGGTGTGCCACTGCTGTCAGTGACAACAATCGTTACTTCACTTCCCTGTACTGCATCGCTGGTACCTGCAATCGTTGG
>NZ_AUTQ01000216.1 GCF_000498095.1 Pseudoalteromonas sp. TB64
AAAGAAAGTGAACGGTCTGTCAGCCATGAATGCATTTATCTGTATATCTGGGAAGATAAAAAAGCAGGTGGTGAGTTATACCTACATCTGCGCCGACACGGTAAGAAATATCACAAGCGCAGTCATGGTAAAACAAACCGAGGGCAAATAAAAAATCGCGTTAGCATTGAAGAACGTCCACAAATAGTTGATGAGAAAGGTCGTATCGGAGATTGGGAAATAGATACCGTTATAGGTAAAGGTCATCGAGGCGCCCTTGTTACCATTGTAGAGCGGGTCACCCAATTCACTGTATCAACTCAGGTGGCAGGCAAAACAGCACAAGCCGTCACTGCGGCGACGATAGAACTATTAAGGCCATATAGGTCAGCGCTTCATAGCATCACGGCTGACAATGGAAAAGAGTTCGCTTATCACGAGCAAATCACAGAGGCTTTAAGTGTACCTGTTTATTTTGCTCACCCTTATCACTCATGGGAGCGCGGATTGAATGAAAACACGAATGGATTACTACGCCAGTATTGGCCGAAGAGCACAGATTTTAAGACGGTAACACCAGCGCAAGTTATACCAGTACTTGAGCAACTTAATAATCGTCCGAGGAAGACACTAGGATTTGAAACGCCTGCAAAATTGATGCAGGATCACTTGGCGGCTAAAGCCGCCTAAACGTTATGCACTTCAGATTTGAATCCGCGTTATTAACTAAACAGAAGGTTACGACCATGAAAAATTTATCATCACTTGCAGTTATCACATTATTATCGGTTGCTTTTTCAGCAAATGTTGCTGCAAAAAGTGACAGTGAACGTCCTCCAAAGCCTGATTTTTCGACTATTGATGCCGATGGTGATGGTGTAATTAGTTTTGAAGAATTTAGCGCTAAAAAGCCACCACACGGTGATGCGCAAACTATTTTTGACGAAATAGATTCAGACGGTAACGGTGAAATCACTGAACAAGAACTAAGCGATCATAAACCACCTCGCCGCGAACGCTGAAAGGATACTAAAATGATTAACAGTATTAGTGGTTCTGCGAGCTATATGCCGCAACAAAGCAGCCAAGCAGCAAAGTTAACAACAGAACAAAGTGATTTTGTAAAAGAAACACTTTCTGAATTTGACCCTGAAAACTTAACAAGCGACGATGCACAAAGCATTCAAGCCGCTTTTGAAGAACAAGGTATTGCACCCACAAAAGAGCTAGCCGAGTTAATGGGCGAGCTTGAATTTGATGCTAAAAGTATTGGTGATGCATCCCGACCAGAAGGTCAGCGTCCACCTCCGCCGCCGCAAAATTCACTTGAGCAAGTAAATACCGATGATGTTGTTAGTTATTTAGATGAGCTTTTAGAGCAGTATTCAAGCCAGCTTAATGATGAAGATAAAGATTCTATTTTATCTGCAGTCCAAGAAAAATTCGGTTTATCGCAAGGTGATTCAATACTGAGTGTTAAAGCGTAATTATAAATCAAAAGAGTTTGATTTATGTTTTAGGTGTAAAGCCCTGCATTATTTTATTAATGCAGGGCTTTTTTATTTATACCAATGCGTATAAATTTTTGAACAGCTTAAAATTATGCGTGTATGGTTAATTTAGGCGTGTTTTTATTTTGCTGGTGCCGTCTTCTTCGGTAAATTTAAATACGAAATCTTTTTTACCGTCTTGGTTAATATCGACTAGAAGAATATCTTTATTATTTTTAGGTAATGTTAACTTAAGTTTTTTACGTTTTTTATTAAGCAGTGAATCTTGCTCGCCATAATAAATATACAGTGTTTTTTTGCTGTATTTATAAACAGCATCAATTTTATTATCACCATTTATATCACCTAAGTAGAGTGGGGGATCAATATTGCCGCCGTCCATACTTATTTCAACCTCTAGGTCGAGCTCAATACTTGATTCGCTGGCAAAGGAGCCATCAGGTTGTTGTTTATAAATATTCATTTCGATATCTACATCAGTACTACCGCCACCCATAGCCATTGAGGCAATAGTGCCAAAGCCTATATCTAAGTCCATTTTTTGCAGATCAATTAAACCATCGTTATTAAAATCTGTTTTTAATAACAGCTCACTCGGTCCCTCTGTTTCCAATAACTTAATTGGTGTATTACTAAAGCCATTTTTATTACCCAGATATAAATTATATGCTATTTTTATATCGAGTGAATCCATACCTTGTGCTGGTTTATATTGCTTGGTTATAAAGTCGAGATACCCATCATTATTAATATCAATAAGCTCTTTTATTTTTCGGGTTTCACCACTGTTTAGCTCGCCTAATTCAATATTAAAATTTACAGCGGTCATGGTTTCAGCATAACCATCTACTTTGGCATAAAGTACATTGGCGCCGTTTTTATTTAAAAAAACTAAATCATTTAGTCCATCGTGATTAAAATCGATAATAGTGGGTTTGTTATTAATATCTACTTCGAGAGTTAATCCATTGCTTGTAAATTCACCATCAAAAAGTGCTTTTTTTCCAAAAGAGTGAGCAGTAAATTCCCCCTGTTTATTTTGAGTGTACAAAATAGAGTGATTTAAGTCGGGAAGTAAAATATCACTTAATCCATCGTTATTAGCATCAAAAATAAAATTTATCTTCTCAAACTTATCCACGTGCAAATCATTAAGTACTGATTTGTAATTAAATAATAGTGTTGCTTTGTCGCTGCTGGTTTTATAAACGCCATCGCTAGTTAAAATAACAGCTTGTTTATCGTCAGTGCTGGCAAGTGTTGCTACGTCAAAACCAATGGCATTGCTTGGTAAAATAAGTTCATTGCTTTGCTCGGTCAATAAGTTAACAGCCTCTAATTGCTTTAGCTTTTTATTGTAGGCAAACACCAATGCAGAGTCGGTTGTGACTAATTCATTAGTGGTTTTTATTATCATTGTTTGTGCGGATACCGCGATAGGAGCAAGTAAAATAAGTAAGCTATAACGAAGTGGCTTTAACATTCAAATTCCTTTTATACGATAGTAAAAATATCGGTTGTTATTAGATTTATGTGGCTAAGCCTACACTATAAAATATTAACCCAATGTAAGTAATTGTAAGGTTATGTGTTAACCAGTTTTTTAATGTCAATTTAATTAAGCGCATGGTTGTAACAATTAATTAAATAAAGCACTAAAGTTATTAGGGTTGAGTATGTATTTTTTGTAATTGAACTTATTATTGGGAGTGTATATTTACGTTATAAATTGGTAATTAATTTAATCGCTACAGATCTCATTTTAAAATGAAGACTTATAAAATTAAAAAATCAGCCATTGCAGCTGATTTTTTATTTAACCTGAACTTTAATAAATGATGGCGATTATTTAAAAGTCGCTGTCATTATGACGTTCAGCCATTTGCTCTTCTTCAGGTCCCCATGTGCGATTTACGCGACGACCGCGTTTTACAGCAGGGCGTTCTGATATTTGTGTAGCCCAACGTACAACGTGAGTGTATGAGGCAACATCTAAAAACTCTGCAGCATCATATAAAGCACCCAGAACTAACGATCCGTACCACGGCCAAATAGCGATATCGGCAATTGAATATTCATCACCAGCCATATATTCATTTTCGCTTAAATGACGGTTTAACACATCAAGCTGACGTTTTGTTTCCATGGTAAAACGATCAATTGGGTATTGCATTTTACTTGGTGCATAGCTATAAAAATGCCCAAAGCCCCCTCCTAAATAAGGAGCCGAACCCATTTGCCAAAATAACCAATTACGGCATTCTGTTTTAGCTTTTAGATCTTTAGGTATAAGTACGTCAAATTTTTCAGCTAAATACTGCAAAATAGAACCTGATTCAAAAATACGAGTAGGTGGCGTTGTTGAATGATCCATTAACGCAGGGATTTTTGAATTAGGATTAATATCTACAAAGTCGGATCCAAATTGATCGCCATCACCAATATTTATAAGGTACGCATCGTAATCGGCATCGGTGCAGCCAAGCTGAAGAAGCTCTTCAAACATGATAGTGGCTTTTTGACCATTTGGCGTTGCAAGAGAGTAAAGTTGAAATGCGTGCTTGCCAATTGATAAGGTTTTGTCATGAGTGGCGCCAGCAATTGGGCGATTAATACTGGCAAATTTGCCACCACTTTCACTTTCCCACGTCCATACTTTTGGGGGCGTGTATTCGTTTTGATCACTCATAAATAACCTCTGTTAGATGAAATACATATAAATGCGATAATACCAATTTTATTAAAAACATGAGCATTCTATTGCATTAAATAACTCACTAACTGCATTAAAAATTATTTATATAGCACAACTATATGAATAATTTTCGCCTTGTTATTGTGCTATTTTATTTGCGCTATAATAGCTCACTTATTTAATGCTATTGATATAAGTAATAAGTGTGGTCATAAAAATTTAATTAAAGGTGTTTTTTTAATATTTAATTTATCGACCTTTTAGCTTGTCGGCTTTTGCAAGTTTGTAGCCTAAAAATAATCCACTTAAGGCACCAAACAAGTGACTTTCAAATGAAATATGAAAACGTTGTGGTAATACACCCCAAATAAAACCGCTATAAAGGACTGCTACAACCACGGCAATAATAATGGATTTTAGTGAACGCCTAACTACGCCGTAGCACAGTATAAAACCCCATAAACCATATATAACACCGCTTAAGCCAACATGGATATTACTGCGACCAAACATCCACACCAACAGCCCACCAACTAAAGCTGTAAAAATAAATATGTTATAAAAGCGTTTTACGCTGTACTGGCAAATTAGCCAGCTTAACACCACAAAAGGAATCATATTGCTGGCAAAATGCCACCAGCTGCCATGTAAAAATGGTGCACATAAAATACCAATTAAGCCTTGAATGCTACGCGGATAAATACCCAAGCTATTGAGATTAATGCCGGGAAGACTATTAATTATCTGCAAAACAAAGCAAATAGTAACAACGCTAAAAATTGCAAAGCGTGTGCTGGTTAGTAATAACTGTGTGGTTGGCTTAGCTGCCATATAATCATCCTAATTGACTTTAAGAGTAGCCAGTATAGGAATTGTACTTGGTAATGAAAAGCAATTAAAAAAGCACAGCATGAAAGCTGTGCTAATTTTACTAATTAACCTGAACTTTGGTTAAGATATTTATTATCCAAAATTGGGGTAAATAATCGCTATTAACCTAACTTAGTTAATAGTTTTTTAGCTGCTAGTTCTGAACTTGCAGGGTTTTGACCTGTAATAACTAAACCGTCTTCTAGTGCTAATACGCCCCAGTCGTCAGTTTTTTGATAATCACCACCTTTTTTAATTAGTTCGTCTTCAACTAAAAATGGCACGATATCGGTAAGTTGCACTGCAGCTTCTTCAGAGTTAGTAAAGCCGGTTACTTTTTTACCAGCTACTAATGCATTGCCGTCTGTATCTTTAACATTTAAAAATGCAGCACTTGCATGGCATACCGCAGCAACGGGCTTTTGCTCTTTAATAAAGCTTTCGATAAGCGAAATTGAATCAGTGTTATCAACTAAGTCCCATAATGGACCGTGACCGCCTGGGTAAAATACAGCGTCAAAATCGCTAGATTTCACTTCACTCAACACTTTAGTGTTTGCCATAAGTGTTTGTGCTGCGCTATCGGCGTCGTAACGTTTAGTTGCATCTGTTTGAAAATCGACAAGTGTACTTGTCGGATCAATTGGTGGTTGACCGCCAGCTGGAGACGCTAATGTTACTTCAACGCCTGCATCAACAAATGCATAATAAGGGGCTGCAAATTCTTCTACCCAAAAACCTGTTTTTTCGCCAGTGTTACCAAGTTCTGCGTGAGATGTAAGAACCATAAGTATTTTTTTAGACATTGAATATATTCCTTCTGATGATTTGAATTAGTTTATCTTGCTTACCAACTACTATATGCACTAACAGAGCTTTAAACAACGATGATAAATTTAACTTTATTGGTTTAATAATTGATACAATAGAGGGGTTGAATTTAAAACACGCTACGGAGCACATATGAAGGTGTCGTTTGAGCAGTTAAAGAGCATGGTTGTATTTGCGCAAATTGTAGAGCAGGGCAGCTTAACCGCTGCCGCTAAACAGTTAGGATTTACGCGAGCCGTAGCAAGTTATCATTTAAAAAAGTTAGAAACCCAGCTTGAAGTCACTTTATTAAATCGCTCAACTCGCACAATGGCGCTGACTGAAGCGGGTATTGCTTATTATGAGCGTTGTAGAATAATTACCGAACAAGCTAATGCAGCTAATCAGCAAATAGAAAATATAAAGAGTGAGCCACAAGGTTTACTTAAAATTAGCTGCCCTGTAAATGTGGGAATGCAGCTAATTGTGCCCGCAATAAATACGTTTAAGCGCCAATACCCTAAAATTCAAATAGACTTACAGCTTACTGACGATGTGGTTGATATTATTAAAAATGGGTTCGATTTTGCAATTAGGGGCGTGGCACTGAGTGACTCCAACTTGCAAGCAACCAAGCTTACTACAATGAGCACTTGTATTTGTGGCGCGCCGGATTACTTTACACATTTTGGTAAACCTAAAACACCTTTAGAATTGGCAGATCATCAATGGGTGGTTTATCAGCTAGGAAGTAAAACGTTAACACTTTCAAAAGATGGTAAAAAACACGACATTATAATGCAAGGAGGGTTAAGTACCAATAACGCAGCTGCACGTACTGCCTTTGTAGAAGCAGGGCATGGCATTGGGCGTATTCCGCTTTACGATGCGTGGCCTAAAGTACAAGCTGGGCTGCTTGAAATAATATTAGATGATTATAAAAGCAAAGATATTGAACTGTACGGAGTATTTCCACCAGGAGCTGCGGGTTCTAAAAAGCTACGGTTATTTATTGATTACTTAAAAGCATATTTTGTAAAACAGCATACCGCCTTGGGTATGCTGAAAAGCGTTTAATTATTTTCGCTTTTTAAATATTTATAAAACACTTATAAAGTTCGGCTAAATAATGCAACCGCTTGTTGATACATATTAATTGCAAGGGCTGCATCGTATCGCTCACCTTCATCACGCATAAAGGCATGCTGGGCATTAACTTCTTGCCATTGGTAATTAATGCCAGTGCTTACGCATTGCTGGTATATTTTAGTGCGACCTTCTTGTGGCACATGCGGGTCTTGTTTACCCCATATAAAGTGAATTTCGCCTTGTATATCAGCCATGCGTTCAAATGAGTTATTACCTGATTTTGCCGGTAATGTGTCGCTGTGAATATCAGTCGCGTATAAGCAAAAAGCCGCTTTAATTTCAGGGTTAAGCGCCGCTCTGTAAGCTAAATGCCCGCCAATACATACGCCCATGGCGCCCACTGTACCTGTGCAATAATGCTGCTGCTTTATAAAGTCGATCATGGTTTGCGTGTCGCTATCATGATGCTCAAGTGGTTTTGCCCACTTATCTGCATTGCCTTTATCTTTACCTGCATCGTCGTAAGCAAGCACAGTGCCCATAGGATTTAACTCGTGAAATACTTCCGGTACGAACACTACAAAACCATGGCTTGCTAAAATAGCTGCACTGCGAGCAATAGGTGCAGTTTGCTGAAAAATTTCAGAATAAAAAATAATAGCAGGGAATTGCCCTTGCGCCTGAGGGCGATATACGGTTGTTCGCATTAAACCTGTAGGTGTTGGCAAGTCTGCGTTATGTTGTTGAATTATCATAAAAGCGCTCAGTTAAATAAAATTATATATAATGATATGGTAACTGAGCGCGATAAAATAAACGACTTTTGTTGTCGAGTATTTAAATACTTGCAGGCATTTTATTACAACTAGCGTAATAACTTACGGTAGCCGGCCAATCTGAAAATATAGCCATTACCCCCACGTCTTTTGCGAGCACATCAACGACTGTCATCATATCGCCATCGTTATCTATAACATCAGCAATTGATTGATAGTAATATCCACCGCCTTCATTAAGCGGACCTGAGCGCTCAAGGCTCCATGCAATAAGCTCTAAACCTGCTGCTTTTGCGTCAATTGCGTATTGTGATGGCACGATATTATTTTCGTTATCTATTGTTAGCATCATCCAAATAGGAGGGGCTAAAATTTTAACGCCGTCAGCCACAAGTTCATCCATACCAGGTTGCCATGTTTGTGGGTTACTTGGATCAAATCCGGCTTCACTATCGCGACCATCAAGGTATACGCTTTTATCTGCAAAGTCAGGGTTAGTGTTAATCCAGTATTTTACGTCATCAAGGTTAAACGATTGCGGATAAACTTTTGAAGCTGGCACGCCCATTTGTGTGTACTCGTCTAGCATTTTTTGCGCATATTGCTCTTGCGTCATTCCATCAAATGGCATGCTTACTTGTGGCGATTTAAGTTCTGGGGTCATTTTTACCCCCATCCCATTAAACAGTGCAATGCTTTGTTTATGGGTCATTAATGTGCCATTGGTGGCATATAAATCAGTGCGCCAATTTGGTGTACCATCCATGTAATCAACAACGGTAGTTGCATTGGTGTTTGCACCATCCATTTTACCTTCAAGGGTTAAAAATTCCGCTAAGCTTATATCACTGGTACAGCATTTAGCTGACGCAGCAATACCATTAGTAGGGTCTGCGGGTGTAAATGGCACACTGCATTTAGCTGCAAGCTCAGGAATGGCTAAAATATTAGTTGTGGTGTGTAAGTCGCATTGAGAATGGCGACATACTAGTTCTTTATCGTTTGTAAATGTAACATCGCATTCAACAATGCCTGCGCCCATTCTGGCTGCAGCAATATAGGCTTCTTTAGTATGCTCGGGGTATTGCATTGATGCACCGCGATGACCAATAGAAAAGTCGGTACGGTAAAAAGGACCTTCACTACAAGATTCTAATTGTGTTTTTAAGTTGCTGTCGCTCATATCATCTACTAAATAATAAGGACGAGTGCCTAGTTGAATATCTGGCGCATCACCACTTGGTACCTCTACAATAATAGGCGTAGGCACTTCAACAATCTCAACTTCTGTGCTGGTAACAACCACTTCTTTTTCTACTATTTCTACATCGTCGTCGCAGCCAGCAAGTATGGCTAACAATATACAGCTTGTAAGTAAGGTAATACGTTTCATTGTTTATCCTTAAAAAGTAAAATTTGTACTACCTTAATGATTATTAATGACAATTTAGCTACAAACGTATTAATTTACTTTTTTATTAATAACTTGATTCACTAACAAGGCGCCTAACATTATGCCAGCTCCAATACTTAACCTGACTATGTCAGCGTCTCGGTTCCAAATAAGTACATTAATAATAATACCAGCCGGAATGAGAAGGTTATTCATGACTGCCAAGGCACCTACATTTACAAGCGTTGCGCCTTTATTCCATGCAAAATAGCCAAGACCAGAGGCAATAATACCTAAATAAATAAGCACGCCCCACTGGGTAGATGTACTTGGGAGTTTGCTTGCATCACCAAATAAAACGTAGCATACAATAGCAACAATTAACGCCCCAATAAAAAACCAACCAAATATCGCTTTATCGTCAAGTGTATTATTTACCATTAAACGTTTGTAAGTAACTTGCCCTGTTGCAAAACAAATATTGGCAGCCTGTACGAGTAATAAGCCGATTAAAAAGTTGTTGTTTAAGTCCTCATAACGAATTGCAACTGCGCCAAAAACAGCAATAAGTGCAACTATAAAAAACCGTGGATTAAACTTTTTTTCAAGCGCATCGTTTAATAAGGTAATGTAGATAGGGGTCATTACTGTAAATAATAGTACTTCGGGGACGCTTAAAAATAAAAAGGAGTGGTAGTAAAAGCTATACATAGCACCAAGTTGTATGGCACCAATCAACATAAGCTTTAAGGCTAAAGGTTTAGGCGTTTGTTTAAACTTTAAAAAGGGTAAAAATACGAGAGTGGCTAGTGCTATGCGAATTAACACACTAAACCATGCATCAACCTGACCCGCTAAATACACGCCAATTAAACTAAATGAAAATGCCCAAAGTAGGGTAACCGCAAATAAGTACCGCATAACCGTCGTCTTTAAATTATTAATGACAGCAGTTTATCTTTTATAAATTAATGTATAAACAATAAAAGCCCGCAAGCGGGCTTTTATAAATTAGTACATCAATAAATTAGTTTATTGATTACTCAACCAAACCACGGCGCTTAAGTAGTGCGTCGGTCGTTGGTTTTTGACCTCTAAACTCAATGTAACTTTGCATTAAGTCGCGGCTATTACCTTTTGATAGGATTTCTTTACGGAACTTATCACCATTTTTACGTGTTAAGCCGCCGTTGTTTTCCATATGTGCAAAGGCGTCTGCTGCAAACACTTCAGTCCAAAGGTACGCGTAGTAACCCGCTGAATAACCACCAGCAAATGTGTGGCTAAAGAAGTTTGATTTGTAACGCGGTGGAACAGGGTAGTAAGCAATACCGTGTTTTTCTAGCGCGTCTTGCTCAAACTTTTGAACGTCAGTAATTTTTTCATCAGAGCCAAATGAATGCCATTCCATATCAAGTAGTGCCGCAGCTAAATACTCAGTAGTGCCGTAACCTTGATTGAATTTTTGCGATTCAAGTACTTTATTAAGTAAAGCTTTTGGAATTGGCTCACCTGTTTTGTAATGCTTAGCGTAGTTAGCAAGAACCGTTGGTTCAATCATCCAATCTTCATTTGCTTGCGACGGAAACTCAACAAAGTCGCGTGCCGTTGCAGTACCCGCTAGGCTTGGGTATTTAACATCTGAGAATAAACCGTGTGCAGCATGACCAAATTCATGGAACATTGTAGACACTTCGTCAAACGTCATTAACGTTGGCTCGCCTGCAGCAGGTTTTGGAATGTTTTGCGCATTGTAAATAACAGGCTTAGTGCCTTTTAGACCACTTTCGCTAACATATGCGCTCATCCATGCACCACCACGCTTACCTTCGCGTGCATATGGGTCCATATAAAATAAGCCAATAGCGCTGCCGTCAGCGTTAAATACTTCGTATGCTGTTACATCTTCATGATAAACAGGCAGGTCTTTACGTTCTTTAAACGTAATACCGTACAGCTTGTTCATCGCAAAAAATAAACCATCGTGAATAACCGATTGCATTTCAAAGTATGGTTTAACAAGTGCTGGGTCTAGGTTGTACTTTTCTGCACGTACTTTTTCAGCATAAAAAGTCCAATCCCATGGTTTAAGCTCAAAGCTTTCGCCTGAATCGTTAATTACTTTTTGGATAGCGGCTGCTTCTACTTTTGCTTTTTCAACTGCTTTTGGCGCAAGGTCATCAAGGATGCCATAAACGTTTTCAGTTGTTTGCGCCATACGCGACGTCATTACATAAGAGGCCCAATCTTTATAACCTAAAAGCTCTGCTTTTTGAGCGCGTAAGTTGGTCTCTTTAATAATAATAGGACCATTTGTTTTTGCAGCACGGTTTGCAGATGCTTTAAAAATACGCTCACGTAGATCGCGGTTTTCAAGGCTGCTTAAAATTGGCTGTTGCGTTGTATTTACCAAAGTAATCATGTAGCCGTCTTTGCCTGCTTTTTTAGCTGAAGCTGCAAGTCCTGCAATTTCACCTTCAGAAAGACCCGCTAATTCGCTTTTATCAGTAACTACAATAACGTCTTCTTTAAACGATTTTAAAATGTTTTGTGAAAACGCAGTAGATAGCTGAGCTAGCTCCGAGTTGATTTCACGCATTTTAGCTTTTTCAGCGTCGTTTAATTTAGCACCGGCGTTTACAAACTGCTTGTAGTAAAAATCAACTAGGCGTTGATCTTCAGCGTTCAATTTATCTTGGTTGTCGTAAATTGTTTGTACGCGCTTAAATAATTCACCGTTTAAGTAAATATCATCTGAGTGAGCAGATAACACAGGTGCCATTTTTTTGCTTATACGTTGGTATTCGTCATCTGAAATCAAACCAGATAAGTTATAAAAAGCAGCCGATACGCGATTTAATAGCTCCCCTGACAACTCCATTTTAACTAATGTGTTTTCAAATGTTGCAGGAGCAGGGTTATTAGCAATCGTTTTTACTTGTGCTGTGTGCTGTGCAATACCAGCATCAAACGCTGCTTCGTAATCTTTTGTACCAAACTTATCAAACTCTGGTGCCATGTATTGTAATGGGCTTGGTTTAAATAAAACATTGTCTGCGTTCATATCTTGTACTTGAGCTGCGCTCTCTTTTGCCGTGTCTTTTGTTTCAGTTGTTGAACAGGCCGATAGTATTAGTGCACTAGCTATAGTAGTGGCGATCAGGGTTTTACGCATAATAACTCCATAGGAAAATTAGCCGAAATAGGCTTTGCGAGTCGAAAAACCCAGTTAACTTACCAAATTTTGATTTATATACAATAAAGTTTATCGGTATTAAGGGGGATTTGAACGCAAATTAGCTAATAATTAACATTAAGGTAGGTAAAGTAGCTCTAAAAACATCCTTTGAGCTACTCTAGATATATAAAAAGGGAATAATTAGTGTATCGAGAATTTTAATTGTAGCCAAGAACAAATCTTTTTTCAGCGCCAAAGCTCGTTGGTTGCTGCTGTCCAAATTCTTTATTAATAGTAGCTAATGTTTGCTCTTGCTGGGCAAGTAAGCATAAAATTCTGTTGCGATAATCTAGGCTACTCTCAAATAAATTTAGATCTACTTGCGGTTGTAGAGTGGCTAGTCGTTGATTTAAAGTAAGTTGTGACATAGTAACCTCCAGTGCTCTTTAACTACATATATAGCACTTGTTGCAATAGTTAGTTAATAAATTGTATATAAAGTACATATTGAACTTATTAACTTCGCGTTTTAGTTATATTATGACGGTTAAACTTACCTAACACTGAACCTATTTCACTTAAAGCGATTTAATTTTAAAGCGCTCCTTGCTTGTTTGGAAAAATAAATGACGTTAGAACAAATAAACCAAATTCTTGCCTTTGTTGTATTTAGTTACAGCGATATACATATAACCGTAGCCAAAATTATTAAAATACCTTTAATACTCTTTGCCATTTGGTTTGTTGTTACGCGCATAGGTAAGTTAATAAAAAGAACCTTACTGGCAAAAAAACTAAGCCAAGATGCCGTACATTTATTTACGCGTATTTATTTTATTATTAGTATCGCTATTTTGGTTTTCACCTCACTAGAAGTGCTCAGTATTCCCGTTACTGCATTTGCATTTGTATCGGGTGCTATTGCCATTGGTGTTGGCTTTGGCGCGCAAAATATTATTAATAATTTTATTAGTGGCTGGATATTAATGTGGGAGCGCCCAATACGTATAGGTGACTTTTTAGAAGTAGGTAATGCAAAAGGTGTGGTAGAAACAATAAATACACGTTCAACACGCATTCGCCGAAACGATGGTGTACATATGCTTATACCTAACAGCCAACTACTAGAAAACACAGTAACAAACTGGACATTAATTGATGGCAATGCCCGATCATCGGTCAGTGTAGGTGTTGCCTATGGATCAGACGTATTACTTGTTAAAAAGTTAATACAACAAGTACTTGATGACCATGAATCTATATTAGTTAATCCAAAGTCGTCAGTGTTATTTGATGACTTTGCTGACAGCTCACTTGTATTTAATGCTATTTTTTGGGTATGTGCAGAGTCTGAAACAATGCTTAGAAAAGTGCGTAGTGATATTCGCTTTAGTATTTATGCTGTATTTGAAAAACATGATGTTGTTATTGCTTTTCCTCAGCGCGATATTCATATAGATGGTGAGATAGCATTTAAACGCACCAAATAAAAACGATTAATTATTTAAAATAATAAAGCTGCCACGTGTGGCTTTTTGTTTTTATGAGGGCGTTTCTGTTTTGGGTTTTTGTTATTAAAGTTAAAGTTGCTACTTTATTAGGTGTTTTTTTAGTAAGGACATATGTCCTCTATTTGGGTGTTTTATGCCTTAAAATGTATAAAAATAGGCTAACGTGTAGTTAAATGTTGCAAAAAAGTTTACTTTTTTGCACATCTTTATGCAGTAAAATTGTCACACAGTGGTATAATCTTCATCGTTCGTTCAGCCTTATAACATCGTTTTTGTACTCTCGGTAATAAGGTCCGCGCAGCATATAGCAAGACGCGAAAAATTGAACGAGCCCGCAACTTACCTTCAAGGTATTAAGTCGCGCAACACAAAAAACCGTTGAACAAGAGTGCACAAAAAAGGTTAAACCCAACATGAAAGCAATGAAAAGATCTACGTTAGCCACCCTAATCAATGCAACGTTGTTCTCTGCAGTAGCAGGTACTTCATTTTCTTCTTTAGCTGCTGAAGAAGTCGCTAAAAAAAGTAACCAACTAGAAGTTATTCAGGTAACAGCTCGTAAACGTGTAGAAAACGCTCAAGAAGTACCAGTAGCAGTATCTGCATTACAAGGCGATAACCTTGACGCGTACAGCTCTGCAGGTATGGATATTCGCTTTTTGAATGCGAAAATCCCAAGTTTATCTATTGAGTCTTCATTTGGTCGTTCATTCCCACGCTTTTATGTTCGTGGTTTAGGTAATACCGATTTCGATTTGAATGCATCACAACCTGTATCACTTGTTGTTGATGAAGTAGTTCAAGAAAATGCAATTTTAAAAGGTTTCCCAGTTTTTGATGTTGAACGCGTAGAAGTATTACGTGGACCACAGGGAACTTTATTTGGTCGTAACACGCCAGCTGGTCTTGTTAAGTTTGATTCTGTTAAACCAAGTCAAGAGTTTGATGGCTATGGCTCTGTTTCATACGGTAGCCGTGGCGCTGTTGATACAAGTGGCGCTGTAGGTGGTGCTCTTACTGACCGTTTATCTGCCCGTGTTTCATTACTATGGCAAGATAAAGACGATTACATTGATAACCAAGCTCCTGGCTTTGAAGCTAAAGATGAGCAAGGTGGTTACACTGAAAAAGCAGCGCGCGTTCAGTTTTTATACGAAGGCGATGATTTTACTGCTTTATTAAACTATCACACACGTGATTTAGATGGCTCGCCTATTGCGTTTCGTGCAAACGTAATTAAAACCGGCACCAATGATTTAGTAGATAACTTTGAAAACGATGTTGTTTTTCAAGATGCAGCATCACGTTCTACTCAACAAGTAGAATCTGAAGGTGCAAGCTTAAAGCTTGAGTGGGAACTTAAAAACCACACAATCACTTCAATTTCTGCATGGGAAAGTGCTGAAATATATTCTCGCGCTGATATCGACGGCGGTTACGGTGCAGCATTTATTGATGACGGTAACTTTCAAGGACCTGGTATAATCCCATTTGCTTCAGAAAGTGCTGATGGTATTCCAGATCATGACCAGTTAACGCAAGAGCTACGTTTATCTAGTAACTTCGATGGTGATTTAAATTATCAAGTTGGTGTATTTTACTTTGATGAAGAGCTAACAATTGAAAACTACAGCTACAATACATTTTCGTCACCTGCTGGTGAGTTAGATGGTTTTGTACGTCAACAACAAGATACAACTGCTTGGGCTGTGTTTGGCTCTGTTGATTATACTTTTACTGAAAAGCTTAAAGTAACAGCTGGTCTTCGTTATTCTGATGACGATAAAGATTTTGTAGCAAACCGTACTCTTAGCCCAATTGGTGGCGGAGCTTTACTTGTAGAACGTGATGTAAGTGATGATCATGTTAGCTGGGATTTATCTGCAAACTATAAAGTAAATGATGATGTTAACTGGTACGGTCGTGTAGCAAATAGCTTCCGCGCTCCTAGTTTACAAGGTCGTATTTTGTTTGGTGATGACGTAACAACTGCTGAATCAGAAACAGTTACTTCATACGAAACGGGTATTAAATCAGACGTGCTAGACGGTCAAGGTCGTATTAACGCAACTGTATTTTATTACACAATGGACGACCAGCAACTTACTGCTGTTGGTGGCGGTGCTAACTTTAACCGTTTGGTTAATGCTGATAAAACAACTGGTTATGGCTTTGAAATAGACAGTCAGTGGGTATTGAGCGATGAGTTTAATGCTACATTTAACTTAAGCTACAACAAGACTGAAATTAAAGATAACGATTTAGCCGTAGCTGTTTGTGCACAATGTACAGTAACTGACCCTATTAATGCTTCAGGACTTGCTGTACTTGATGGCAACAGTTTACCGCATGCTCCTGAGTGGATCTCTAACTTTACTCTTCGCTACACTAAAGAATTAGCTGATGGTAACTTCTTTGCTAGCGGTGATCTTTCTTACCGCAGTAAAATCAATATGTTCCTTTACGAATCAGTAGAATTTGAAGGTAAAGAGCTTATTGAAACGGGTCTTCGTACCGGTTACACATGGTCTGAAGGTGATTACGAATACGAAGTAGCTGCTTTTGTTCGTAACTTATTCGACGAGCAACAAGTTATTGGTGCTGTTGATTTTAATAACAATACAGGTATTGTTAACGAAGAACGCTACGTAGGCGCTGAATTTAAAGTTAGATTTTTCTAATAAGATAATTTAACTTTAAATTACATTTAATTTTAAAAGCCTGCCTTGTGCAGGCTTTTATGTTTTTATAAAGCTGGTAAAGTAGCGTTAATTAATTTAATGAGGTAAGAAAATGGTTGGATTTTGGAATTACCGTGTTATTTATTGTGAAGCAACTAAAGATGAAGCTGCGCAGTATCAAATACACGAAGTAGAATATAACCTTAATGGTAAAGTAACTAACTGGTCAGAAACCGGCGCTGCACCTTTTGGTACTACGCTTGATGGGTTAAAAGATGACTCGGAACGTTTAAAAACAGCGTTTGAAAAGCCAGTACTTAAAGTTATGCGCAAAGCTCGTGGGTATGAGCTTGTTGATGTTGAAACCGGTGAAGAAGCCACAGGCGAGCCACCTGCAGGTTTGAGTGAATAACTGTAATTAAATAAAAAGGTGCTTAAGGCGCCTTTTTTATTACTTAATCTGAATGTTGGTTAAGATATTTATTATTCAATAATCAAGTTACTTAAATTTAGTTTAAATAAGGAATGAGGATGACTTTAGAAGCAGTATTGTTTGATATGGATGGCACATTAGTTGACTCAGAAGTTATGCACTTTGTGTGTTGGAATAAGGTACTTTCACCATATAATGTGAGCTATACAGAAGATATATTTTGTCAGCGCTTTTCAGGTCGTCCTACTTTAGAAGCCGCTATTGAGATTAAGAACGAGCATAACTTGTCTGTTAGCGCTGCTTATTTAGCTGATGAAAAATATCGCTTGTTTAGCGAATATGTAAAAACAAACTTACCGCCACTCATGCCATTTACTGAGCAAACCTTAAAAGCGGTAAAAAATAGCGGGCTCAAAATTGCTTTGGTAACAGGCAGTGCACGTAGCGAGGCTTTGCCGATTCTTAAAGGTTTAGGTTTTTATGAGTTATTTGATACCGTTGTAACAAAAGATGATGTAGTTAATCCCAAACCAGCTGGGGATCCTTATTTACTAGCACTTGA
The DNA here is from genome assembly GCF_000498095.1 of Pseudoalteromonas sp. TB64. Classification (GTDB taxonomy): domain Bacteria; phylum Pseudomonadota; class Gammaproteobacteria; order Enterobacterales; family Alteromonadaceae; genus Pseudoalteromonas. The sequence goes on from NZ_AUTQ01000216.1 coordinate 17,489, forward strand.
GCAGATAAATACAGTGGCTGATAATGCAATTGCAGTAGAGGATACATTTACAGGTGTAACAGCTGCAAATAATGCATTTTTACGTGTGGTGGCAATTGCTAATAGCCACACCCAAGAACATGATTTTAGTCAGGCTACGTATCGCATGAACAACTTAGATGAATTTTGGCAATGGGTGCAATCTCAACTATAGTTTAAAACACTTTTGTTCAGCTTGGATGCGTAAATGCCTGTTATAAAATTAATCGTTTTAATTGCAACACTCTTTTTTTCGCAACTTTTAAGTGCTGCGCAACCAAGCGTATTATTAGCTAAAGTTTATGATGAAACTAAGCATCACGATGTAAGCAAATACTTGGTTAGTGAAAAGTTTGATGGTGTTAGAGCTATTTGGACAGGTACACACTTAGTAACCCGAAAAGGGAATACTATTAATGCACCAAGCTGGTTTACCGCTGTACTACCTAATGTGTGGCTAGATGGCGAGCTGTGGACTAAGCAAAACGATTTTGCATCACTCAGTGGTATTGTAAGGACTAAAATCCCGAACAATCATGATTGGCAAAGTGTTACTTATCAGGTGTTTGATATGCCCGATACAAATCTTCCTTTTAGCATTCGCTACGAAAACTACAATAAACTTATTACTAATTTAAACTCGCCACATATAAAAGCGGTTAAGCAGTATCGTTTTATCAATAATCAGTTATTAACAGATTACTTTGAGAGCATAACCAAGCAAGGTGGGGAGGGTGTAATGCTACATCTTGCAAGCGCTAAACATACCAGTGGACGTAGTAATGAGTTGTTAAAGTTGAAACCATATTTAGATGCGGAAGCCGTTGTGATTGCATATTTACCAGGGAAAGGAAAATATCAAGATATGCTTGGCGCGCTTAGAGTAAAAACACCAGAGGGAGTTATATTTTCAATTGGTACAGGGTTTAATGATGATGACAGAAGGAGCCCGCCTCCAATAGGAAGTGTCGTTACGTACCGATATCATGGCTTAACAAAAAATGGATTACCGCGTTTTGCGAGTTATTTACGCGTAAGGGCTGGTTTATAGCGTTTGAAACTTTTACAAAGTGTGCTAAATTACGCGACCTTTTTGGTAATGCGTGGTGAAGTATGTTTGTAGGTTTTGATTACGGTAGTTCTAATTGTGCTATGGGTGTTATGAACGAGGGCAACGTTCAATTAGTGCCATTAGAGCAAGGAAAACATTACTTACCTTCTACGCTTTACACTCATCACAGTGCGTTGGTAGTTGACTTTGTTGCTAAGCATCTACAAGGCACTGCTGACGAACATGAATTTAAAATTCAGCGCCAAGCGCTTTTAAATACACTTCCTCGTATTAAATCAGATCTTGATTTACACCCTTCAGACGAAACCCTATTTATTGGTCGTGAAGCGATTAGCGAATATGTGCAGTTTCCTGAAGAAGGTTATTTTGTTAAGTCCCCTAAATCATTTTTTGGCGCGACTGGCTTAAAGCAAGGTCAAATTAACTTTTTTGAAGACATTGCTACGGCGATGATCTTAAAAATAAAGCAACGTGCAGAGCACTCTTTAGGTCAATCTCTTACGCAAACAGTGATTGGTCGCCCGGTTAACTTTCAGGCTGTTGGTGGTGAGCAGTCAAATCAGCAAGCCGTTGGTATTTTAGAGCGTGCAGCTAAACGCGCTGGTTTTAAAGATGTGGCATTTTTATATGAACCACTAGCCGCCGGTATAGATTACGAAAGNTAGGCGGTGGTACGAGTGACTGCTCGTTTGTGCAAATGGGACCAAGCTTTAGAGGTAACAGTGAGCGCGATGCAGACTTTTTAGCGCACAGTGGTAAACGTGTTGGTGGTAATGATTTAGATATTGCATTGAGCTACCATGGATTAATGCCACTGTTGGGCTTAGGTAGCACGTTTAAATCAGGGCTTCCATTACCAAACCAAGCATTTTGGCAAGCGTGTAAAATTAATGACGTAAATCTACAAAGTCAGTTTTATAGTGCAAACCATGCTCGTGAGTTAAGCGCACAATTACGAGATGTAAGTGCACCTGATCTTTATAAGCGTTTAATACATTTACAGCAAAATAAACAAGGTCATCAGTTAGTACAGCAAGGCGAAGCCGCAAAAATTGCACTTTCGTCAGCGAACGAATTTAACTGTGATTTAAGCTTTTTAGATACAGACCTTTATAAAAACTTATCAGTGCATGATTTATCTGTTGCAGTAGAGAGTAGTATTAGCCAAATAGTAACGCTTGCCAAGCAAGCTATTAGTGATGCTGCAACAACGCCAGACGTTATTTATTTAACCGGTGGCAGCGCGCAATCACCATTAATTAAAGCTGCGTTGAGTAAACATTTAGGTGATATAAAAATGGTTAACGGAGATCACTTTGGTAGTGTAACTGCTGGCCTGACTAAATGGGCCAGCATGCTTTATAAATAACCTGAATGATACTCAGGTTTAAAGATCTATTTGTCGGGTTGCGAGATATTTTTCGTAATCTGGCAATGTACGTTCAAGTTCTACGTCCATAAGCGGTGAGCTTAACAACATATCTGCACTGACTTCATTACACGCCACCGGAATATTCCAAACAGCTGCTAAGCGCAGCAATGCTTTAACATCAGGGTCGTGAGGTTGCGATGCTAATGGGTCCCAAAAAAATATTAAAACATGTATTTCATGTTCTGCAATTTTAGCACCTAGTTGTTGATCGCCGCCCATTGGACCACTTAAAAGTTGAATTACATCCAGTCCCGTGGTTTTTTGGATTAAATGCCCCGTAGTACCTGTGCCATATAAAGTATGTTTACTTAAAATGCTTTTGTGTTTTTCACACCATAGTTTTAATGCTGCTTTTTTACCATCGTGAGCAACTAAAGCGATATTTTTTTGTGCGGGAAGAGATTGTCTTTTTTGTTCCATGCTGATTCTTTTTTATTAGTTAACCTAAACTCTGGGTAATAAATTACTTAACCAAAGCGTAGGTTAGTTAAAATAATAGATTGATAGCAAGGGCAATAAATACAATACCGGTGATCCTATCAATCCAAAGCTGACTATTCGGATTTCGTCTAAAAAATTGTGCGATTTTATCGCCAAAATAAATATACGTGCAGTCGATCGGAAAAGCAAAAATAGGATAAAGCAAACCAAAAAAAGCGAGCTGAAATGTGGCAGATGAAAGCGTTGGATCTACAAACTGTGGAATAAATGCAATAAAAAATAATGCAACTTTAGGATTGAGTACTTCAGTCATCATTGCCTGAAACATTACATTACTTTTTTTACTAGTGCTTACATGGGGCTTATCAGTTTGCTTACTTTTAGATACTGATTCTGGCTGTTTTAATGTCCCTTTAATCATCATAAGTCCCAAATAGCATAAGTATGCTGCACCAACATATTGGACTGCTGTATAAGCCGTCGGTGAAGCTCTTAATACAGCTGTTAAGCCTACTACAGCAAAAAAAGTATGTATTACGCCACCCAATGCAAAGCCAAAAGCACTTTGCATACCGGCGCTTCTTCCATTGGCAAATGTTTGCGCCATTAAAAATGCATTAGATGGACCCGGTGCAACAGCCATTAAAAAGCTAGCGAGTAAAAATGAGACTAAAAAATCAGGATTAATCATCATTAGGTTTTAGCTGGGTGCAGCGTGTTCGCTTTTTTACTCATTAAAATAAGCCACAATGGAGTTAATAATAATAAATGAAAGGCAATAAGCCACGGTGTACTCATATCTAAAAACTGGGTTAGCACGACTAATATGCTAGCGCCACTCATTTGCATTGCACCTAGTAGTGCAGACGCTGTTCCTGCTTGTTTAGGAAAGCTTGATAGTGCCATGCCTGCTGCAGAGCCTAAGCTTAATGCAAAACCTAATGCAGCAATTAAAATAGGAAGCATAAGTGCAAATGCGGTTTCGATATTGCTAAGGGCAAGCATTAACAAACCAGAGAAAACCAACAAGCTAACACCAACACGTAACGCACGTTGGCTATTTCGTTTTATGTACGTTGGTAATATAAAGCTTGCGACAATGCTTATTACTGCATTTAACGTAAACCAAAAAGTAAAATCGGCGACTGTGCCGCCTAAATACGTAATGATCCAACCTGGTGCAAGCGTCACATAAACTAATATAGCCGACATAGCGACCATACAAATCAAGCTATTAAACAAAAATACAGGTGTTTTAATTATCGGTGTAAAGCGACGTAAATCTAAAATATGTCCTTGATAGTGGCTATCGGCAGGGCGGGTTTCTCTAAAAAAGAATAACGTGACAATAAGCCCTACAACAGCAAAAACGGTTAAAAACATAAAGTTCATTCGCCAGCCAAATTGCACAGTGAGCCACGCGCCTAAAATTGGTGCCATTGCAGGAATAAAGCACACAATACCATTAAGGTAAGTGATCATTTGTCCGCTGCGCTGCGCACCATATTTATCACGAACAATAGCAAATGCCACCACAAATGTGGCACAAGCTCCTAAGCCCTGAAGGGCGCGTGCAGCCATTAATACTTCAAAAGAAGGGGAATAGTAAGCAAGTAATGCTGAACTTGCATATAAGCTAATACCAACAACGGCAACAGGTTTTCTGCCAAATTTATCAGCAAGAGGACCTGCAATTAATTGCCCCAAACCTACTGTTAGCATAAAAATAGCAACAGTTTGTTGTACTTGTTGTTCTGTAACTGCAAATTGCTCTGCAATGGTAGGAAAAGCGGGTAAATAAATATCGATTGCCATAGGGCAAAATATAACGAGTAACCCTAAGATAAGTAACAAGGTCATATTTGGTTTAGCGGGCTGTGTTTGCATTTAGTCTCCTTTTGCCGAGTATTTTAGGTGTGCACTCATAAAAAAGAAAGGGCTTATGACCCCTGCATAGGGTGTGATTTTAATTTTTTGATTAGATTAAGCTAAAAAGACAGCATAAATGCACTTTTTTAAACTGGTCTGATGTGTTAATTTGAGAAAAGTAATCGTTGACGGAAAATATTAATGAGTAATAAATCTGCACTTGTACAAACATGGCTTAAATTTAAGTGGTTGCCTTTTGGAAATTGGCTTTTTACTAAAGCCGTTTGCTTTAAAGCACCTTACTTTGCTTCTATGAAACCTTATGTACTTGATTTGCGAGAAGGGCATTGCAGCGCGGTAGTTAAAAACCGTCGCAGCGTCCATAATCATATTGGAACTATTCATGCTATTGCGCAGTGTAATTTAGCTGAACTGTGCGCTGGAGTGATGGTTGATGCCACCGTGCCCGTTAAAACACATCGCTGGATCCCAAAAGGGATGACAGTGCAATATTTAGCTAAAGTAGATACCGATGTGACAGCGATTGCTGAAATTGATTTACCACATGAGTGGATTGATAAAGAAGATTTAATTGTACCGGTAAAACTTTATAATACCCGCAATGAACTTGTTTTCACTGCAGATATTACAATGTATATAACAGAGAAAAAATAACTTATTTTTTCTCTGTAGTGTGCTTTTTATCAGCAGCTTGTTTATTTACAAAAGACAAACTGCTGTCGTCTTCCTCTAATAATGCTTTTACTTCGCTTGCCGGCTTTAATTTTTCGCTAATTAGTTCAACATCTTCTTTTTCGAAGCGTTGCTTTAAACTGCCTTCAATAATAGCGCCAGCATCAATACTCAACGTATCGTGAAATACATCACCGTGGACATGTGCGCCGCTTTGAACTTTTACTTCTTCGGCATTTATAGAGCCAATAATTTTACCTTTAACAATAACGCTTTTAGCTTCAACAATGCCTTCAACCATACCCGTTGAGCCAATAACTAAGTGCTCTGCTTTAATATCGCCATCTATTCGACCGTCAAGTTGAACTTCTCCTTGGCTAACTAATGTACCCGTTAAACGCACGTCTTGTGAAATAATAGACGGCGTATGATTCACTCTTTTCAAAGATGTGTTACTTGTTGTTTGCTTTTTTTTACCGAACACGAGAAAGCGCCTTTGTTATTTTTAGAGGATTAACTTGTTTGCCGTTAAGCAAAACTTCGTAATGTAAATGGGTGCCGGTACTTCTTCCTGTGCTGCCCATTAAGCCAATAACATCATTTTTAGTAATTAATTGACCTTTTTTAACTTTAATTTTATTTAAATGACCAAATCGTGTTACTAAGCCATTTTTATGTTCAAGCTCTATAAAGTTACCATAACCACCGTTACGGCCAGCACGAAGTACTACAGCGTCTGCTGGAGCAAATATTTCGGTTTTGTGCCAACCAGCTAAATCAATACCTTTGTGAAACGCATGGTGACTGTTCATAGGATCTTTTCTAAGCCCAAAGCTGCTCGAAACATAATACTTGGAATTGGCTAAAGGTAGTGTGTTTGGTAATTCAGTTAAAAATTTTTCTAGGTTATTTAATACAAGAAGCTTGTCGACTATAGCTAAAAAATTGCTTGGGATTTTAGTCTCGTCAAATATATCAAGTGGACCACCTTGAGCTGTTTTTTGTGTGTCGAGAGTTAAATGCTGCTCTAACGCCGATTCAAGTCCTGCACCTTTTAGCATCGTTAAAATAACGTTATGGCGTTTATCTATTTCGTGACTGAGTAGCGCAAAATCTTGCTCGTATTGTTTTTCTAAATTGGCTGATCTTGCTGCAAATGTTATTGGAGTAATTAGGTTTGCGTGTTTGTTTTCTGATTCACTGCCAATGAGTGGCTCATGGAAGTCATTATTATCTTCGCTAATTGGCGATTCGAGTTCATCATCAAGTTTAATAGAATCTTTACTAATAGAAGCAGGGAGTGACTCGATCATACTTTGTAAAAGAACCTGCTTTTGTTCAAGTATAGCAAGTTGTTCTAATTGTTTTGAGTGAAGGCGTTGCTGTTCATCGGCCTTTTTTTGCCAGAGTGTTTGCGTATCTATTCGACTTTGTTCAATATCGGAAATTTTGCCAGTTTGCATATAAACACGAAAGCTAGAAACACTCATCCAAGCGAAAGTAACTAAAATAAGCAATGCTACAAGAAGTTGGAACCAAGACGCTAAAACAACATGCTTAACTTCGCCATTTTGGCGTATAAGTAGCTGACGAGTTGGAAAAAATTTATGATAAAAAGACTTTATAAATACTGACATGGCATATAAACACTGGCTATTAACCGGATTAAGATATCAATCTGAGCTTAAAAAGCCAGAAAAAAATTGTAACTGTTCAAAAATTAATAAAAAAGGGCTGCTTTAAAAGCAGTCCTTTGTATATTTAATTTATAAAAATGTGTTACTTAGTTGGAAGTACTTTGCTTTCTACTGAACCAAAGCCAATTCGTGCATATCCTTGTTTTTCACACCAGCCACGCATAATAACGTTGTCGCCATCTTCTAAAAAGCTGCGTTGTTCACCGTTACTGAGAGTTATTTTTTCTTTGCCGCCACGAGAAAGCTCAAGTAGGGAACCTGCCTCTTCATGCGTTGGACCAGATTGAGTCCCAGACCCCAGCATGTCACCTGGCATAAAGTTACAGCCATTTACAGTATGGTGAGTAACCATTTGCGCGACAGTCCAATAAGAGTGTTTAAAGCTAGATGTTGATACACGTGTTGGGTTATGACCTTCGCTGCGCATTTTTTGTGTTTGAATTTTAACGTCCATTTGAATATCAAAAGCACCTTGCTCTCGGTTTGCTTTTGACTCTAAATAATCCATAGGTTGCGGGTCGTTTTTATCACGGGTCCAACTTGTTCTATATGGTGCTAATGCTTCTGTTGTCACAATCCAAGGAGATACAGTTGAGGCAAAGTTTTTAGCTAAAAATGGACCCAATGGTTGGTATTCCCACGCTTGTAAATCCCGTGCAGACCAGTCGTTAAATACACAAAAGCCAAACACATGATTTTCAGCATTTTCGATAGCGATTGCATCACCTAATGCATTACCCTTGCCTAAATAAATACCAATTTCTAGTTCGTAATCGAGACGTTTACATGGACCAAATGATGGTGCTTCTGCATCAGGCGCTTTAGTTTGACCTTTTGGGCGATGAAACGTTTGACCCGATACATCAATAGATGAAGAGCGGCCATGGTAACCAATCGGAACCCATTTATAGTTTGGCAGTAACGGGTTGTCTGGACGAAATAAGCGACCCACAGCGGTTGCATGATAAATAGATGTGTAAAAGTCGGTATAGTCACCAATACGACAAGGCAAAGAAAATTCAATATCAGATTGATGTACAAAAGTGCTGCTAAGTGCTTGTTGATGCCCAGAACCTACTCGTAGAGCTTTTGAAAGCGCCAATCGCAATGCTGACCAATATTGCTGACCTAAGCTCATAAATGAGTTTAGTGTTGATTCACTTGCTGCGTCTGCTGCTATTTGTGCATCACCAGTTAATATATTGAGTTTACTTAGTTGTGCCAAGTCAATTACTTGATCTCCAATTGCAACACCGCCACGAAAAGCCTCATTGGTGCCTTTGAGTCGAAACTCTGCAAATGGTAAGTTTTGAATAGGGAAGTCACAATTTGCAACATTAGCTGACTCAACCCAGCTAGTTAAATTAATATTATGGGTTTCGTTAATTAGGCTCATTACATTTCCTTTGGACTTTACAATATAGCGACAAGGTGCAATTTATTTAATCATACTTGTACTTAGCGCAATACTTTTTAAATACTAAAACGACAAAAGCAGCGAATATCGCTGCTTTTAATCTACTCAAATATATTATAAAACGCCGCGACGCTCTTGATCGCGTTCGATTGATTCAAACAATGCTTGGAAGTTACCTTCACCAAAGCCACCGTCATCAACGCGTTGGATCATTTCTATAAAGATTGGACCAAATAAATTTTTAGAAAAAATTTGTAATAGGTAGCAATTTTCACTTTGGCTATCTACGAGTATTTGATGCTGACGAATTTTTTCTTTGTCTTCTGCAACCCAAGGTACACGGTCAAAAATAGTGTCATAGTACTCAGGAATAATATCGAGCGTTGCAATTGTTGATTTATCAAGCTTATCAAGAGAGCCTACTAAGTCATCTGTTAAAAATGCTAAATGTTGAACGCCAGGACCGTTGTACTCACCAAGGTATTCGTCGATTTGATTGTTATCGTTACCTTTACCTTCATTAATAGGGATAGAGAAGGTGCCACATGGTGATTTAAGTGCATACGAAATAAGCGCCGTTTTTTGACCTTTAATGTCAAAGTAACGTACTTCGGTAAAACCAAATACATCTTTATAAAAGTTAGCCCACTTTTCCATGGTGCCTTTATAAACATTATTAGTTAAATGATCGATTCGGATAAAGCCTTTATCTTCAACAACGCTTTGCGTTTCTAAGTCTTCAAAATCACTTTCGTAAATAGTACCTTTGTCGCCAAATTGTTCAATAAAGTAAATAAGGCTATCGCCAATACCGTAAATTGCAGGGTAAGGTAGATTTTTATGAGTTGAATCGGTTGCTGGTTTTGCACCGCGCTCAACTGCGGTTTCAAATGCTTTTTTTGCATTCTCAACACGCCAGCCCATAGAACAAATAGCAGGACCATGACTTTTAGCAAATTCGGCAGAAAATCCTTCACGTTCATTATTTAATAAAAAATGAATGTCGTTTTGGTTGTAATAAACAATGTCTTTACCTTTGAATTTTTTTAGTTTTGAAAAACCAAAATCAGTAAATACTTTATCCATGTAATCAGCATCAGGTGTTGCGTATTCGGTAAACTCGATACCAACTAAACCTAAATAATTATTTACTTCACTCATTATTATTACTCCCGCAATTAAGCACTGCGATTATGTGTTGTTGTCATATTGCAGTAGATAATCAACCAGATTTTTGATTTGGGGAAGAGGGAGGTGTTATTTAGTACGTAGCGAGTTTGTAAATTTAATGGGACGGTTACACGCAAGTTGCTTTTTTGAAATACAGATGACATTAATTTAAGTGTATTAGAGTTTTAATAATACGATAATGTTTATCTTATACTATTGATTTTAATTGTTATTTTTAAATTAATAAAGAGGTTTAGGTATATCTAAACCTCTTCAGTATTTGTATAAAACTTACCTTTTTTGTAATTAATTATTTACAGTTTCACTATGAGAATTGAAAAACTTGTTTCTCTGTTCTATCCATAAGTTAGTTTTAATAGCTGGGGCTGTTTTGTAATGACGTTCAATGGTCTGATTTAGTGTTCGCGTTGCTTGCTCATAGTTAAGTTTTTTCTGCGCACTTCCCATACTTTTTATTTCGCCACGTGTCATTGCACGACCAGCATAAAGTAATGCGTTTAAATAACCAGGTCGGGCTTCGTAGTTGTTATCAGTCAGTAATAGCATTGTTTTATTAAGTGCCCATCGGCGATTTATCTCGCCTTCTTCTTTAACGCCTGCAAATTCACCATCAACGTATATTTCAAATACGCCATTTGTTGGTGCGGTATAAAATACAAAAGCAACACGGTGCCAACTATCAGGCTCTGTTGTACCAAAGTAACCACTGCTGCTGGTTGCTTCGCCATAGCCGCCGTCTGGGCTTGCAAAGATATCGGCATCATCTGTAGCGTAATTTTCTGTATCGNATTATAGCGCGGTAGATATCTTGTGTACCTAATGGCCAGTTTATATCCATAACTATTGTGTAGTCAGAAACTAAGCCTTCATTTTTAAAATCACCATTTGCTGCGGTATTTAAATTAATTAATAAGCCTTCTGTTGGTGCATGACGAGAAAAAGCCATAACGCCAGAAGGACCATCATTTAAATCTGCAATATTGAGTGCTGTGGTTGTGTCGTATACTGTTTCTTCTGGTCCCCAGTTTTCATTTTCTGGGTCAAAGTAGCTTAATACAGATGGACCAAAGTCAGGAGTGAATGGGTTTTCTGGGTCGTCAAAATTCCAAATAGTGACATTCGCGTCATCTTGGCAGGCATTAAGTTGTGTATCTGTATCGATGTGAAGACACTGAGTTGTTCTAAAGCGTGCGTATTGATCAAGTAGCCACCATGCTTCGGCAATCGGTTTTATATTAGTAAAGGTAACACCGTTAAAAAATAATTCAGGATTAAGCGCCGCGCCTTTAAATAATGCTACATCGTAATTAGTTGTTGCTTGAACATTTTCTGGCTTTAGTAAAAACCAGTCTGGTTGGCTGGCAAACATACTATTTAAGTCTGTGCCACTTACGGTTACTTGATATAAAGAATTAAAACCTGGTGTGTTTGAAGGCTGCCTTTCAACATAAAATGCTTTATGAAAGTCTTCTTGAGTAAGTGTGCCTGGTGTCCAACGTTTTTGTACTAATTCAGGGTTAAGCAGTGCCGCAATAATTGTACTTGAGTGCTTTGCTGCTAGAGCTGTGATTTCAGCGAGCTCTTGAGCATTCGGATAGTTTTCTGAAATAGCTATTTCTGTTTGAGCATCAGGTGCGTAACGCCCCATAATTACATCGATAGCTTGTTTAGTATCTTCGTCAGGTTCAATAGATGTTTCTGTATCTACAGTTTGATAGTCGTAACGATTTAATGATTTATCGGTAGTATTAAAAACTAAGTTTAAATCAGTAACGCCACGAGCATAAAAATCAGGTTGAATAACTAGAGAGCCATTATCGAGTTCAACTAATTCTTCACCGCCATGAGTATGACCACCAAGCACTAAATCAATGCCTGTAACATTGGTTGCTATTTCAACATCGGTGCCTTTACCTAAATGGCTCAGCATTATCATGTAGTCAACATCATCTCTATATTGACTTACAATACTCTGTGCAACTTGTTGCCACTTCCAACTCATTTTAAATTGTTTTATAAAATCAGGGATTGGTTCGTCATCGAATGGCTTGTCGAGCTCATTCCATGGTACAGACGTCATACCAAGTACACCAAAAGTAATACAACCTACTTGTACTTTAGCAAAGTCTACACCGTCAAAATCTTGTGCCTGAGCACCTTCGTAACGAGTATTACTAGCAAGAACAATCGCGTTTTCGTCTTTTGAAAATTCAAGTAATTTTTCAGGTCCCCATGCATAGTCATGATTACCTAATACACGCAAATCAAAAGCCATCGCTTTTATTGCTTCATCAGTAGCGAGCCCTTGTGAGACTTGCTCTGCTACAGTTCCTTTTTCGTAATCATCGCCGCCATCAGTAAATAATGTATACGGCGACTCGCTAAGTGCTTTTTTATGATATGCCTTAATACGACTAAAAAGTTGTTCTTTGTAACCAAAGCGGGCATGCATATCTGCAACGTGAATAAACCTAACAGATTGCTCTGTGGCATTAATATCACATGTAGGACCAATATCAGCAAAGGCTTCCTTGCGCTGTAATTGTATTGCATATGTGCCTAATGTACTTACTTGTGCGCTAACAAAACCCTCAGACACGATTGAGTTATTAACAGTTTCCCAACTATTACCGTTTAAACGGGCAATAAATAGCTGACCACCTAATTCATAGTCTTCGGGTATTTTTATAGTAATCGTTATTGAATCAAAAAATGTAATAGTGCTAGGTGAAAGTAAATACGTACCAGAAACTATATTCTCACTTTGGTTCTCTTCAGCGGAAGATAACTTTTCGAAGGTGAGTTCTGCATTGGTTGTTACAGCATTGGCTGAAATGTTGAGTTCGAAATTTCCATCATCAAGTACAACAGATAAACCAGAGGTGTTAGAGATGCTCAATTGAGATGGTGTAGGCTCAACGGGATCATTTGGATTTAGAGTTACATCATCACCGCCACCGCAGGCAGTTAAACATAATGAGAAAAAGAAAAGTAAACTCTTTTGAGTAAAAGTTAATGATTGCATGGACTATTGCCCTGATATGTATTCAATGATCAATTAACACATAATACCAGTTAACAAAGGAAGCAACAAAGATGAATGAGTAAATTTCCCTTCATATATTTTTATATGAAGGGAGGAGGGCGTTTTTAATTTAAAAAACTATTCGTTTGATAAACCTTGTTTTTCCCATACTTTAGCTTTAAATGTCATTAGTACTAAAACAATACCAACACCAATGCTAAATAATGCAATTTGTAAGTATAAGTTAGGGATTTGTTCAACTTTATTCGGGTCGAAATTACCAGCAAGTAAGCCTGCAATGATATTACCGATAGAGTAAGTTAATACAAACACACCCATCATTTGACCTGTATAGCGTTTAGGCGATAACTTGCTTACGGCACTTAGCGCTACAGGGCTTAAACAAAGTTCACCCACAGTATGTAAAAAGTAAGTGGTAACAAGCCAGTAAGGCGCTACTTTTAGACCTTCAGCTGCATACTGAGCCGCCATAAACATAACTAAAAAGCCCGATGCCATGATAATTAAACCAAGAGCACATTTAACGCTATAACTAGGCGATACTAAGCTTTTAGATAAATTAATCCAAAGAGCTGCAAAAAATGGCGATAAAACAATAATAAACAAAGAATTTAATGATTGAAACCATGTTGTAGGGATTTCAAAAGTACCGATAAGGCGGTCAGTGTAATCGCGAGCAAATAAGTTTAAAGATGAACCGGCTTGTTCAAAGCCAGACCAAAAACATGCTGATGCGATACATACTAAAAATAGTGCCCACATTCTTTGTTTTTCAGCATCTGTTAATTTACCGTTAAAATAAATAAGACCAAAATAAACAAAAAAGATAATAGTGAATACAACAGCAACGTAACCTGCAACAGTTATTGGGTCAATTATGAGTGCACCAGTCATTGCGGCTGTAGTGATTGCAGCTGCAATAATTACGAATGCAGCAATACCAACCCATGCACGCGAAGTACCTTTTGGTCCTAATGGGTTAGCTGGTAGAGCACTATGCTCAGGTAAGTTGTTAAGTGAACGTTTATATTGCACTAAACCAATAGCCATACCAACAGCTGCTGCACCAAACGCCCAGTGCCAACCTACATTTTCCATAAAGTAACCACAAACGTAGTAACCAATTAAAGAGCCTAAGTTGATACCCATATAATAAATAGCGTAACCGCCATCGCGACGTTCATCAGAATCGCTGTATAGCTGACCAACCATGGCGCTTATATTTGGCTTAAGTAAACCAGTACCTGTTGCTACAAATATTAAACCAATGAAGAATGAATAATCATGAGGAATAGCCAAAATAATATGGCCAACCATAATAATTATACCACCGTACCAAACCGCTTTCTGACCACCAAATAAACGGTCAGCTAGCCAACCACCTGGTAAGCCTAAAAAGTATACTGCGCCTGTGTATAAACCATAAATTGCTGCAGCAGATGCTACAGTAAAAGCTAAGCCTTCTTCTTGTAAGCTTGCGGTCATGAATAATACGAGCATAGCTCGCATACCGTAATAACTCATTCGTTCCCACATTTCAGTGAAAAACAAGGTTGAAAGTCCTTTAGGGTGGCCAAACCAACCACTATCTGGAGCTGAACTCATATTTACTTCCTAATTCATATTATTGTTATGATGGGCTTATAATTTTTTGCTTTAGCAAAATTAGCCTAATTTTTTCAAAGGCTAAATTGCTCGACCATCAGTATATTTATTTGTATCTAAGATAATGATTTGCTGTATGGCTGTTATACCATCAGGTAAGAGTCACACCCTTATCCTAGCTACAATTGCGCATTAGTATACATAGACCTTTGTGCGAGGGGAAGTATTGCACGGTGGTTGTCATAAACACCGTGCAATAGTTTAAAAATCAGCGTAAGGAATTATTGGTGTGCCTGGGAACTCTAATGTTCCGTATACCGGATTAAAGTAATAACGTAAATAGAGTTGACCAAAATTCGGTTCATAAAAATCAGAACGATCTATTGCTAAGTAGCCACCAAAAGACCAGTGAGGTGTGGCTCTGTATTCAAAGCTACCTTCAAGATTATATGAAACACCTGAGCTGCTATCGCTTTCGAATGATGGATTTACACCTGTTTCAAGCTGCCTGATAAACGCTTCATTTTGTAAATCAGGATCGTTCGGGAAGAAGTCAATTGCTTGGGTGTCTGTTTGTGAATATGAAATACCGGTTTTTAAACGATACACAAAATCATTACCCCAGCGAGCGTCGTAACTTAACGGAATAGATAACCCTACATAATTTTGCGGGCTGTAATAACCACCGTGTCCGAATGTTTCTTCACTTAAGTTATACTTGTAAGCCCAGTGTAATAAACTCGCGCCGACAGTAAACTCTCGCTCTTCATTACTAATCACGCGATAGTAAGTACCGCCCATAACGCGATACCGTTGGTTGTCTTTAACATTCTGACCTTTGTAAAGCTGAAAGTCTGCACTTGACCAAAAGCCCCAATCGCCACCTAAATCATGTGAAATATTAGCCGTGATACCAGTGGAGCGTATACCGCCCCAAACTTCACCTGTTCTTACATCTTCTAACCCAGAATATGAAAGTACCGAACTGGTAACAGGGCGCTTCTCAAGCTCAAGGCTATATCCAAAGTCACCAAAGCTATCTGCATAATTAATACCCCACACTATGTCTTCAATTAAAAAGCCAAGCGGAGTAGTGCCTAAATCAAAGCGCCAGTTTTCGTTTTGCCAGCCAAATCCGATATCGACACCGGTTGCTTCAGGACTTACCTCATCTAAAGGACAAGTAAATATGCACAAAGCACCTTGACCATAGCGACTACCCGCAAATTGTTCGTCAAAACGCGTAGTTTGAGCACTAATAGTTGTTGGGTCTACCTTTACAAAACCCTGACCTTGCCAAAGTGGAAAATAAGCCTCTATAGGAACTAAGCCTGCGCCAAGTGTTGCATCGCTTTCAGTGCTAGTTTGACCACTAAAATTAACACCAATTGCAATATAGGCTTGGTTTTTATTTTGTTGTGTTATTAGTTCTCTTTTTGCCCCATTAACATACCAAGGGTCATCATCGTTTACGCGAGCAAGCGTGCTATAAAGTTCTTTGTCACTTAAAGTTTGATTAGGTGACAACGTTTGCTTATACCAGTTTTGTGCTTGCTCGTTTTCATTGAATTTATCTGCAACTTGCGCCGCTAAATAACGTAGCTCTTGATCGTTAGGCGACTTATTAACTAATTGCTCAGCTAAATAAAGAGCATCGCCAGAGAAATTAAACTCATTTAGCGATGACATAATTTGGCGTTGTAAATAGTTTTCTTGAGACGTAGTTTGAGTAATAGCTTGTTGCGTTACTTTTTTAGCTTGAAAGTCATCGCCAAGCTCTCTGTAAGCTTTAGCTATTGCCATTAATGCTTGTGGTTCAATAACGTGTTTATTTTGTACTTTTTGTTTGTATATAATAATAGCGGCTTCGCGTTGTTCAAGTGCTAAGTTTGCATTAATCAATGCAGTTGTTGTTGCTGGTGAATTTTTATATTTTTGATCAAGCTGATTAAGCTTAGCAATCAAATCACTTCCATTATAATACTGACCTATATAACTATTTTGTAGCTGTACATATTGTGCGATTTCACTCTCTGAAGCCGCTTCAGGTAATATATATTGGTTAAACCATTGTGTTGTTAAGTTTTCATCACCTTGCTCTAATACCCATTCCCCAAAGAGCATATGCCAATATGCTGAAATAGTTGGCTCAGCCACTAGTGCCTTTTCGAGTAGCTTAAGAGCATGTTTCTTTTCGTCTATTCTATGCCAGCTGCGTGATAACTCAGCTTGCATAATTGGTGTTAGAGGTTGAGCTTCTAGATTGCTCAGATGGTAAATGGCAGTCGCTTTGTTTTTTGTATTTAGATGACGCTCACTTTGTGCAAGTGACTCGCTAAGCTGTAACTGTTGCTCTAAGGCAATTATATCTTCGTTTCTGGCTTTAACAGGAATGAACTTTAAAGTATTAATAGCGCCTTGATAATCATCAATCGAGCGTAAAAATAACGCGTGGCTATAACGTAGTGATGAATCTAGAGGAAACTGCCACAATACATTATTAAACAAAGAACGAGCTTGTTTGGTAAGGCCTTTTTGCTGATAAATAAAAGCTAAGTCGTAGTATAACCATGGTTGTTCTGGCGCTAACTCAATGGCATGTTTTAATGTTTTTTCTGCTTTATCTAACTCACCAGCTTGTGAATATAAAGTCGCTTCTGCACGTAAACTGCTACTGATAGAAACTTGATATGATGGTTGTATTAAGCTTTTTTGTGAAGCAGAGAGACTGTTGTAAAATGATTTTAGAGATTGCTCTTTTTGTTCTAATTCTGCAATTTCTAATAACCCTAATAAAGCGCTTTTATTAAGAGGATCACTTTTTAATACAACTCTATAAATGTTAGCTGCTTGAGAGTATTGACCCTGATAAAACTTTAGTAATCCTTTATTATATAAAACAGTGCTTGGGTCTTGCTCCAAGGCATCAGCTAAATTAAGCTTTAACTGTGCTATTTTAAATTCACTGCTACTTATTGCATCTTTAGCTTGACGGATATAAAGCCAAAACTTTGCCGTTTTAGCTAAATCTTTTAATGTTTCACGCTCACCAAAATCAGCAGTGAATTTTTGTGCGAGTGTAAAGTATTGGTAAGACTTTTGATTATTTCCAGAGCGTAGATAAAGAGTGCCTAAACTGCGCATTATAGCGCCATCTTCAGGGCGACCCTTAAGCGCTTTTAATAATATGGGTTCAGCTGCATTGAGCTTATTTTTTTCAAGTAAAGCATCACCTTTAACCCAAAGCTGATAAGCCGGATCGGCAAGTAATTTTTGGCGATCCTTTAAAACCTTTTTGAAATCTTGATATTGTAATTCACCTTTACTACTAAAAGGGTAAAGTGTGAAATAACGCTGAAACTGCTGCTCGGTATTGCTGCTAATAGACATATTAGACAGGGCGCTTAACCAAATGTTTTCTACATCATTATTAAAATGAGAAGTTGAAGCGTATGTACTTAAAATATCAATGGCTTTCTTATCATTAGGTTTACGTCTTAATAAGTGACGTGCGTAGGCTATTTCAACTTTTCCGATATTAGCGTATTGCTTTAATAGCTCTTCATACCCTTTCTTTACGCCTAACCACTGAGCACTATCTTGTGCATACCAACTTAAATGCTCAAGCTCGTAGTCAAGAGTTGGGTATATATCTTTAAAAAGAGAATTGTATATTTGGCGTGCTTGTACGTATTGCCCTGCACGAGCAAGTAATTTTGCTTGCTGAACTTGTGCTTTATCTTTACCTTCAACCCGAGATATAACTCTGAGTTTTTTAACACACGGATGCTGTTTAGAAAGTCCATTATCTACTTTACTAAGTAACTGGTTTGCTTTATTAACATCGTCGTTGGTAAAGTAATGGCGTGCTAACGCGCATTGAGTTTCAATGCGGGCAGGGGCTATAGCAACTAGCTTTTGTAAGCTATCTTCAATAAGCTTTTTATTTTGCTGTGCTTCACCAATATTTATCTGGCTTAATAGCCATTCAACCGACTTGGTATCAATGTCGTTTACTGTTTTGGCACTTAACATTGGACTCAATGTTAGTGCACAAACTAAGGCAGCCCTTAACGGCATTCAGAGCTCCACTTTGGCTGCAGTGTTCCGTCTGCTGAAATTAAAAAGCGTTTATTTAAGGTACTTGTACCAAATAAATTAAGTACGCTATCGTAATAACGAGATTGACTAAACGAGCTATCAACCATTAACTTTTGCTGTATAGACATAACTAAAGCATTATCGTTTTGACTTGCTAATAAAGGAAGTAAAGCAGCATTAAAGCCAACTGGACCCTTATCCTCTGATTTACCCGATTGCGAGTATGTATTTAATGGTACATAACCTCGATTTTTAATCGTTTCAATAAAAGGAGTAAATTGTTTAACAAGATCTTTTTTATATGGAGCATCATCAGCCATCATACTCGCCCAAAGATAAACACGTATTGCATTATAGCTGCCAACATCAGTTACTTTTTTATCAAAGTAAAAACCTTTATTTGTTCCATACATAATCCAATCAGGGCTGACGCCTTTTTTACTTGTCTCTAGTATTAATTTAGCTGAACTATCGTGTAGTTGTTGCCACGGTGAATGAGGGTATAGCTTGCTAAACTGTTGGAATATAAATAACGGTGAATAACTTGGGTTTAATTTATACTGTTCATTAGCAAATTCAAATCCAGATGGTGCAGGTAGTAGTGTTAAGCCAAGACCTTGAATATGAGCTGTTTCTTCACGCATAACGCGCTGTGCAAGTACTGAAGCTAAAATGCTGTAACGACGTTCGTCCCACAAAATAGCTGCTTGAGATAGGCTGTATGCAATCCAAAGGTCTGAGTCGGATGCTGGATTTGAATCTAAAATAGTACCTACTCTATTATTATCTTCACCCCATTGCCATGCAGGTAACCGCGTACTTAAATCACCTTCTGATAAGTGTTCTTGAGTCCAATCGAGTACTAAATCAAACATTGCTTTATCATTTGCGACTAAGGCAAAAAAGAGAGCGTAAGATTGACCTTCAGAAGTAGTTATATTTTGCTTACTTCCTAAATCAATTACACGACCATCTTCACTGATAAAGTTACTTTTAAAGGTGCTCCATCCTTGCCAAGGGGCACATTGTTCAACTTGTGCACTTGCGGCAAAGGAAGATAAGTTAAGTGCTAAAAATAATGCATAAATTACAGACTTCATTATTTATCTCCTTCAGCTAAACGTTTGTAAGTAAGAGCTTGCAATAATCGCCACAAAATAAATGAGATTAAAAGCAACACTAAAATTGAAAGTAGCGCCAATATAAATGGGTGATCAGATAGGTGAAACCAAATAAGTG
The DNA here is from genome assembly GCF_000498095.1 of Pseudoalteromonas sp. TB64. Classification (GTDB taxonomy): domain Bacteria; phylum Pseudomonadota; class Gammaproteobacteria; order Enterobacterales; family Alteromonadaceae; genus Pseudoalteromonas. The sequence goes on from NZ_AUTQ01000216.1 coordinate 37,310, forward strand.
TATGTACAGGTATATGACCAACAAAGTATTGTTTATCTGTTTTGATGGTTTTGATGCCCTGAGTGTTAATTATTGCAGCACTTCCTTTAATTAGCTCTAAGCTTTCAGAACTCATTAAGGCATTATCTAATAAAGTAAAAGCCTTATTTGTGGTTGCTGTTAATGAAACAATTGAACGCTCTGAATCAAATGGAGATTGAAAGCCAGTTATAACGGCCATATCACCACTACTTTTCACATTAATTTGTATTTTTTCTGCGTCATCATCGTCATAAGCACCATTATAAATAGCTTGTTTAATAGCACGCTGATTATTGTGCAGTAAAATATTAGTTTGTGAACCATCGTCTACGTTATTTGTAGTCGTATTATGCTTGGTAATAACAAGTAAGTCTTTATCATCATAGTCAATATTGTCATTTAAATGCTGCACTGTTAAACGGTGACCAGGGTAGCCTGTAATAGCACCAAAGTGACCGGTTAGGTTAAGTAATACAGAGATTGCTTTAGGTGTTGGATTATTGTCTAAAACAACAAGTGTTTGCTGTAAGTCTGCATATTTAGTGAAAGGGAAACCACTATTTGCAAATACATTTAAGTCAGGTAGTGCAATGTAGTGATCAAAACCACTTGCATCAATACTCGAGTGACCATCAATTACACCGTACTCACCACCAGGAGGAGCAACTGCACATTCTCCTTTTTTTAATACTGCAAAACGAAAATCAAAGTTAAGTTCATTACGCTTTGCTAAATCAATACCATCAAGCGAAAAATCTTCAGTGTTTTGAGTTGTATCACTATTAGCTATTAGAGGTAATAATGTTTTAGTTGTACTTAGTGCTGAATCATTTCTTTCTAATATGAACCCACTAATAAACTCTTGGTTTATTAGCATATTTAAGCGTGAATCAAGCGTTTCGTCTTCAGGTGTATTACGGTATTGCAAAGTAATTGGAATACCTTTTTCACGCCATGTAAATAAATCAGGTGCCAAGCGAATATTTAGTTTAATAGGACCGTTATTAAGTCCTTTTGCTTGTAGTTGTGTTGGGTAGTCAGTTAGTTCACTAAAATGTACCGGTCGGTCACCTCTAAGCCAGCGAGGAGCATCGTAAGCTTTACGCATAGGTATTTGATTAACGCCTTCTATACTAGCACTTCGACCTGTCATTATTTTGTGACCAAATACTAAGCCGTTAACTGCTGTTTTTAAGTCTTTTTCATCACGACCTAAAATAAGTAGCATTTTTTTATAACGATTAATTGGGCTAGAAATGATGTCTATTGTTGGTTTTTCTACATCTGGATAGTCAGCTAAAAAGTCTGGTTTAGACGTATTAGTAATAAACACAACACTGTGTTGTTCAGGTGTTTTGTTTATTAATACTGGAAAGTCAGCACCGCGCCAATCAGCTTGAGCACCAAACCAGCTAGAAAGAGTCGCAGCAGCTTCAATTGTTTCTTTGTTAGGTGTCGTTGCAAACACAAAAGGAAGCATAAGTTTGCTGTAATCTTTACTATCAAAAAATGGCTCTGGTAAATATTCTAAACGGCTATCGATAGCAAGCGATGTCTCATCAAGTGTAATGTTACTTGATTTGTTTATTTCGGTCCAAATTGAACGACTAAAATAGTCTTGGCACGTTAAATCGTAGTAACCAACTAATTCAAAACGTATTTGATTATAATCTTGGATATATTTTGAGTTTAGAGCAAGGTTATGATTAACCGTGTTTTTAACAACACTTGAGTGTTTATTGATAGGTAATACTGTTACTAAACTCTCGTTAAAATACACTTTCAAATGCGAAACATTAGCAATAAGTGAAGGTGAGTTTGTATATGAAAAATTAAGCATTAAATTTTTACTTAACTTATCTATACGGTTAGTGAAATCAACACGTGAATTATTGTTTATTCCATCCAACTTATAGTCAGTAAATCCGAGGGCTTCAAAATCAAGACGCAAGCTAGTAACTTGAGCGCTCTCAGGATAGCCATTGATGAACATAGATTTATCGTGCATAGGCTCTATAGCATTAGTTTGCCAAGCTATGCTAATAAGCAAAAATATAACGAGTGTATTAAGCAGCTTTTTGATCATAATTATTTTGCACTATAGGTTTTTTTGGAATAAATGAATTTATGTAAATCACTAAACGAGTAAAAAGTTTAATAATAGGCTGTAACGGTCTTGGAGCATGAAACAATAAATTGCTAAAGCCTCTTAAACTCGTTTTTTGTACTTCTTTAAAGCTGTATGACGGACGGTCATGTCTAAAGTTATTTTGCCAATCAAGCCAAGCATCCGCTCTTGAAAAAGTACATTGTATAAAGGCTCTTTGTTTTTCGAGCGATAAGTCTTTAATAGTAAGACCAATTTGTTTTTTTCGTGTGTTACATACATAAGTTGTAAACGAAAACTGTTTATTACCTCTGCTCATTAATAGCTCAACTTTATCGTTAACTCTACATAAATGAGCGTGTTCGGTTTCAATACCTACACCATTATCTGAGTAATCGGTAATTTTAACTTTTAATGTATGACCATTTGCTAATCGAATACCCGCTGGAAAGTTGGCTTTTATTCTATGTGAGTGCCTAACTTGTCGTGCTTCTGCTGCAACAGCAACCGCTGCGCCTAAAATTATAATATTATAAATAGCCCAACACATGCTTATAATTAACACACCAACTTGAGATGGATCGCCAAATATTAAGCGTAAAACACCATATATTATACCAATTAAGTTAACGCTAAGTAATACGAGATACGGTTTTGAGATACCCCAGTCGTAGTGCTCTTTATCATTTAGCCCACCTTTTTCAGTCACATTAAACTTACCCTTGTTAGGATTAAATAACGCGACTGTAGTTGGTTTTAATATATACCAAGCTAAAACAGTTTCATAAACTTCGCCCCAAAAAGAATACCGGTACTTACCCTGTATACGTGAGTTTGTTGCTTTAACTTGTATTAATGTTGGTACTACATAAATAAATATAGCTATAAATGGTGCGTAAATAATGTATGCATTAAAATATATTAATGCTAGAGGAGCGGTTAGGAATACAATACGCGGTACGCCCGATAAAAAGTGCAGCATTGCATTTATATAGCACATACGTTGAGGGATGCTAAGGCCTTTGCCAAGTAAAGGATTATCTAACCTAAATATTTGTGCCATACCTCGCGCCCAGCGAATTCGCTGACCGATATGTGCAGATAAGCTATCC
>NZ_AUTQ01000217.1 GCF_000498095.1 Pseudoalteromonas sp. TB64
AAAGAAAGTGAACGGTCTGTCAGCCATGAATGCATTTATCTGTATATCTGGGAAGATAAAAAAGCAGGTGGTGAGTTATACCTACATCTGCGCCGACACGGTAAGAAATATCACAAGCGCAGTCATGGTAAAACAAACCGAGGGCAAATAAAAAATCGCGTTAGCATTGAAGAACGTCCACAAATAGTTGATGAGAAAGGTCGTATCGGAGATTGGGAAATAGATACCGTTATAGGTAAAGGTCATCGAGGCGCCCTTGTTACCATTGTAGAGCGGGTCACCCAATTCACTGTATCAACTCAGGTGGCAGGCAAAACAGCACAAGCCGTCACTGCGGCGACGATAGAACTATTAAGGCCATATAGGTCAGCGCTTCATAGCATCACGGCTGACAATGGAAAAGAGTTCGCTTATCACGAGCAAATCACAGAGGCTTTAAGTGTACCTGTTTATTTTGCTCACCCTTATCACTCATGGGAGCGCGGATTGAATGAAAACACGAATGGATTACTACGCCAGTATTGGCCGAAGAGCACAGATTTTAAGACGGTAACACCAGCGCAAGTTATACCAGTACTTGAGCAACTTAATAATCGTCCGAGGAAGACACTAGGATTTGAAACGCCTGCAAAATTGATGCAGGATCACTTGGCGGCTAAAGCCGCCTAAACGTTATGCACTTCAGATTTGAATCCGCGTAATTAAAGTCTGAATATATTTTCAATTTAACCCTTAATAAAAATTATTTATGAACCGTTATTTTTAAAACTACTGGTGTGGATTGGTTAAAAAAATAAAGTATGTAAATTTAGAATGTTTTACTAAATGAAATAAATTCTAACTCAAAGCACACAATGATAGCGTCGCAGCAATAAGTTTCATTATTATTGGTTATGAAGTTGTTGTTTAAGTTGATCGTTTATGAAATAAAAATTGTAACTAAAATAGAGTGAGTGAATTTTTATTTTAATTTTTTTTATACATTCATTCACAAATTTGTAATATAATGACCTTCCAGAGGAAAGATGCTTTTTAGCGTCTTTTTTTATGCTTAAAATTTATATAATCTAAATATAAACGCATAACAAATCATACGATATCCTTTGGAGAATACTTTGAAACTACGCAACCTCTCACCGTTAAGCCTAGCAATTCTTGCTGCACTAACTACATCAGTAAATGCTGAGGAAATTAAAACAACAGCAAAGCAAGATGCGTTTGAGAAAATAGAAGTAACAGCCCGTAAACGCACCGAGAGTCTGTTTGAATCTCCAACTGCTATCACATCAATTGGTGCAAACCTTATTGATAAAGCCAATATGAGTAATTTAGAAGATATTGGTAAGTATGTTCCTAATTTAAATATTACACGCTATGGCGTTGGTAACTCGGCTCATGCCTCGGTATTTATTCGAGGCATTGGTCTGCAAGATCATATAATTACAACAGATCCTGGCGTAGGTGTTTATTTAGATGGTGTTTATCTGGGTCGCCAAATGGGTTCTAACTTATCTTTACCAAATGTTGAACGTGTAGAGATTCTTCGTGGTCCTCAGGGAACTTTGTACGGGCGTAACACTTTAGGTGGTGCAGTAAATGTAATTACAAAGCAGCCAGGTGATGAGGGCATTATTACCACTACAGCAAAGGTTGGCAGCCGTGGCCGTATTGCTGGCGATGTATATTTTAACAATGCACTAAACGATGACATAAGTATGTCAGCAAGTGCATCATATAAAACTCGAGATGGTGTAGGTGAAGCTGTAAATTTAGCAAATCCAGAGAAAGAAATTGGCGAAGAAGAAGAGTTTAGCGGTCGTGTTGCAATTAAGTGGCAGGCAAGCAGTGATTTAGCTCTTACTTTCTCTTTGGATGGTGTTGATAATGAGTCAGGTCAGTCTCCATATACTATTGAGCTAACTGAGCCATTGGATTCAAATGACGTGTTTAATGGAGATTTCCCATTATTAACACAAGATTTAATTCCATCTGATCCTGATGATTTAGGCACAACTGTTGCAGGCATTGAATCTACTTCATACTCAGGTTGGGGAACATCGTTTACAGCTGATTGGGCGATTAACGATACTTACGCTGCAAAGTTTATTTCAAGCTACCGTACTTCTGAATACGAAGGTGGACTTGATGATGATGCATCGCCACTTAGTTTATCAGAGTTTCCTGAAGAGGGTGGTGCTGACCAGTATTCTTTTGAAATACAGTTAAATGCTACGTTTGAGAATATGGACTTTGTGTCTGGTCTTTATTTCTTTAATGAAGATGGATTTACGCGTTCAGGACCATTTGTATTTAGCCCGTTTAATACACCAAATAGTTTATTAAATGATGGAGTAACCCCATCATTTGGTGGATATGGGAATTTTGAAATTAATCAAGAGACTAACTCATACGCCGCATATATTAATGCAAGTTACGATTTAACTGATGATTTAACACTAGGCGGTGGCTTACGTTACTCTCAAGACGAAAAAGATGCTGATGCTATTTTTCCATCATTCCCTGCGCGTAAGTACGTAAGCGCCTATTTTGATGCCGTTACTTGGGATATAAACGCTTCGTATCAACTCAGTAATGATATGAATGTGTATGGTCAAATTCAAAAAGGTTATCAAACAGGTGGCTTTCCACCGCGTCCATTTGGTGGTCCCGACCAATTTACTTCATTTGATGAAACTAAAGCAATTAACTATGAAGTTGGTTTAAAAGGTCAAGTACACGAAAATGTATCTATGATGCTTGCCGTATTTGTTACTGATTACACTGATTTAGCATTACCTTTTTCAGATCCAACAGCCGGTGGTGGTTTTGTTACTATTGTTGAAAATGCAGGTCAATCTAAAGCACAGGGCATTGAGCTTGAAACAACTGTTGCAATTACAGACGACTTTACTATTCGAAGCGCAGTGGGTTACCTAGATTCTGAAATTACAGACGTAGCAGACGGTGTACAAGGTATTGGTAAAGGTGATTCACCAGCATTAACACCTCGTTGGACTGTAATGATTGCACCTTCTTACTTTATGGATTTAAGCAATGGGGGCACTTTGGCACTAAACGCTAATTACTCATACCGTAGTGATATGCAAGGGCAGTCAGTTTATAACGAGAGTGAAACAATAGATTCACGCGAGCTTGTTGGTTTTAATATTTCTTATACTAACCCGTACGGCGATATGGAAGTAACGCTTTATGGTGAAAACGTATTTAATGAAATATACGACGTAGGACGTTTACAGCAATCAGGTTTTGTAGGGGTAATGCGTAGTAACGATCGTAGTGAATTTGGTTTAAAATTCAAAAAAGACTTTGAACTTAACTAAAACAAAAAAAGGGTAAGCCATGGCTTACCCTTTTTATTAGAAGTTAAATTAACCTTCTTTTTCATCTTGACGAGCTTGTTCTATTTCATCAGCAATTTCTTGTGCTTTTTGTTTTGTTTTTTCAGTCAATTCGCCAGCTGCTTCTTTGCTTTTAATCCATGCATCAACAGCAATTTCTTTACCGTCATCGTACATGTCTAAGCCCATAGCTTTACTTTGGTCTAATAACTGGTTTAGTGATTCATCAGTTTTAAGCTCGTGTGTCGTCTCTTTTACGTCTTCCCATGCATCACCAAGCTTTTCTTGCATTTGAGCGCTTTTGTCTTTTGCATCTTCTTTTACTTCACTCGCATCTTCACAACCAGTTAATGTAATTAAAGTGCCTAATAAAGCTAAACCTGCTAATTTATTCATGTGTTATCCCCTTTAGAGACTAATAATTAATTCGAGACGGACTATACAAGAATGAAAATGAACACACCTGTAACAACAAGATTAAATTTTAAATTAATGAATGAACACGATTGGCCTCAATTGTTTGAGCTCGATCAAGACCCTGCTGTAATGCAGTATTTAACGCGTGGTGTGCCAAGTACATTAGCTCAAATAAAAAATGAAGGCATTCCTCGCATGCTTGCTTATCGAAATGAAGATAAAGGGTGGGGGCTTTGGCAAATTACGACAAAAATAAATAATACATTTATTGGTTGGATATTAATAAGACCTATGGATTTTTTTAGTGAAACACCTCGTTTTAATAATATTGAAATAGGATGGCGTTTTAAACAAGCAAGCTGGGGTCATGGCTACGCTACAGAGGCTGCATTAGCATTGTGCGACGAGCTTGTTAAAAACAATGAAGTTAAAGCAATAAGTGCCACTGCTATTGTAAATAATACGGCTTCTATAAAAATAATGGAAAAACTAGGTCTACAATTTATAAAAAACTATACACATAAAGACGAGCAAGGGAGTTTACCTGCGGTGCTTTATTCAAAAAATGTTCAATGATGATTAAATTTACAGTATAAATATTGACCTGCACATAAGTGGCGTGCATTAATATGAGTAACTAAAAATAATAAGTTAAGGATATTCAATGGGATTGTTTTTCTCGCGACGAAAATTAATTGTCAAAAGTGTATTTATTTTACAGCTCACCGTATTTAGCGCGGTGGCACAGCCTTTACCTCAAAGTGCAGTAGCTATGCCGGATTCGTTTAGTGCTGATGCGGCTAAAAGTATATTAGAGCAAGGAGGCAATGCAATTGATGCGGCTATTACTGCGCAATTTGTACTTGCTGTAACGTTACCCGAAGCCGGCAATATTGGCGGTGGTGGTTTTATGCTTATTCAAAAAGATGGTGAAGGTGATTTTATAGATTATCGAGAAACAGCACCATCAGCAGCTCACCGTGATATGTACTTAGATGAGCAAGGTAACGTTATTCCTGATAAATCAATATATGGTATTCATGCAAGTGGAGTACCAGGCAGTGTTGCGGGTATGTGGCTTGCTCATAAAAAGCATGGCACGCTTGAGTGGAAAACGTTAGTACAACCTGCAGTTACTTTAGCTGAAAAAGGCTTTGTGGTTCCGCCAAAACTAGCAAAAGGCGTTAGCGAGTATATAGCTTATTTAAAAGAGCAAAAAATAAACGTAAACTTTGCAAACTATTTTGCAGATGTAAAAGCAAATACCACGTTTAAACAACCAGAGCTCGCAGCTACACTGAAGCGTATTCGCGATAACGGTCAAGATGGTTTTTATAAAGGCGAAACCGCAAATATTATTGCTAAATTTATGCATCAGCACGGTGGTATAATTAACCAAGATGATTTAAAAAATTATACCGCTAAATCACGTACACCTATTAAAGCAAGCTGGAATGGTTACGAAGTCCTTACATCGCCGCCGCCTAGTTCAGGCGGTATTGCTATTTTACAATGGCTTAAAATGTATGAGTTACAAAAACCTAAAGTGGGCTTAGCGCATAACTCTACACAATATGTACATTTATTGTCTGAAATAGGTAAACGTGTATTTGCAGATAGAGCAGAGTATTTAGGCGATCCTGACTTTTTTGATGTACCGGTAAAAGCGCTAACTAATATTAACTACCTAAAAGGTCGTGGTGATGGTATTTCGCTAACAGCTATTTCAACGACAGAAAACATTAAACCAGGTCTTAAAGAAAGCGAGCAAACCACACACTTTTCAATTATTGATATAATGGGTAACGCTGTTGCAAACACGACCACAATAAACTTAGGTTTTGGCAGTGGTGTGGTTGTTGAAGGGGCTGGCTTTATTTTAAATGATGAAATGGACGATTTTAGCGCCAAACCAGGTGTTATGAATGTGTTTGGTGCAATTGGTGGTGAAGCTAACGAAATACAGCCACACAAGCGTATGCTTAGCTCTATGACACCTACAATACTACTTAAAGACAATTCCGTTAAAATGGTAACTGGTTCGCCAGGTGGAACAACAATTATTAGCTCAGTTTATGAGTCTATTTTAAACATGGTAGAGTTTGATATGAGCGCAGAGCAGGTTGTTAATAGCCCTCGTTTTCATCATCAGCTATGGCCTAAAAATATAATCAGAGCACACAAAGGATTAACTAATAAAGTAAAAAAAGAACTTATGAAAATGGGTTACACCATAAATGAGAGCCACTTTGGTGATCTACAAGTTATTATTAATAACGACGGTAAATTAGATGCAGCATCTGAAGCATCTGGGCGTGGCAAGTCGATAGTATTTTAGATTTAGTGAATTAAAAATTAGTTATAAAAAAGCCGCTTAGTAAATACTAAGCGGCAAATATCTTATAACCAACGAATAGCGCCAGTAACGCGTTCGTTATACATATTAATTGGTGCACCAGCATTTGCTACTAAAATAGTATCTGCTTGTGGTCCTCTATTAATATGCCCTTCAAAGCGGTCATCTCGAAAGCTATCATCGCCAAACCCAAACGATTTATTTTCAGACGGAACAATAAATACAGTCATGGGTCCAAAGTCTGATTCAAAGACCAAATGGAGGCCTTTCTCACCTTCAAAATCACAAAACATAGCATAAGTAACTTTACCAGGAAGTTCATCAATATGACCGCCTAGTATCGCTAATTTGTCGTTTACACTTTGTAGGCTAATAGGTTCTTTTTTATCAAGAGAGCTAATTTCGTAATAAACGTGGGTAAGGGCATGCTCACCAGCTTCGTTCACTATGTTTTGCTCTGCGCTAAAAAAGAAAGCGCTAATTGCCACTACAAAAGAAGCGGCTAATGCTAAATGTACGCGATCAAACTTAAAACGCGAGCAGGCATCAACCACATTATCACCTGTAGCTTGCTCTTCTTGAAGTGCTTTTTCTTTTAACGATGTATTTAAAAGAATGCGATCCGCAAGGTTCTCAGGTACGGGTATATCTAAAGCATCTTGAATATATTTATCAAAATCTTTCATATCACTAATAAAACTTTGTCGCTCTTGGTTATTGTTTGCAAACTCCATGAGCTCCTTGTCAATGTCGTTTGGCTGCGCAATAGTGCGGCGACGAAACTCAAGTTCATCCATTATTTTGATGCCCCTTTAAGTTGTTCATCATCACGGCTTAAAGCCTCTTTAAGTTGATTTCTAGCACGGTATAAGCGAGTCATTACCGTGTTTTTATTTAAATTAAGTATGCCTGCAATCTCTTCACCAGAGCAGCCCATTACAACTTGAAGTAATAAAGGCTCCCGGTATTCATCTGAAAGCAGTGCAATCTGGCGCTGAATAACCGTTTGTTCCATTTCATCATCTAACGAGTGGCTCGTTTCATCAACAAGCGTATCGTTTTCTACATCACTGTAATCAAATTGCTTACGCTCAAATCTGCGTGCATTCTCCCTGCGTAAAATAGTTAATAACCATGGTTTAGCTGCTTTTTGATCCAATAAAGAATCTAATGAACGCCAAGCACGTAAAAACGTTTCTTGTACTAAATCGTCTGCTATGTGCGGATCACGACATAACCAATAAGCGAAGCGGTAAAGCTCCTTATTGTAAACGTGGACCAAGGCTTCATAACGTTTTTGTTTCTCTGCCATATTGATTAAGACCTGATTATTTGATTTATTCTTTCCAAGCATAAGTACTTTTTTAGTTAAAAATTATTATTTAATGCATGAAAGACCTGCATATATCAAATATTAATGATAAAGGTCTTTTAATACAGCTTGTTGCGACTCTAATGCTTGAGTATGATATTTTTCAAGTATTTTAATAATAGCATTAAGATCGGTATCTGTAGTTCTATTACCATAAAGCTGTGTTTGCAATTGAGTTACGTAGTTGTTTAACTCTTCATTATTTATACCACGACATAATTCATCAATTGCACCCGTATTTTTATTAGTGCGTAATATAGCATAATTATTTAGCTCGTTATAAAAGGCTTTAACATCTTGTGTTTTTGCTATTACTTTGAGCTTATTTAAACGCGGGTGCGTAACTACACTATTGCTCAGCGGCATATGCTTTTTAGCATTTTTAGTGCTGCAAGTTAACCAATAAAAAACGATTGTAGCAATCCATAAAATATAACCTAACACAGCAATAACTATTAGCCATATAGGTGTTTCACTTTGAGTTTGCACTGATTGCGAATTTATTATATCCGCATTGGTATTTTGCGGCGAGTGTGAATTAGCTATATTTTGCTGATTATTTTCAACAGGTGGATTAGCTGAGGTACTACTTGGTATTACTGTAATAGTGCGCTCAGGTATAGTTGCGTAGCTAATGCGGTTTGTTTTAGTGTTATACCAAGGTAGTTTTATTTCTGGGAGTGTATAAGTACCCGCTCTTTGCGGTAATAACGCATAAGATGCTGTTTGCTGTGATACAACACGCCCATCACGAACTGCATTGTTATTTTCTTTTTCATCAGGGTAGCTGCGAATTCCATCAATAGCTGGCATTGCTATTTCAGGGAGTTGCTCTTTAGTCACACCAAGTGCCGTTAAAGTAATTGTGCGAGTGATAGGAGTACCTACTTCTACTGTATTGTCTTCAGGTTGCCATTGCTCATCTAAGTTAACTAATTCGCTTGGTAACCATGCACCTTTATAATTACTTGGAATTGGCTTGATTTCTATTTGTTGCTCATCACCTAACGCTGATACTTCTAATTGACGATAATTTTGTTGTACACGACCTTGAAACGCAGGGCCTGCAATTGTATAAACACCGCTTTTTTGTGGTTGAATTAAATATTCACGAGTAATTACTAAATAACGTTTACCATCCACAAGTTCATAACTTTCGGTTTGCTTACCTAATTGCGTCAGTTGAGCATCTTCCATGCTTGGCGTACTTAAGCTGCCATCAAGTAACTCTTTAGCTAAATAAAGCTTAATGGTGTAAACACCAGCTTCTTGAACAAATAACGAATTGTTAGAAAGTGAGGTTTTTAAAAAAATATCATTGTTTTTATCCGCATCAACGTCACGTTTAGATACTTTTAAATTAATTGGTTGTGATGTAAGCCCTGCAACGCTAAAAGCCGGAATGGTATATTCACCCTCAGCGCGAGTCATTAATTTAACAGACCACGTTGTTTGTTTATTAATGCTGCCATTGATAACGTTAGTACGCGAACTCAAACTAGTAGGACCTACAACAAAGTCTTTTAATAATGCTGATGTATCTGGTTGCTCACCTCTAACCGTATCGTCAACAGAGATGTTAAGCATAAAAAATTCACCTGCTAAAACAGGATTTTTATTAACACTGGCTTCTAGTTTAGTTGCAGCCCATGAAGGCATAACACTCAATAATAATAAACAGCAAACTAATCGCATTACCATGATTTTTCTACTCCTGCAGGGCGACGTTTATATTGTCTTTTTTGGGCTTCTAATTGCATTTTATTCCGTAATAAAATAGCCGGATCATCCGGAACTTTTCTGAGTAATTGATTAAGTTGTTGCGCTTTTTCTTTCTCTTCGTTAGTCAATTCGCTAGCTTGTGCTTGCATTGCCTGCTGCTGAGCATTTTTCTTTTGCTCCTCACTAGCTGGTTGCTCACTCATAGCTTGAGGAGTATCTGTTTGCTGTGCATCGTCTTCAGGTTTTTTAGCATCTTCATTTTGAGCCTGGTCAGTTGGCTGCTCTGCTTGCATATCAGGTTCATTTTGCTTATCTGATTTATCACCAGATTGATCTTCTGACTGCTCGCCTGATTCATCTTGCTGCTCTGATTGCTCAGCATCTTGATCAGATTTATCACCTTGTTGATTTTCACTCTCTTTGGGCTCGCCTTTTTCACCATCACCTTTTTGTTGATCTTGCTCAGATTGATCATCTTTTTGCTGCTGGTCTTGGTCGCCTTTTTCGCCATCATCTTGAGAGTCATCACCTTTTTCATCTTGCTTGTCTTTTTGTTGATTTAGCAACTGTTCAACAAGTGCCTGATTTTCAGAAGCTTCGGTAAAGTCATTTTGCAAAGCTTGAGCCTGTTTATATGCCTCAACTGATTCTTCTAATTTACCTGCCTTAGCAAGCGCATTGGCATAATTATAAAAACCAGTTGCTGATTTATCGTTACTAAACTGATTTATAGCGGCTTCGTAATCACCTTGTTGATACAGAGCAGAGCCTTTTAATTGGGTTGATTGAGCTGCACTTGCACTATCGTAATCTTTATTTTGATAAGCATCGAGCGCACGTTGATCGGTATTTTTTAAAAGTGATGGAAGCTCTACAGCAAATGCGTTTTGTTGCGGTAAAAAACTAAAGATTAAAAAAGCACCTACCAAAGCAGATCGTCTAAACAAATAAAGACCAAGTGGTAATAAAAGTAATAAACCATAAATACCCGCATCTATTCTCCAAAGGGCGTGGCTTTGTTTTTCATCTTTTAAAAGCTCGCTATTATTACTCGGAGAAAATTTGGCTATGTCGGCACTACTTGGTTGGTAGCTGGCAAATTTACCGCCACTGCTTGTTGCTAAGCTTTTTAATTGTGAAGCGTTTAACTTAGGCACTACTATTTGCCCATAAGTATCTTTCAAAAAACCACCTTCAGGTAACTTAATTGGGGCACCTTGGGGTGTACCTACACCATAGATACTTAATCGATATTGAGTTTTGTTAGTAAAATCGGTTACTTCGCTCAACTCTTGCTGCTCAATACCGTCGGTTACTAAAATAATATCGCCATCTACATAGCCTGCTTGTGTTAACAGTTCTTTTGCCATATCAAGCCCGGCTAAAACGTTTGAGCCTTTATCAGGCATTATTTCAGGGCTTAAACTAGGAATTAAATTTGCAAGAGTGGTGGCATCATTCGTTAAAGGGGAAATAGTATAAGCTGTACCAGCATAAGCTATTAAAGCGGTATCGCCTTCTTTAAATAAATCAATCATATCAAGCGCTTTAAAACGCGATTGTAATAGTCTGTTTGGTAAAATATCAGTGCTGTACATAGAGTACGACATATCCATAACAATAACGCGGGCACTTTTGCTCTGAAACACAGGAACTTGTTTTTTCTCAAAGCTAGGTCCCGCACTAAATAAAATACCTAAGCTACAAAATAGTGCTACTAACCAAAGTGGTTGGTTAGTTTTAGTATTTGATTCGCTCATAATAAACTGGGCTAAGTGCGGTGCTATTAAATGCTCGCTTGTTGTTTTTTTATGTTTAATTAATGCGACAAAAAACAACGCTATTGCGGGTATCAAAAGCCACAAAACAGCGGGGCGAATAAATTCAAAATCCATTAGCTTGGCTCCTTTAACGCACGTAATGTACTTAACATTACGTTTAAGCTAATAAGTAAAATAGCGATAAGTAACGGGTAGTAAAAAAGAGAGCTTTGTGGGCGAAACGTTTGTTCGTCGGCACTAATAGGTTCAAGCTTGTCGAGCTCAGCATAAATTTGTTGTAAACCGGCTACATCTTTAGCTCTAAAATACAAACCACCTGTTTGCTCTGCAATACTTTTTAATAGACTTTCATCTAAACTACTTCCGCTAGCACCACTCATATTAAATAAACTAAAGCCGCGAGGGTTATCTGAGCCAACGCCAATGGTATACACTTTAATACCTTCTTCGCGAGCAAGTAGTAAAGCTTCTTCTGGTTTTAAATTACCGGCAGTGTTTTGCCCATCGGTAAGCAGTACAACAATACGATTACTTTTATCTTTATTAGCAAAACGCTTTACTGACAGTCCCAAAGCATCACCAATAGCAGTAGCACGACCGACTAAACCAATTTGTGCTTCACTGAGCATTTTACTTACGGTTTTAACATCGCGAGTCAACGGGGTTTGTAAAAAAGCAGTATCCCCAAATAATATAAGACCGAGCCTGTCACCTTGGCGCTGCTCTATAAAGTCACTTAATACGGCTTTTACCATAGTAAGCCTGTCAACATATTGACCATTGTAAGCCATGTCTTGCTCGGTCATAGAGCCTGACAAATCTACAGCAAGCATTATATCGCGACCTTCATTTGGCATTGATATAGGCTCATCTAACCAAGTGGGGTTAGCCGCTGCAATAACGAGTAACAACCAAATAGCCCATTCAAAAGGACTTAAGCGACGCGCGCCTTGCTCAATACTTTGGTTAGTTAAATTATGTTTAGAAAAGCTTGGTATGCGTAAGCGTGTATTTGTGTTGCTAGCTAGAGGTTTTAATAGCAAAAGTAATAAAGGAAGTGGCAGCAATATAAAAAGCCATGGCCAGCTAAATTCAAACATTAACTCGCTCCTTTATTTTAAATTGTTTAATACTTTGGCGAAGCTTGTCACAAAGCGGTGTATCTTTTTGTTGTACATTATAAAGACTTAAAATTTCTTGTTCGCTGAAGGTCAAACTCGTTAGGGTAGTAAGTGTATTACACCATTGAGCAGTAGATTGTGCAGCAAGACGTTTATCGTAATATTCGATTACTAAACGCTTTAAAATAATATGAAGCTGTTGTGCATCATTTAATTTAAGGCTTAGTTCTATTGCGTAACGTTTTGCTTTACTAAATTGATGCTTTTTATAAAAAATATAAATTGCTGCACACAGTGCCAAAAGTAGTAGCGCAATAATAGCCCACCAAGCAGGAGCGAGTGGCCACCAACTAACTTGGCTTGGCGCTATTATATCGTGCAGTCCATCGAGTGGAGACGTTTGCATGGTTATTTTCTCACTAATTGCAGCTCAAGCGGTATTGCTGCATTGAATGATATTAAATTAAGACCTGATTTAGTTAAGCGATTAAATCGTGTGCTAAATGCTTGCTCAGCATTTTTGGCAAAGCGTTCTCTAAAGCTTTTATCCATTAATGGCAGAGCAAAATCTTGACCATTTGCACTAACTGTTACAGCTTGCTTAAATGCAGGTAATTGGTGTTCAAAAGGGTCACTAATATGACAACCAATTAATTCACAATGTCGACTGAGTATCTCAAGTTGCTTAAAACTGGCATCGTCTAGGGCGTTAAAGTCAGAAACTAAATAAACTAAACTGCCAGGTTTAGCTAAATGGTTAAGACGCTTTAAGTTATCGCTAAAGTTATTTGTCGCTTTTTCATCAATAGAGTTAAGAGCTTGCTGGTGGTTTGCGCATAAGTTATGACAAAGTTTTAATACTGCTTTATCACGAGCGCTTGGTTTTAGCTCTAAGTGAGAGTGCTGATTAAAAACAATACCACCAATTCTATCGCCGCGTTGGCTAGCAGACCATGCAACTAAGGCACTAATATGCGCAGCTTGCACCGATTTTAACAATAACTTTGAACCGAACAACATTGAGTTAGAGAAGTCAGTAAATATAAAAACAGGGCGTTCTTTCTCTTCTTGAAAAAGTTTAGTGTGAGTTTCACCGGTGCGCGCAGTAACTCGCCAATCAATAGAGCGAATGTCATCGCCTTGTTGATAATGTCGCACTTCGGCAAATTCCATTCCACGACCTTTGTGCGGTGCGAGATATTGCCCAGTTAAGGCGTTTTTTATTTTTACCTTAGGGGCAAGCTCAAGCAGCTGCGCTTTGGCTTTGTAGTACATTAGCTCTTTAAGGGCTAAATTTACACCGTGGCTATGGCTCTGATTGAGCCATGCTTGGGATTCTAATTGTGTTTGCATAACTTATGGTACGGCTACAAGTTCAACAATTCGGCTTATTACCTGATCTTTAGTAATGCCGTCGGCTTGGGCTTCGTAACTTAAAATAATACGGTGGCGCAACACGTTATGCACTACAGCTTGAATATCGTCAGGCGCTACAAAATCACGACCTTGTAACCAAGCGTGTGCACGGGCACATTTATCAAGTGCAATAGTGGCACGCGGACTTGCGCCAAACTCTATCCAACTACCAAGTTGCGCATCAAGTGCAGCGCCTTCTCGCGTAGCAATAATTAATTGCACTAGGTATTTTTCAAGTGGTTCGGCTAAATAAAGACCAAGGATAGCTTTACGAGCTGCAAATAAATCACTTTGACTAATTTTTTGCATTACTGCTTGTTGTTCATTTAATGCTTCGCCACGTGTTAAGCGTAATATATCAAGCTCATGTTCTGCGCCTGGGTAACCAATGCTTAAATGCAATAAAAATCGGTCAAGTTGCGCTTCAGGCAGTGGGTAAGTCCCTTCTTGTTCGAGCGGGTTTTGCGTTGCCATAACAAGGAAAAGTTCACTTAGTGGATAAGTATTTTTACCTACCGTAACTTGACGCTCAGCCATTGCTTCTAAAAGAGCTGATTGTACTTTTGCTGGTGCACGGTTAATTTCATCGGCTAAAATAAGGTTATGAAAAAGAGGGCCTTTTTCAAAAACAAACTCACTGGTTTGTTGACGATAAATATCGGTACCGGTTACATCAGCAGGTAATAAGTCAGGTGTAAACTGCACGCGCTGAAAAGAGCCTTCTATACCTTTAGCAAGTGCATTTACGGCACGAGTTTTTGCAAGCCCAGGAGGACCTTCTACTAATAAATGGCCATCGGCTAAAATTGCAATGAGTAGCGCTTGAGTGAGCTCTGGCTGGCCAATAATTTGTGTATCTAAATACGTTTTTAATTGTGAAAATGCGTTAGCTGCCATAATAATTCGACTTTCCTCGTCAGCTGGGTTTATACCTGAATGCTTTAGGTGTTAAATACTGAACTAGTTATAAGGTTTATAGTTGTGTAACTCAAGGGTTAGACTGTATTTTTAAAAAAGTTCGTTATTTTTTAATGATTTTCAGCGTATCACAAAATTTTGTAAAAGCGTCTAAAAAAGCCTATGGTTGTACCTTAAATAACTAGTATGTAAATTATTTATATTTGATGCATTCGCATTAATTACAGTTTATCTATTGGCTTTAGTACACGGGTTGTTTAGAATCGAGAAAAATAAACAGGTCAGACCTGTCAGCGGGAGAGCATAATGTCTGAGCAAAACATACTTAAAACACCAAAGGGCGATCGTATAGCTATAGTTAGCGGCTTGCGTACACCTTTTGCAAAACAAGCAACAGCGTTCCACCATGTACCTGCACTTGATATGGGTAAGTTAGTGGTTAACGAAATGCTTGAACGATTAAATTTCAATAAATCAGAAATCGATCAGCTTGTATTTGGTCAAGTAGTACAAATGCCAGAAGCGCCAAACATTGCGCGTGAAATTGTATTAGGTACGGGTATGCCAGTATCGGTTGATGCATATTCGGTATCGCGTGCATGTGCCACTAGCTTTCAGGCAATTGCTAATGTAGCTGAGTCTATTATGGCAGGATCTGTAAGTGTGGGTATTGCAGGCGGCGCTGATTCGTCATCAGTATTACCAATTGGTGTTAGTAAAAAGCTAGCAGGCAGCTTAGTTGATTTAAATAAAGCGCGAACACTTGGTCAGCGTTTAAAAATATTTTCGAAACTACGTTTAAAAGATTTATTACCAGTGCCACCTGCTGTAGCAGAGTACTCAACAGGTCTTTCAATGGGTCAAACTGCTGAGCAAATGGCTAAAACACATAACATTAGCCGTGAAGATCAAGATGCATTAGCACATCGTTCTCATTCACTTGCAACGCAAGCGTGGGCTGATGGAAAATTAAAAGATGAAGTTATGACGGCGCATTTACCGCCATATAAAAGCTTTATTGAAGAAGATAATAATATTCGTAAAAATTCAACGGTTGAAGGCTACGCAAAGCTTAAACCTGTTTTTGACCGTCAGCACGGTACAGTTACCGCAGCAAATGCAACACCATTAACAGATGGTGCAGCGGCTGTACTTATGATGAGCGAAAGCAAAGCAAAAGCACTTGGCTATGAAATATTAGGTTACGTACGTAGCTTTGCATTCTCGGCAATTGGTGTAGAAAAAGACATGTTAATGGGCCCTGCTCATTCAACGCCTATCGCACTTGATAGAGCGGGTATTACGCTTGCTGATTTAGATTTAATTGAAATGCACGAAGCGTTTGCATCGCAAACACTCGCTAACATGAAAATGTTTGCCTCAGACAAATTTGCACAAGAGCATTTAGGTCGCAGTAAAGCAATTGGCGAAATTAACATGGATAAGTTTAACGTTAACGGCGGCTCTTTAGCATATGGCCATCCATTTGCAGCAACAGGTGCTCGCTTAATTACGCAAAGCTTACACGAGCTTAAACGTCGTGGTGGCGGTTTAGCATTAACAACAGCATGTGCTGCTGGTGGTTTAGGTGCAGCCTTTGTATTGGAGAGCGCGTAATGACAGATTCAGTATTTAATTTAGCGGTAGACGAAAATAAAATAGCCGTTGTAACTATCGATGTGCCAGGGGAGAAAATGAATACCCTGCGCAGTAGTTTTGCCGATGATTTAAAAGCGTTACTAGAAGACGCAAAATCGCAAAACGTAAAAGGCATGGTATTTATAAGCGGTAAAAGCGATAACTTTATTGCTGGTGCCGATGTTAAAATGCTTGATAGCGTTAAAAAGCGTGAAGATGCTTTAGCTATTAGTGAGCTGTGCCATCAAGCGTTTTTTGATATGACAAAGCTGCCATACACAACAGTTAGTGCAATTCATGGCGCTGCATTAGGTGGTGGTTTAGAGTTTGCTTTAGCGTGTGATTACCGTATTGGTACCGACAGCGATTTAACAAAAATTGGTCTACCAGAAGTGCAACTTGGTTTGCTTCCTGGTGGCGGCGGTACGCAGCGTTTAACTAAAATTGTAGGCATTCAAAAAGCACTAGAGTGGATGCTAACAGGTAAACAAATTCGTCCTAAGCAAGCAAAAAAAGCAGGCGTGCTTGATGATTGTGTACCGCACAGTGTACTTTTAAAAGTAGCAAAAGAATTTGCCGCGAAGAAAAAGCCACAAGCAAAAGAGCCAAAGCTCGACAATATTAGTAAATTATTAGAATCTAACCCGTTTGGTCGTAACTTTATCTTTAAAAAAGCCAAAGAAAACGTACTGAAAAAAACGGGTGGACACTACCCAGCGCCACTTGCCATTATTAAAGCAGTGCGAGCTTGCGTAGAGTTGGATGAACTAAAAGCGTATAAAACAGAAGCTGAAGCGTTTGCCACTTTAGTAATGAGTAGTGAGTCTAAAGCGCTTCGCGGTATTTTCTTTGCAACCACCGAAATGAAAAAAGAGTGGCGCAATGATGACGCACCCGCAATAAGCAAAACTGCTGTTTTAGGCGGTGGACTAATGGGCGCAGGTATTGCGCACGTAAGTGCGGTTAAAGCTAAAGTACCGGTACGTATTAAAGATGTAGCAGAGCAGGGCATTAGTAATGCAATGAGCTACACCTATAAAATTTTAGATAAGCGACTTAAACGCCGTATTATGTCTAAAGCTGATGTGCAGTTAACAATGAACCGCATTACAGGTACAACTGATTACAGTGGTTTTAAACACATTGATTTAGTAATAGAAGCGGTATTTGAAGATCTTGCACTTAAGCAAGGTATGGTTGCAGATGTAGAGCAGCAATGCCAAGCAAATACAATTTTTGCAAGTAACACATCATCATTACCAATCTCGCAAATTGCAGCACAAGCAGCACGCCCTGAAAATGTAATTGGTTTACATTACTTTTCTCCAGTGGAAAAAATGCCATTAGTGGAAATTATTCCACACGAAGGTACATCTCAAGAAACAATTGCCCGCGTTGTTAATTTTGCGCGTAAGCAAGGTAAAACGCCAATTGTTGTAAAAGATATGGCTGGCTTTTATGTAAACCGTATTTTAGCGCCTTACTTAAACGAAGCTGCTAACTTAATGCTTGCAGGTGAGCCAATTGAAAAAATTGATGCCGCCTTAGTTGAGTTTGGTTTTCCGGTAGGACCGCTGGCTCTACTTGATGAAGTAGGTATTGATATTGGCTCTAAAATTGCTCCAATTCTTGAAAAAGAATTAGGTGAGCGTTTTAAAGGTCCAGATGCATTTACTCGTATGATTGATTCTAGACGCCTTGGTCGTAAATCGGGTCGTGGTTTTTATGAATACGATAAAAAAGGCAAAAAAGTTGATGAGTCAGTTTACGAACTGTTGGGTGTAACACCGGCTCCACGTTTAAACAAAAGTGAAATTGCTAAGCGTTGTGTATCGCAAATGCTTAACGAAGCCGCGCGTTGTTTAGATGATGGGATTATAGCCAGCCCTCGTGATGGCGACATTGGTGCTATATTTGGCATTGGTTTTCCACCATTTTTAGGTGGACCGTTTAGCTACATGGATAAATTAGGGGCAAGTAAAATAAGCTCTGATATGTCTACACTAGCTAATAGCGATGCTATTTTTACACCATGTGAAACATTGTTAGCAATGGCTGCCTCTGGTGCTACTTTTTATAAAAAAGAGCCTGCAGAAGATACACCGATTGACGATAATGATGCAGTAGCAGTGCAAACTGCTATTGAAACCGTTATTGAAAAAGATACCCAAAGTAGTGATTTTGTTAACGACGACGTTGTTGAAAAAGCTACGGATATTGACGATGTAAAAGAAGACAAAACGTCAAAGTAACTTTTTAAAGCCAGGATGTTTAAAATGCAGTTCACTTAGGTGAGCTGCATTTTTGTTTTAAGGTAAAATTAAATAATACATTACAAAAAATAACACGAGTATAAGTGTTTTTTTATATAATTCTTTTGCATACATTCATTGTGCAATGTATCACTTTTTAGTTTGTGTAAGACCTAGGTTGTTCGTTACAATGGCGCTCCCTAAATGCCAAACGGACACCATGATGAAAATTCTTGCCGATCAAAATATGCCTTTAGTTGAGCAGTACTTTGCGGACTTTGGTGAGGTGGAGCGTTTTGATGGTCGTAAATTAACGGCTGAACAATTAATAGATGTAGATGTATTACTTACTCGTTCAGTAACTCAGGTTAATAATGAACTTTTAGCACAAGCAAATAAGCTATGCTTTGTTGGTACAGCCACGATTGGTGTTGATCATATTGACACGCAACTCTTAAATGAGAAAAACATTGCCTTTAGCAGTGCCCCAGGCTGCAATGCAATTGCTGTGGCTGAATATGTAATTAGTAGTTTATTTGCATTAAGCCAAGAAAATGCTCGTCCATTAAGTGGACAAACAATTGGTATTGTTGGAGTTGGTAACATTGGTTCGTGTTTGGCGCAAAAATTAAAAGCGTTAAATGTCACTGTACTTTTATGCGATCCTGTAAAGCACGAGCAAGGTTTATTACATGAACACGTGCCACTTGATGAATTACTAGCCAAATCAGATGTTGTAACGTTCCATGTTCCTCTTATAAAAAGTGGTAAACATAAAACACTGCATATGATGAATAAGGCACGATTAAAATCACTAAAACCAGGGCTTACATTAATAAATGCAAGCCGTGGAGATGTAATTGATAACCAAGCATTACTTGAAGTAATGGAATCTGGTGCAGACTTAGATTTAGTCTTAGATGTTTGGGAAAAAGAGCCAAATATATTAACTGAATTACTTGAACACGTACGTTATGCAAGTGTGCATATTGCAGGTCATACTCTCGAGGGTAAAGCCCGTGGCACGCAAATACTGTATCAAAAGTTATGTGAACTAAATAATGTAGAAGCAACAAAGTCGCTTGATGAGTTTTTACCCGTACCTGCAATTACGCAAGCCACATTAACGCAAAGTTATAGTGAAGCTGATATTGCTCGTTTGGTGCATTTAATTTACGACGTACGCCGCGATGACGGCATTTTACTGCGAAGTTTAGCTAAAGAAGGCTTTGACACTTTACGTAAAAATTACCCAGTAAGACGTGAATTTAGCACCCTAGTATTAAAAGGTAAAAGCCAGCAACTTGAAGCTCTTGAACAACTTGGTTTTACTATAACCAATTAATTTTTAACTAGCGATGTTGTTTTAATATCGCTTATAGAGGAAAAAATATGTCGCAAAAATATAACGTTGCCGTACTTGGCGCTACCGGCTTAGTTGGCCGTCAAATCATTGAAACATTAGCAGATCGTAAATTTCCAGTTGATCAGCTTTTTCTACTTGCTAGCAGCCGCAGTGCAGGTGAAGACATAAATTTTCGTGGTGATAGCATTGAAGTACTTGACGTTGAAGGCTTTGATTTTAGCCAAGCGCATATTGGCTTTTTTTCTGCTGGTGGAAGCGTGTCAGAAAAATACGCACCTATTGCAGCCGATGCAGGTTGTATAGTAATTGATAATACATCGCAATTTAGAAATGATTTTGAGATACCGCTAGTTGTGCCTGAAGTAAATGCTTCAAGTTTAGCTGACTTTAGAAACCGCAATATAATTGCAAATCCTAACTGTTCAACTATTCAAATGATGCTAGCACTTAAACCTATTTATGATGCATATGGGATCGATCGTATTAATGTATCTACATACCAAGCTGTATCGGGTGCAGGTAAAGAAGCGGTTGATGAACTAGCAAAGCAAACCGCTAACTTAATGAACGCTCGCCCTGTAGACAATAAAGTATTTCCAAAGCAAATGGCATTTAACGTTATTCCTCAAATTGATAGCTTTGAAGATAACGGCTACACGCGCGAAGAAATGAAAATGGTTAACGAAACGCATAAAATTTTGGGTGACACGACTATAGCTATTAACCCAACGTGTGTACGTGTACCCGTATTTTTTGGTCACTCTGAATCAATTAACATCGAAACACGCATGCCTTATGACTTTGAACACGTTAAGCAGTTATTAAAAGATGCTCCTGGTGTTGAGTTAATAGATGATGAAGGCGATTACCCAACAGCAGTTTCTGATGCAAGTGGTAACGATACTGTTTACATTGGTCGTTTACGTGCTGATATTTCACATCCACATGGTTTAAATATGTGGGTTGTAAGTGATAACACTCGTAAAGGCGCTGCAACTAATAGTATCCAAATTGCAGAAGAGCTTATTGCTAACTACATGTAATTTTTTATAACTTTGAATGCACCTTAAAGCGGTAAACATTATTTGTTTGCCGTTTTTGTTTTTATTGTCTGCCAATTTTTTGCCGCTTATATTACTAAGCATATAACCCTCGATAAACTTATATTCATAATGATTTTTTAGGCATTCATTTTCAATATGTTGCGATGGATATTAGCTCTCAACTGGTTTATAGTTTGTAATTGGAATAGAGCTTGCAGCAAAAAAAGATTGTAATAACAAATGTGAGTCAGCCACTTGGCTGATAACGGCAAGAATAATCAATGTTTAGGTACCCACTTTTTTTGGTGTTGCACCAACATTTAAACAGTAAAGGATCAGCATGCGCGGTTTAGCTACACTTATTATATTAGCGTCTGCATTGATAGTAACGTCAGTTTACTCTCAAGACAGTACCCAATTAAAGGGACCTAAAGGCGTTGACTATGGTGCGCAAGGTCGAACTATTGGGCCTATAAAGTCTACAGATACTTTGTGGCGTATAGCTGCAAAAGTGCGTCCAGATAATTCGGTAAGTATTTATCAAGTTATGCAGGCTTTATATGCAAAAAATCCAGACTCATTTTTAGAAAAAAACCTTAATCACATTCAAAATGGTAGTTATTTAAAAATACCTACGATAGCCGAAATAAGACGTGTAAACCCGCAATTAGCAAAGCAACGCTCAGAGCAAGATGATGGTTTATGGGAAAAGAAAAAAAACGGCACTCTTACACAAACAGAAATTAACTCTGCTCAAACCCAAGTTACTCAAGCCCGTAAAGTAGATGTAGACGACGCAAAGAAAGAACTACAAAAAGAAATAAAAGAAATTAAAACAGATCAAAGTAACAGGTTAGTTGAATTACAACAGCAGTTTAGAAATTCTGTCAACAGTGTTGAAGACATATTAACTGAAAATAATAACTTAAAAAAACAACTAACAGGTATTTCTAATGAGCTTGAAAATGTTCGCCAGCAACTAGGCAAAGACAGTGAAATACAACTGCAGTTAAAAGAATTAATACTTAAGCAAAACGAAATAATAGAGCAGCAAAAGGTTAAAGACGTAATACCTGAAGATGAGTTTGATTTTTCGACGCTATTATCTAATCCAATTGTACTTGCGCTACTAATGTTTATCCCAGGCTTACTGATAATTTTTGCTGTGGTAATGTTTTTACGTAAAAAATCCGATAATGCAGAAAATACAGAGTCAGATGATGACTTTTTACCGCAAACTCCAAGCTATAGTGCTGACGACGATTTAGACGAAGCGCTTGGTGATGATCCTATAATTCCAGATCCGTTAGATGACTTAAGTGTTCAATTAGACGATAACCTCGAAAACGAGATGTTGCCAGACGATGATTTACTTGATGACAATGTAGATGATTTTTCAGAATCAGATAGTTTGTTAGATCAAGACGAATTAGAGGGCTTATTGAGTGACGATATTGTTTTTGACGATGAAAATATGGATGACGATGAACTCGACATTTTCATGCAACAAGGATTTGATGAACCATCAGATGATACCTTAGAAAATATAGATTTAGATTTAACTCAAGAGCCATCAAATAACGATGATATTTTAAGTAATGAGGATCTAGATAGCTTATTTGATGAAGATGACAGCTTACCTGAATTTGATGCCACAAAACTAAGTGACGTAGAAGATGAAGACAGCTTAGAGTCTCATGATGAAATCGCTGCACTTAGCGAAGAACTTGCTGATGACGATGACTTTGATATTGACGATCTTTTAGATCAAACAAATACAGACTCAGAACTTCAAACTAAATCACTCGCAAACGATGACTTTGATTTAGACGATATCGATAGCTTAATTGATGGTGTGGCAGATGATAATACGCCGGATGAGCCCGTTGAATCACTAGTAGAAGAAAGTGATGACTTTGATTTAGATGATATCGACAGTTTAATAGATGAAGCTGCAGATGATAAGCCAGTTGAATCATTAGTAGAAGAAAGTGATGACTTTGATTTAGATGATATCGACAGCTTAATAGATGAAGCTGCAGATGATGAACCCGTTGAATCACTAGCAGAAGAAAGTGATGACTTTGATTTAGACGATATCGATAGCTTAATAGATGATAAGCCAGTTGAATCACTAGCAGAAGAAAGTGATGACTTTGATTTAGATGATATCGACAGCTTAATAGATGAAGCTGCAGATGATAAGCCAGTTGAATCATTAGTAGAAGAAAGTGATGACTTTGATTTAGACGATATCGACAGCTTAATTGACGAATCGGCAAAACTAGAAGAACCAATTGAACGTGATACAGATATTGATGCTGCACTCGCTGATTCGATAGAAGATTTAGCTGAAGCTCAAGAAGAGTTAGGTGTGGATGATATTGAATCTTTAGCATCTACATTAAATGAAGAGCCAGAGCTTGTAGAAGAGCCTGAACTTGAAGACGAGCCAGAGCTTGAAGAAGAGCCAGAGCTTGAAGAAGAGCCTGAGCTTGTAGAAGAGCCAGAGCTTGAAGAAGAGCCTGAACTTGAAGACGAGCCTGCGCTTGAAGAAGAGCCAGAACTTGAAGAAGAAACTGAGCTTGTAGAAGAGCCTGAACTTAAAGAAGAGCCTGAACTTAAAGAAGAGTCTGAGCTTGAAGAAGAGCCTGAACTTAAAGAAGAGTCTGAGCTTGAAGAAGAACCAGAGCTTGAAGAAGAGCCTGAGCTTGAAGAAGAGCCTGAGCTTGAAGAAGAGCCTGAGCTTGAAGAAAAGCCTGAGCTTGTAGAAGAACCTGAGCTTGAAAAAGAGCCTGAGCTTGAAGAAGAGCCTGAGCTTGAAGAAGAGCCTGAGCTTGAAGAAGAGCCTGAACTTAAAGAAGAGCCTGAGCTTGAAGAAGAACCAGAGCTTGAAGAAGAGCCTGAGCTTGAAGAAGAGGCTGCGCTCGAAGAAGAGCCTGAACTTAAAGAAGAGCCTGCTCTTGAAGAAGAGCCTGCGCTTGAAGAAGAGCCTGCGCTTGAAGAAGAGCCTGCGCTTGAAGAAGAGCCTGCGCTTGAAGAAGAGCCTGCGCTTGAAGAAGAGCCAGAGTTTGATACAGATGAGCTAATTACCGATGATTTCTCAGACACTTCAAAAACTTTATTAGATCCAGAAGATGCACTTGAAGAATACAACGATGACGCATTGAAAAGTATTGACGATCTTTTAAGTGAACTACAACAGGTAGAAGATGAAGAGTATGTTGAATCACCTGAATGGTCGTTAAACGATTTAGATGACGAAATTGAAGAGGTTGAAGTTGATTTAGGAGACGATCCATTAGCTGATGATACTAACTCAGATTTATTGCTCGAAGATGAACCTCTAGATACTGATACGGTAACACCGAGCGAGGAATTAGATGAATACCCTGAATTAGAGCTCGATGATAATCAACCGTTAGATGTTGATGAGCTGCAGTCTTTTATTCCAGAAGAGTTACAAGGTGACGATTTAGATGGTGAAGCCAAAGGTATTTCGCCAAGCCAAACAGAGCAAGACTTAGCAAATGCACTTGCTGCTGAAAATGATTTAGATAGCTTAGAAGATGACTTTGACGATGAGTTGTTAATTGATAACGACTTTACTGAACTAGATACAACGCTAGAAACAGAGCTAGATACAGAGCTTGGTCATGATTTAGAGGCTGATTTTGATGACTCTCTAGAAGATAATGATAAATCAATGGATATACCATCTGAGCAATTAGATGGAGAGCTTGATGATTTAACAGAAGATTTAGCCGATGTTAATGATCTTGACGATTTAACATCAGCGCTTGATGATATTCAACCTCTAGATTTAGATGAACCCGACACATTAACTCCTGATGAGCAAGACTCGTTTATTCCAGAAGAGTTACAGGGCGACGATTTAGATGGTGAAGCCAAAGGGATATCACCTAGCCAAACAGAGCAAGACTTAGCAAATGCACTCGCTGCTGAAAATGATTTAGATAGCTTAGAAGATGATTTTGACGATGAGTTGTTAATTGATAACGACTTTACTGAACTAGATACAACGCTAGAAACAGAGTTAGATACAGAGCTTGGTCATGATTTAGAGGCTGATTTTGATGATTCTCTAGAAAATAATGATAAATCAGTGGATATACCATCTGAGCAATTAGATGGAGAGCTTGATGATTTATCAGAAGATTTAGCCGATGTTAATGATCTTGACGATTTAACATCAGCGCTTGATGAGATTCAACCTCTAGATTTAGATGAACCCGACACTTTAACTCCTGATGAGCAAGACTCGTTTATTCCAGAAGAGTTACAGGGCGACGATTTAGATGGTGAAGCCAAAGGGATATCGCCAAGCCAAACAGAGCAAGACTTAGCAAATGCACTTGCCGCTGAAAATGATTTAGATAGCCTAGAAGATGACTTTGACGATGAACTGTTAATTGACGATGACTTTTCAGAATTAGATACAGAATTAGCGACAATAGACCCTGAACTATCAGGCGAAGAATCATTAAGTAGTGATCTAAATGATGGTGCAGTTGAGAATGTTAATCTTGAAGAATTACATCCTGAATCTGATAGTGAATTGCCAAGCGAGTTATTAGAAAGTTTATCTGAGGAATTTGAAGCTGAGCAAACAAATGTAGACCGTGAAGCCGAAATTACTAAAACGGATACACCTGAAAATAACAATATTGCTTCAGACGATGAGCTCGATGATGAGTTTATGGCTGATTTAACACAGACTGATTTTGACTCATTACTTAATGAATTAGCAGAACCAGAAGAGTTTAATGTTGATGATAGTGGTGAGTTTGATGTTGATTTTGATTCATTGTTAAATGAAGATTTAGATGTTGAAGAATCAATATTAAATGAACAATCTGTTGAGCAAGAAAGTATTACTACGCCTTCTACTGAAGACGACTTTGTTGATATTGATTCATTATTAGAAGAAAGTGACGAGGCTGAGCTTGAACACGAGCCTTACACAGATGCAAATATGGACGTTGGCTTAGGGGAGTTTGAAGCTTTACTTGCCGGCGACAACCCAACAGATGTTGATGCCGAAAGTGGTGGTTATTCAGCTAAATTAGATTTAGCACGTGCTTACATTGAAATTGATGACTTTGACTCCGCACTTAAAGTAATTGAAGAGGTTATTAATAAAGGTCCTGAAGAGGTTCAAGAGGAAGCGCTTAGCTTAAAAGCTAAACTCAAATAATAAATAAAGTCATAAAAAACCCGTAATTAGTTATGCTAATTACGGGTTTTTTATAGGTGCGAGTTTGATTATAGCAATCGTGTTAAATTAGAGTTCTATTATAACGATGAAAAAGTAGCTTAATAATAAAACGTAAATTATTTTATATGCTTGTTTTGTATTAATAATTTTAAATTTAGTTAACGAGATATCTCATCAGTAAAAATAATCGTTTTTTTAATAAAATTGGTATTACATTACACCTCCTTTTATTGCGTCGATAGATAGCATAAAATGTCTCGTTCATTAGCACAGTAGGTAAAGCAGTAATTATGCGAGTAGCACTTGGAGTTGAATACAATGGCGTACGCTATAGTGGTTGGCAGCGTCAATCACATGTAAACAGCGTACAACAAGAAGTAGAAAAAGCGTTGTCACGCATTTGTAATCATCCTGTTGAAGTTGTATGCGCAGGCCGAACTGATGCTGGTGTGCATGGTACAGGTCAAATAATACATTTTGAAACCGAAGCACCACGCGATATGGTGGCTTTTACATTGGGTATGAATACCCTAATGCCTAAAGATATTGCTATTCGTTTTGCACAACCTGTCGCTGATGATTTCCATGCACGCTTTAGTGCAACAGCTCGTCGTTATCGCTATATTATTTATAACTCACCATTGCGTGGAGCTGTCCTAAATGAAGGGGTTACGCACTTTCATCATCAGCTAGATGAAGTGAAAATGCAGGAAGCATGTCAGTATTTAATTGGTAAACACGATTTTACCTCTTTTAGAGCGATTCATTGTCAAGCGAATACACCCACTCGTACTATTCATCATTTATCGGTACACCGACAAGGTAGCTACGTTATAATTGATATTAAAGCGAATGCGTTTTTACATCATATGGTCCGTAATATAACGGGTAGCTTAATGGATATTGGTTTACATAAGCAGCAACCTATTTGGTTAAAAGAGCTGCTTGATTGTAAAGAGCGTGCAAAAGCAAGCGCGACAGCTAAAGCTGCTGGTTTATATTTAGTAGATGTTGACTATCCTGAGCAATTTAATATCCCTAAAATGCCATTAGGACCATTGTTTTTACCTGATGCTGGAGTTTAATTTTGGTTGTTATTAGTACTTTTTATGAACATTTCTAACTACTAAGACCAGTTTTTTATACCGCGTTAGTGTAATTCATGTTTTAATTGAAAAAATCCGTCTGCTAATTGCTATTGGCAGGCTCGCGACACAGAACAGCATTAAGAGAGTTGCAAATGAGTTGGCTAGAAAAAATCTTACCTAAAACGACAAAATCATCAGGTCGTAAAGAAATCCCAGAAGGTGTTTGGGCTAAGTGCACATCGTGTGATTCAATTTTGTATAAAGCTGAATTAGAAAAGTCATTAAACGTATGTCCTAAGTGTGATCATCATATGCGCGTTAGTGGTCGTAAGCGTCTTGAAAACTTTTTAGATGAAGGCGATCGTCAAGAGCTTGGTGTGCAGCATGAACCTAAAGACATTCTTAAGTTTAAAGATTCTAAAAAGTACTCTGATCGTATTAGCGCAGCACAAAAGTCAAGTGGTGAAAAAGATGCCCTTGTTGCTATTAAAGGTCGCTTAAAAGGCATTCCCGTTGCCGCAGTTGCATTTGAATTCTCTTTTATGGGTGGTTCAATGGCATCAGTTGTTGGTGCACGCTTTGTTGACGCAGTAGAGCAATGTTTAGAGCATAATATGCCACTAATTTGCTTTTCGGCATCTGGTGGCGCTCGTATGCAAGAAGCGCTTATGTCGCTTATGCAAATGGCTAAAACAAGTGCAGCGCTGGCAAAAATGACTGAAAAAGGCTTACCTTATATTTCAGTAATGACTGATCCGACAATGGGTGGTGTGTCTGCATCGCTTGCTATGTTAGGCGACATTAACGTTGCTGAACCAAAAGCGCTAATTGGTTTTGCGGGTCCTCGTGTTATTGAGCAAACTGTTCGTGAAACATTACCAGAAGGTTTCCAGCGTAGTGAGTTTTTGCTTGAACACGGTGCTATTGACATGATTATAGATCGTCGTGAAATGCGAGATACACTTGCACGTATTTTAGCTAAATTTATGAACTTGCCTTCTACGGAACAAGAGCATAGAGTAGCATAAATTTTAGTTTTACTGATTTCATGCTATGACAAAAACAATTCCTAGCCAATCATCAAGCCTTGATGATTGGCTTTGTTATTTAGAAAGTGTTCACCCTGCTAATATTGAAATGGGATTAGAGCGCGTTAACAATGTTGCCAATAACATTGGTCTTTTAAATACCTCAAGTAAAATAATCCTCATTGCCGGAACTAACGGCAAAGGCACTACAGCGCGTTGCCTAGAATCGCTATTATTAGCACAAGGTTTTAGTGTAGGTACTTATGCTTCTCCTCATTTAATTCGTTATAACGAGCGTGTGCGTGTTAATGGCGAAGAACTCGCTGATCAATTTCATGTTGATGCTTTTAATTTACTAGAACAAGGTCGTAAAGATACACCACTGACTTATTTTGAATACGGTACTTTGGGTGCGCTGGCAATTTTTAAACGTTGTAACGTTGACTACGTACTCTTAGAAGTTGGCTTAGGTGGGCGCTTTGACGCTACAAATATTGTAACCCCTTTTGCCAGTGTAATTACAACTATCGATTTAGATCATAAAGAGTATCTTGGTGATACACGTGAATTAGTTGCTTATGATAAAGCGGGGATTTTTCGCGAGAATACACCAGCCATTATTGGCGATTTAAATATTCCGCATACCATGACCGATTACGGTAAAAAAATAAACGCTAATATGGTTCTATCGGGTAGCGATTTTATTTTTAAAGAAAATACAGAAAGCTTTAACTGGCAGTATAAAGAGCACAATTTTGAGTTGGCAAAACCAGCCATACCTTGTCAAAATGCGGCAACTGCTTTAACCGTTTTGTGTGTTTTAGATTTATTACCTAGTGAACAGATAGTAAAAAATTGTTTAGCTGATTTAGTGGTAGAAGGGCGTTTTCAGCAATTAAGCAGTGAACCATTAGTATTTACTGATGTGGCGCATAATCCCGAGTCAGCACGTTATTTAGCCAATAAGTTGTTAAGCTTTAAAGATAAAGGCTTTAAAATTCATGCATTAGCCGCTATGCTTGCTGATAAAGATAAAGCGGGTGTGCTTAAAGAGGTTAGCCACTTGGTTGATGAGTGGTCATTAGCGAGCTTAAATGGTCCGCGTGGCGATACTGCAAGCAACTTAGAAAGTGCTCTGCAGAACATATCTGATCATAATATAATGCATGGTTATAATAGCGTAGCAGAAGCACTGAGTGTAATTTTACCAAAGCAAAAAAACGATACGGTTTTAATTGTTTTTGGTTCATTTTTTACAGTTGCTGGCGCTATTAATTACTTTAAAAAATAGAGAGAATGTCGGTGAACTCAAGTTTTATTAATCGCTTAGTCGGAACAAGTATTGTGGTAATCGCAGCTATTGTGTTTATTCCTAATATACTCGATGGCGAAAAAGTGCATTATAAAGAAGGCTTTAAAGCTATTCCTGATAGCCCTGAGTTCAAAACAATCGACCTTCAAGAACCTATTGATGAAAATATGGCTGANGAGCCATTAAAGCAAGATGAAATTGAAGATATTCAAGCTGACGATGAAGCTTTTGAAGAGCAAAGCTCAATGTCTGAAAGCGATTATGCTTCAGAGGCTAAAGTTGTTGAAGTAACAATTGATCCTAAACCTAAAGTAACAGCGAAACCGGTTGCTCCTGTAAAAGAAAAACCAATTGCTCCTCGTACAAGTGATGAAAACTTAACAAGCATGGCTTATGTGGTTCAATTAGGTAGTTTTTCTCACGTTGCGAATGTAAAAGCATTACAAGCTAAACTCAAAGCGAAAGGCTTTAAAACGTTTACTAAACCGGTTAAAACGCCAAACGGTACATTAACTAAAGTATTTGTTGGACCATCGCTTGATAAAAATGAGTTACAAAAACAGTTGCCTGAACTTAAAGTACTTACAAAGTTAAATGGTAAAGTTACTCGTTACGAAGTAACAAAATAATCATTTTAAATAGCCTTGTTTAACAAGGCTATTTAATTTCAATATAGTGTATTTATATAACTATTTATGGTTTAACATTTTTGAATATTAATGTTAAATTTTTGTATTCATTTACCGTCAGTTATCTCCCGTTTAAACTTGCATATTAACGATGTTTGGGTATAGAATGCGCCCCAAATTAGCGACTAATTGGTTCTTATGATCTGGGTTGATTACGCCATTATTGGCATCATTGCACTGTCTACCATCATCGGTTTAATACGCGGCTTTGTTAAAGAAGCGATGTCACTTGCTGTATGGGCTGGCGCCTTCATCATCTCTAGTTTGTTTTACCAATATTTAGCTTCCTTCCTAACAACCATTTCTGAACCCCTTTTAAGAAATGCGGCGGCCATAGCCATATTATTCTTTGCGACGCTACTGTTAGGCGGTTTACTAAACTACATTTTAGGTGAGCTTGTACATCGTACAGGGTTATCGGGCACCGACCGTGTTTTTGGCATAGTGTTTGGTGCTCTACGAGGCGTGTTGGTCGTGAGCGCGTTACTCTTCTTTCTTGATGCTTTTACTGGTGCACCCAATACGCACTGGTGGGGCAATTCTATTTTGATTCCAGAATTTGGCTTTGTTGTTGAGTGGTTCTTTTCGTACCTTGAAAACAACTCGAGCTTTTTAAATTCAGTAAACCGTTAATCGGCGAGGATAAATTACATGTGTGGTATCGTTGGAATAGTCGGAACATCTCCTGTGAATCAGGCGATTTATGATGGCTTAACTGTTTTGCAGCACCGTGGTCAAGATGCCGCGGGTATCATTACCATTGAGAATAATACGTTTAGCTTACGCAAAGCAAATGGCCTTGTGAAAGATGCCTTTCACACCCGTCATATGAAACGACTACAAGGCACAATTGGTCTTGGTCATGTACGTTACCCTACAGCAGGATCTTCAAGCTCATCTGAAGCACAGCCTTTTTATGTTAACTCTCCATTTGGTATTGCACTTGCCCATAACGGCAATCTTACTAATGCGGAAGCACTAAAAGAGCAATTATTCTCAGAAGCTCGTCGCCAT
Organism: Pseudoalteromonas sp. TB64; assembly: GCF_000498095.1. GTDB lineage: Bacteria > Pseudomonadota > Gammaproteobacteria > Enterobacterales > Alteromonadaceae > Pseudoalteromonas. Next base: position 31,132 of record NZ_AUTQ01000217.1, read on the forward strand.
GTGAATACAACATCTGATTCAGAGATTTTACTTAATGTACTTGCTCACGAATTAAGTAAGTCAGATAAATTGCATTTAGACCCTGAAGATATTTTTACAGCGGTAACCGAAGTTAATAATAAAGTAAATGGTGGTTATGCCACTATAGCGATGATCATTGGTCATGGTATTGTTGCTTTTCGTGACCCTAATGGTATTCGCCCGCTTGTATTTGGTAAGCGTGAGACTGAAGTTGGCACTGAGTATATGTTTGCCTCAGAAAGTGTTGCGTTAAAACCTGATGGTTTTGAATTTATTCGCGACGTAGCGCCAGGTGAAGCTATTTATGTAACTGAGGCTGGTGAATTTCATTCATTAAGCTGTACAGAAAAAGCATCTTACTCACCGTGTATATTTGAATTTGTATATTTCGCTCGTCCTGATTCTACAATCGACCGTATGTCGGTGTATGCAACACGCGTAAATATGGGTACTAAACTAGGCGAAAAAATTGCACGTGAATGGGCTGATAAAGACATTGATGTAGTTATTCCAATCCCAGAAACATCATGCGACGTAGCATTAGAAATTGCACGTGTGCTTGATTTACCTTACCGTCAAGGCTTTGTTAAAAACCGTTATATCGGTCGTACATTTATCATGCCTGGTCAGGAAATGCGTAAAAAGTCTGTACGCCAAAAACTTAATGCGATCGATCGTGAGTTTAAGGGTAAAAACGTATTGCTTGTTGATGACTCAATTGTTCGTGGTACTACATCAGCACAAATTGTAGAAATGGCTCGAGAGTCTGGTGCTAAAAACGTTTATTTTGCATCGGCAGCTCCTGAAATACGTTTCCCTAATGTGTATGGTATTGATATGCCTTCAGCTGCAGAGCTAATTGCTCATGGTCGTGAAGTTGAAGATATTAACGCAAGCATTGGTTCTGACGGGTTGATTTTCCAATCGTTAAAAGATTTAATTGCAGCAGTTAGCCAAGAAAATCCTGAAATTACTAAATTTGAAACCTCAGTATTTGATGGCCAATATATTACTGGTGATATTGATCAAAACTATTTAAATCGTATTGATAAGTTACGTAATGATTCGGCTAAAAGTACACGCGAAAGTGCAATGTCTTCAGGTTTAGAAATACATAACCAAGATGAAAACGAAGCTGATTAATACTTAATCTATAAAAATCGTTAAACATAAAAAAAGGAGCTAATTAGCTCCTTTTTTGCGAAGAAAATAAAGGGAAGGGAATATCTCTATTAAATAAACATATTAAACTAGCATATTAAGCCATCTGAATTACTGGGTAGTAAACCTATCTAAGCCAGCTATTAATACACAAATTAGCTTTGTTACTAATAAAAATTTCTTTCTAAATTAAAATACTATTATGTTTTAGTATCTTATTAAATTTTTTAGCTAGAATTTAAGTTAAATAAGCTTAAACAATTAAGTGAACATGGGGCTTACAATTCCACTTGTCCAAAGCATTGCAGTTACAGCTAAAATAATAACAAGCAAAATTAATCCACACGTTACAACCGAGCTGGCATAAATGAAGCCACGTTCTTGAGGTATGTGCATAAGTATTGGCACGCCGGTATACAACAAGTAAACCGAGTAGGCTAATGCAATAATACCAATACATACTACAAACCATAGTACAGGCCAAAAAGCAGCTAGTGCAGACATAAATACAGGTGTTGCGGTATATGCTGCTAGTTCAAGTGTTTGTGTAAATGTTGGTTTTGAGCCAAATGTTATTGCCATCCAGTGAGCTAAATAGGCAAGGGCAAATACACCACCAATTAAAGCAACATACATAGCGCCAGCAATAAGTAATGCGCTATTGTGCGTTAGAAATACGGGATCTCCAGTGCCTATACTCCAGCCTAAATATACAGATGAGTAATAGCCCATAATTGAGGGAAATAAAGCAATGAGTAAAATATGAGATAAACTGTAAGTTAAGCTCTCATGTTGATTATCTATTGTTTGTCATTCTTCTAGCGGGTGAGCATAAATGCCCCATAAGTGATTTAGTAACATAGCGTGTACTCCGTAAAAGGAACGTATTGCTGTTTTATTGGTTTATTTTTATACAGTTCATGTACAGTTATGGTTCACTTATTTTACAAAGTCAAGTTAACTCATTATTAACAATTAAGTAATGCATATGCCTTTATTTTATCTCGAGCAATTTTTCGTGTTAAAATAACAACCTATCAAATTTACTAAGTAACGAGCAGCCAACGTGCCACACAGCAAGCTTTTAGAGCCTATTAATAACTTTTTATTGTGTACTACGCCAGAGCAATGGGTAGAGCAAGCAATTAAAAAAGAAAACTTATCAATAATCTTAATTGATCATTTAATTTGTGAATTAAAAGCGGCTCAAAGTGCAATGTTTTTAATACGTAAGTATGCAGTAGATAAAGAAGGCAGTGACGCATTACTTGAATGGCTAAAACCATTCGAAACACTTATTTACAAGCGCGAAGGAAATTGGCGCGATTTAGCAGCTAAAAATAAATTAACTAAGTCAATAATTCCTAAATCTAATTCGCCATATGGGCAAGGTTTAATTGATAAAATGGTATTACTGATAAAAGAAGAGTTACATCACTTTTATCAAGTGCTCGAAATTATGGATGAATATGGTGTTGAGTATCAAAGTATTACTCCATGTCGTTATGCAAAAGGTATGCTACGTCATGTTAAAACATTTGAGCCTGATGCATTAGTCGATAAATTGATTGTGGGTGCCTATATCGAGGCGCGCTCGTGTGAGCGTTTTGCCAAACTTGCACCACATGTTGATAAGCGTTTGGGTGATTTTTATATTTCGTTGCTACGCTCAGAGGCGCGTCATTACCAAGACTATTTAACTTTGGCTCAAGAGATTGCAGGGTTTGATATTACTGAGCGAGTAAACTTTTTTGGTGAAAAAGAACGAGAGCTTATTTCAACTCCAGATACCGACTTTAAGTTTCACAGTGGCGTACCTGCACTATCAAATTAAATCGTTTTTAAACTATTTTAGAGATAAAAGGCTTTTAGTATTTGATGCACTTAAAGAGATAGGTTTTGAGGCGCGTAAGTGCAAGCTAATAAAGTCGTTTTTTAGCTCGCGCTTAAACTAAATAAAACCCAATGCCTTAGTTTATACAAAAGGAGTGCTAATTAACCGTTGTGATTTTGGAGTGACAACTAAGTACGAGCCTTGTGTGTACCAGTCACCGAGCACAGTGCGGGTAAGCGTTTGTGCATTTACAGTGTAAGTATGCACGTTAGGTCGATGTGTATGACCATGAATCATATTGGTAACGTTATGTTTTGCAAAAGTAGCAAGCACAGCATCATCAACAACATCTAAAATTGCCATTGGCTTATCAGCTTGGCTAAGCTTACTTTTCTCTCGTGCATTACGAGCAACTTTTTTACGATACCAAAGTGGCATTGCGAGCATTAACTTTGTCCACCACCAACCACGGCTTTTTTTACGAAACTTTTGATATTCAATATCTTGTGTACACATTTCATCGCCATGTAAAATAACGGTAGG
>NZ_AUTQ01000218.1 GCF_000498095.1 Pseudoalteromonas sp. TB64
GGTGTGCCATATAAATCAATAACGGTTTGTTCATCTAGTAATTCCATGCCAGCCATTTTTGCATATTGCTTACGCATTATAAAATCACGATTACCATGAATAAAATAAACAGGAGTACCCCCATCTTTTACCGATTTTAAATGTTTGGCTACGTCAGTACTAAGTGCAGTGACATAATCATCACCTACCCATACCTCAAAAAAATCACCCAAAATGTATAACGCATCAACATCTTGCTCAAGTACGTGCGTATTTAAAAAATCAAAAAATGCCGCGCTGATATCAGGGCGGTTTTCACTTAGGTGTAAATCGGCGATAAAGTAAGTTTTGCGGGTCATAGATTAGTCTATTTTTTATTAAATAAAAGCGGGCTAATGCCCGCTTATGTGCTCACAAAAGTGTAAGCAAATACTATTAGCTAACAGTAACGCTTTCGATGATTACATCTTCAAGTGGTACGTCTTGGTGAAAACCAGTACTACCCGTTGCTACATCTTTAATTTTATTTACAATGTCCATGCCTTCAACTACTTCAGCAAAAACACAGTAACCCCAGCCTTGCGACGTTTCGCTGCTGTGGTTTAAAAAATCGTTGTTGTTAACGTTAATGAAAAATTGCGCTGTAGCTGAATGAGGATCAGGCGTACGTGCCATTGCTAAAGTGCCTATTTTATTAGATAGACCATTGTTAGCTTCATTCTGAATTGGATCATTTACGTCTTTTTGTTCCATACCCGGAACAAAACCACCGCCTTGAACCATAAAGCCATCAATTACACGATGGAATATAGTACCGCTGAAAAAACCAGAGTTTGCATACTCTAAAAAGTTTTTAACTGTATTTGGTGCTTCGGCTTCGTGCATTTTAATGGTGATATCACCAAAGTTTGTGTGTAGAACAACCATGAGGTTTCCTGTATCTGGTTTAAATATTGGCGCTATTTTATCGTAGTTAGCTAAGATTAACAAAGTAGATGTTTGGTTTGTTATAAAGCGCTAGAGCAGGGGCTTTTCAAGTGGTAACATAGTTATTCAAGTTAATAGTTAAGGACTCAAAATAAATGGTAAATATATACAACACACTCACGCGAAAAAAAGAGCAATTTAAACCTATGGTCGAAGGAAAAATCGACATGTATGTGTGTGGTATCACCATTTATGATTACTGCCATATTGGACACGCACGTACCTTTGTTGGATTTGACGTTATTGTGCGCTACTTACGCCATATTGGTTACGATTTAAAATATGTGCGTAATATTACTGATATTGACGATAAAATTATTAAACGCGCAAATGAAAATGGCGAGTCAATAAACGATTTAACTGTGCGTATGACTAAAGCGATGCACGAAGACTTTGATAGTCTAAACATGCTACGCCCAGATATTGAACCAACAGTTACAAGCCATATGGATGAAATTATCGTTATGGTTAAGCGCCTGATTGAAAAGGGCCATGCTTATGTTGCAGCTGATGGCGATGTATTATTTGATGTATCAACGTTTGAGCAATACGGTGCGCTTTCCCAGCAAGATTTAACTATGTTGCAATCGGGCTCTCGCGTAGAAGTGGCTCAAGATAAAGACGACCCACTTGATTTTGTTTTATGGAAAAAAGCTAAAGCAGGTGAGCCATCATGGTCATCACCGTGGGGTGAAGGGCGTCCGGGTTGGCATATTGAATGTTCGGCAATGAGCTCAAAGCATCTAGGTGAGCATTTTGATATTCATGGTGGCGGTTCTGACTTACAGTTTCCACATCATGAAAACGAAATTGCGCAATCGTGCTGTGCAAATAACGGCAAGTATGTAAATACATGGATACATACTGGCATGGTGCAAGTAAATAAAGAAAAAATGTCTAAGTCGTTAGATAACTTTTTTACAGTGCGTGAAGTTTTAAAAGCATACGATGCCGAATCTGTTCGTTACTTTTTAATTTCTGGTCATTACCGCAGCCAACTAAATTACTCGCAAGAAAATTTAGACCAAGCGCGTTCATCACTTGAACGCATTTATACAGCGCTTCGAGATGTTGAGCCTGTAGAGTGTAATCTTGAGGGGAGTGAGTATGTCGTTAAATTTAGAAAAGCGATGGATGACGACTTTAATACTCCAGAAGCATTACCAGTATTGTTCGAGCTCGCTAAAGAGCTAAATCGCGTAAAAGAAAGTGATGTTGTTCAAGCTGGGCAACTTGCGTTTATATTACGCAGTATTGGTAACGTTTTAGGTGTTGCTCAGCAATCACCGGAAGCCTTTTTACAAGGTGGGCAAGATGACGACGAAGTTGCGACAATAGAAGCATTAATTGTAAAACGTAATGAAGCACGTGCCAGTAAAAACTGGGCTGCTGCTGATGAAGCACGTGATGCGCTTAATGCGTTAGGTGTAATACTTGAAGATTCAGCGGGTAAAACAACGTGGCGTAAAGCGTAAGCGTTTAAAGTAATTCACGTTCAACTAAAAAAGGGTTGCCAAATGGGAACCCTTTTTTGATTTTTTAATAGCTTAGCTGTGATATTTCTCACACGCTTCTAATGTGTTTTCAATTAAGCTTGCTACCGTCATAGGGCCAACGCCACCTGGTACAGGTGTAATAAAATGCGCTTTTTGTTCAGCGACACTGTATTGAACATCACCTACTAATTTACCCGTATCTAAACGGTTAATGCCTACATCAATGACTATAGCGCCTTCTTTTATCCAATCCCCTGGTATAAATTCAGGTTTACCTACCGCTACAACTAATAAATCAGCACGACGCACATGCGTTTCTAAATCTTGTGTAAATTTATGGCAAACTGTCGTAGTACAACCAGCAAGTAAAAGCTCAAGCGACATTGGGCGACCAACAATATTTGATGCACCAACAACAACAGCATGCATACCTTTGTAACGCACACCAGTTGAATCAAGTAGCGTTATAATACCTTTAGGCGTACAAGGGCGAAGTGCCGGCATACGTTGCGCTAAACGACCTATATTATAAGGGTGAAAGCCATCTACATCTTTATGTGGTGTGATGCGCTCCAAAATCTTTTCTGCATCTAGCCCTTTTGGTAATGGTAGTTGTACCAAAATACCATCTACTTGTGCATCATTATTCAGCTCGTCAATTAAATCTAAAAGCGTTTGCTCTTTTGTGTCTATTGGTAAATCAAATGATTTAGAAATAAAACCAACTTCTTCACAGGCTTTACGTTTTGAACCAACATAAACTTGGCTTGCTGGATCAAGTCCTACAAGTACTACTGCAAGACCTGGTACGCGTAAACCGTTTGCAACACGTTCGCTTACACGTTCTGCTACAGCACTACGTACTTGTTTTGCGATTGCTTTACCATCAATGATGTTTGCCGTCATGGGTGACCTTAATTGGGGTTAATTAACTTGATATCGATACTTTAAAAACGAATGCACAATAAAATAGGGGTAATAATGCGAATAAAGAAAAATGTATTCTTTATTTAACTCGTTTTTATAATGTATTTACTATTTTCGCAGAAAAGGACTAAAGCGCCAAGTTGCTTTTAAGTTATAAAGCGTTTGATTATAGAAAGCTGCTTAAATACCGCTCTAGTTTTGCAATATTTAACCATTATGAACTAAAAGTGACCAGTTGATTGGTTTTCTTAAAAAAACGTTTGACCTAACCCCGTCAAATCACTATTATGCACCCCGTTGTCAACGAGGTCTCTCGTTAACAATAGTAAGCATCGGCGATTAGCGCAGTTTGGTAGCGCACTTGGTTTGGGTCCAAGGGGTCGCAGGTTCAAATCCTGCATCGCCGACCATTTTTATAATTTATTATAACAATTGCTTACTGGTTAGCTATGAAGTTTTCGATGTGCCCATAGCTCAGCTGGATAGAGCAACGCCCTTCTAAGGCGTGGGTCGAAGGTTCGAATCCTTCTGGGTGCACCATTTGAAAACTTGTAAATATAGCGGTGATTGTAGCTCAGTTGGTAGAGCCCCGGATTGTGATTCCGGTTGTCGTGGGTTCGAGCCCCATCAGTCACCCCATTTACAGAAAACGAATATCGGCGATTAGCGCAGTTTGGTAGCGCACTTGGTTTGGGTCCAAGGGGTCGCAGGTTCAAATCCTGCATCGCCGACCACTTTCTTATAAGTGGTCTTAAGTTCAAAATTTAAGTATTCAAAATATATATGTCGGCGATTAGCGCAGTTTGGTAGCGCACTTGGTTTGGGTCCAAGGGGTCGCAGGTTCAAATCCTGCATCGCCGACCACTTTCTTATCCTAATAAGATTAAGTGATTTAAAATCTCATATCTCATTTTATAAATTCTATCTTTTACACTATAAATATCTTCTTCATCAAATAAATATTTTGCATTAACCCCTTTTTAGTTCGTTTTTTATTCAGTTGGTCGGTATCTCACCTGATCTAGCCCAAATAATTGCCCCCTACACTCGACTATCATAGATATTAGGTTATAATGCCGCGTCTATTGTTTAACATAGTGCCCGAAGGGCAGAGCAGCAATGGTATCTCATGGTAACGACGGATGTTTTTAAGCGAGAAAAATTGCTTGTAACTCATCAATAATCATGGAGATTACTTTGTTTGTAAGGAAGGCGAACAGTCGCCAAAATTGAATATTGAGGTAAATCATGCAAGTTTCTGTTGAGACGACTCAAGGCCTTGAGCGCCGTCTGACCATCACCGTTCCTGCAGAGAACGTTGAGACCGAAGTAAAAAAACGCTTACAACAACTGTCAAAAACGCAGCGTATAGATGGTTTCCGTGCTGGTAAAGTTCCAGTTTCAGTAATCAACAAGCGTTTTGGACCTGCAGTTCGTCAAGAAGTTGCTGGCGAAGTAATGCAACGTAATTTTTACGAAGCTGTTGTTTCAGAAAAAATTAACCCAGCAGGCGCACCAACATTTGCTCCTAAAGCACTTGAAGCTGGTAAAGATTTAGAGTTTTCGGCTACATTTGAAGTATACCCTGAAGTTGAAGTTCAAGGTTTAGATAAAATTACAGTTGAAAAACCAGCAGTTACAGTAACTGACGAAGATTTAGCTAACATGCTAGAAACACTTCGTAAGCAACATGCAGCTTGGGCTGATGTTGACACTGCAGCTGGCGAAAATGACCGTGTTACGGTTGATTTCGTAGGTACTATCGACGGTGAAGTATTTGAAGGCGGCAAAGCTGAAGACTTCCCATTAGAACTTGGCCAAGGTCGTATGATCCCAGGTTTTGAAGATAATATCGTTGGTAAAAAAGCAGGCGAAGAAGTAGTTGCTGATGTAACGTTCCCTGATGATTACCATGCTGAAAACTTAAAAGGTAAATCTGCTCAATTCACTATCACAGTGAAAAAAGTTGAAGCACAAGAGTTACCTGAATTAAGCGAAGAATTTGCAACTAAATTCGGTGTTAACGAAGGCGGTGTTGAAGCGCTTAAAGTTGAAATTAAAAAGAACATGACTCGTGAGCTAGACCAAGCGGTTAAAGCTAACGTTAAAGACCAAGCAATCAAAGGTCTTTTAGCGAACAACGAAATCGAAGTTCCTAAATCACTTGTTGATCAAGAAGTTGATGCATTACGTCAACAGGCTGCTCAACGTTTTGGCGGCGACGCTCAAAACATGCCTGAGCTTCCAGCTGAATTGTTCCATGAACAAGCTGTAACTCGCGTAAAAACTGGCCTTTTATTAGGTGAAGTGATTAAAGCTAACGAGATTAAAATTGATGACGCTAAAGTTGATGCATTAATTGCAAACGTAGCTTCTGCATATGAAGATCCAGCTGAAGTAGTAGAATACTACAGAACAAGTGATCAACTTATGCAACAAATGCGTAATGTAGCGATGGAAGAGCAAGCTGTTGAAGCTATTTTAGCTAAAGCAGTTGTTACTGATGTTGAAAAAGCATTTGATGACATCATGAATCCAAAGCAAGGTGCTTAATAAGTCATTGACTTAAGCTCTCGCTAACGATTAAATGGCTCGTGCTACTCTGTTTATACAGCGTGCCCGGGCCATTTTAGTTTTTGGCTCTAAATTTGCGAAAAACGATAACTATGCTTCCTTATAATAAGGATAAGTATAAGCGCATAAGGAATTAAATAAGTATGAATACTGGTATTACAGATCCCCTAAACGCATTGGTCCCTATGGTTGTAGAACAAACACCTAAAGGCGAACGCTCGTATGATATTTATTCGAGATTATTAAAAGAGCGTATTATCTTTTTAACAGGTCAAGTTGAAGACAACATGGCAAACCTGATTTTAGCGCAAATGCTATTTTTAGAATCAGAAAACCCTGATAAAGATATCTTTTTATATATCAATTCACCAGGCGGCTCAGTGACTGCAGGCATGGCTATTTACGACACAATGAACTTCATCAAACCAGATGTAAGTACAATTTGTGTAGGTCAAGCTGCTAGCATGGGTGCTTTTTTACTTACCGCTGGTGCAAAAGGTAAGCGTTTTTGTTTACCTAATTCTCGCGTGATGATTCACCAACCATTAGGTGGCTTCCAAGGTCAAGCGTCTGACTTTGAAATACACGCTAGAGAAATACTGTCTATTAAAGACAAACTAAATCGCTTAATGGCTGATCATACAGGTCAACCTTTAGATGTGATTTCAAAAGATACTGACCGTGATAACTTTATGAGTGCCACGCAAGCTGTAGATTACGGCATTGTAGATTCAGTATTTACAAATCGCGATAAAAAGTAAGCGTTTGGTAAATAGGTAATCTGTTTACCACTTTGAGTTACTATGCGAAAAAATTAAATTTTGGTATAGTTAAAACGTATTGAAATAGCTGCCAATTAGTTTGGCAGCCAACGTATAAAATGAGGTAGCTGAATGTCTGACACTCCTACAGACGGCGACAAAAGTAGTAAATTGTTATACTGTTCTTTTTGTGGAAAAAGCCAGCATGAAGTGCGTAAATTAATTGCGGGCCCTTCAGTATACGTTTGTGATGAATGTGTAGAGCTGTGTAACGATATAATCAGGGAAGAAATAAAAGACATTGCTCCTAAGCATGATACGTCTGATAAACTACCTGTACCTAAAGAGATTCGTAAACACTTAGACGATTATGTTATTGGTCAAGACCATGCTAAAAAAGTATTGTCTGTAGCGGTATATAACCATTACAAACGCCTGCGCAATCAATCGACTAAGCAAGATATTGAACTTAGTAAAAGTAATATACTATTAATCGGTCCAACAGGTAGTGGTAAAACATTACTTGCTGAAACGTTAGCACGCCTACTAGACGTGCCGTTTACAATGGCTGATGCAACTACATTAACTGAAGCCGGTTATGTGGGTGAAGATGTTGAAAACATCATTCAAAAACTTTTACAAAAATGTGATTACGATGTAGAAAAAGCCCAACGTGGTATTGTTTACATTGATGAAATTGATAAAATTTCTCGCAAATCAGATAACCCATCAATTACGCGTGATGTATCAGGTGAAGGTGTGCAGCAAGCACTGCTTAAACTGATTGAAGGTACTGTTGCATCAGTTCCACCTCAAGGTGGTCGTAAGCATCCACAGCAAGAGTTTTTACAAGTAGATACGTCTAAAATCTTGTTTATTTGTGGTGGTGCATTTTCGGGCTTAGATAAAGTTATTGAGCAACGTAGCCATAAAAATACCGGTATTGGTTTTGGCGTTAGCGTAAAAGAGTCTGCGGCGAGCCGTTCTTTAAGTGATACATTTAAAGACGTAGAGCCAGAAGATTTAGTAAAATACGGCTTAATTCCTGAGTTTATTGGTCGTTTACCAGTGGTTGCAACATTAACTGAACTTGATGAAGCTGCATTGATACAAATATTAAGCGAACCTAAAAACGCCATTACTAAGCAGTTTTCTGTTTTGTTTGGTATGGAAGATGTTGAACTTGAGTTCCGCGAAGATGCTTTAGCTGCCATTGCCCACAAAGCAATGGAGCGTAAAACAGGTGCACGTGGTCTTCGTTCAATCGTTGAAGGTGTATTGCTTGATACTATGTACGAGCTTCCTTCAATGGATGATGTAAGCAAAGTGGTTATTGATGAAACCGTTATTAAAGGTGAATCAGACCCAATCTTGATTTATGAAAATAATAAACAAGAAAAAGCAGCATCAGAGTAGTTTTTAAGCTATTTGAATGAAAAAAGGAGCCTTAGGCTCCTTTTTTTATAATTAATTTAATCGACTAGAGAAAAATTGTTGAACTTTAATTAGGTTATCCCCATATACTTGAGTAATCTTTAATATAAATAAAGTGCGAAGAGAAAATATAATGACGCTTGAGAGAACCGACCGAGTCGAAATCCCAGTCCTTGCACTGCGCGATGTAGTGGTATATCCACACATGGTGATCCCGCTTTTTGTAGGCCGTGAAAAATCAATAAAATGCCTAGAAGCGGCAATGGACAAAGACAAACAAATTTTCTTGGTTGCACAAAAAGATGCAACTGTAGATGAACCTGAGCAAGATGATATTTATCGTATTGGTACTATTGCCACAGTACTTCAGTTACTAAAATTACCTGACGGCACTGTAAAAGTGTTAGTGGAAGGTACACAACGTGCGAAAATTGAAGAATTTGTCGATAACGATGACTTTTTTGTTGCTACCGCGCAATTTATTGAATCTGATTTAATAGACGAGCAAGAGCAAGATGTTTTCATTCGCAGTGCAATTAGCCAATTTGAAGGTTATGTAAAGCTAAATAAAAAAATCCCACCTGAAGTATTAACATCAGTGTCGGGGATTGATGAGCCTGCGCGCCTTGCCGATACAATGGCCGCTCATATGCCATTAAAAGTACCTGAAAAACAAAAAGTACTAGAAATATCAAGCGTTACAGAGCGCCTTGAATATTTAATGGCATTGATGGAAGGCGAAATAGATTTATTGCAAGTTGAGAAAAAAATTCGTACCCGTGTTAAAAAGCAGATGGAAAAATCTCAGCGCGAGTATTACCTCAATGAGCAAATGAAAGCTATCCAAAAAGAACTTGGTGAGCTTGATGATGTGCCTGACGAATTTGAAGCCCTTAAAAAGCGCATTGAAGAATCAGGTATGCCAACTGAAGCGCAAGAAAAAGCGACCACAGAACTTAATAAACTTAAAATGATGTCGCCTATGTCGGCTGAAGCCACTGTAGTGCGTTCATATATTGATACGTTAATTAATGTACCGTGGAAAAAGCGCTCTAAAGTGAAAAAAGACTTAGCGGGCGCTCAAAAAATTCTTGATAGTGATCACTACGGTCTAGAAAAAGTTAAAGAACGTATTTTAGAGTACTTAGCAGTACAACAGCGTACAAATAAGCTTAAAGGTCCAATATTGTGTCTTGTAGGACCTCCTGGTGTGGGTAAAACGTCATTAGGTCAGTCTATTGCACGTTCTACTGGGCGTAAGTACATCCGTATGGCGCTTGGTGGTGTACGTGATGAAGCTGAAATTCGTGGTCATCGTCGAACTTATATTGGCTCAATGCCAGGTAAATTAATTCAAAACATGACTAAAGTGGGCGTTAAAAACCCATTGTTCTTGTTAGACGAAATCGACAAAATGTCTGCAGATATGCGTGGTGATCCAGCATCTGCATTACTTGAAGTATTAGATCCTGAGCAAAATAGTCATTTTGCTGATCATTACTTAGAAGTAGATTACGATTTATCAGATGTTATGTTTGTTGCAACATCGAACAGCTTTAATATTCCAGGTCCGCTATTAGACCGTATGGAAGTTATTCGTTTATCGGGTTACACCGAAGATGAAAAGCTAAACATTGCAAAAGAGCATTTAATTACTAAGCAAGTTAAGCGTAATGGCTTAAAAGAGCATGAAATTGAGATTGCTGACAGTGCAATCATTGGCATTATTCGTTACTACACGCGAGAAGCGGGTGTTCGTAACTTAGAACGCGAAATTTCTAAGCTATGTCGTAAAGCGGTTAAAAATATCTTAATCGAAAAAGACACAACTACCGTCACTATTGATCAAGACAACCTTGAAGAGTTTTTAGGTGTGCAACGTTTTGACTATGGTAAAGCTGAAGATGGTGACCGCATAGGTCAAGTTACCGGTCTTGCATGGACAGAGGTTGGTGGTGACTTATTAACTATTGAGTGCGCAGCGGTGCCAGGTAAAGGTAAGCTTACTTATACCGGCTCACTTGGTGATGTAATGCAAGAGTCGATTCAAGCTGCAATGACCGTTGTACGTAATCGAGCTGAAGCATTTCGTATTAACAGCGACTTTTATGAAAAGCGTGATATTCATGTACACGTACCTGAAGGCGCTACGCCTAAAGATGGTCCAAGTGCAGGCGCCGCAATGGTAACCGGTTTAGTGTCGAGCTTAACAGGTAATCCTGTACGCGCTGATGTAGCGATGACTGGTGAAATTACATTACGTGGTGAAGTACTTCCTATTGGTGGCTTAAAAGAGAAGTTATTAGCGGCGCATCGTGGCGGTATTAAAACAGTAATTATTCCAAAAATTAACGAACGTGACTTAAAAGAGATCCCAGAAAACGTACTGGCAGGCTTAGATATTCACCCTGTTACTTGGATTGACGAAGTTTTAAAACTAGCTTTAGTGCACCCAGTTGAGACTTTTTCAGTCGAAACACCAAAAAAGCAGTAAAAAACCTAAAAAAAGTGCTTTTTAGGGCTTTTCAAATCTAAACGGTATGATAAGTTAAGCACTGGTTTTCAAGCCTAGCCCTTACAGGGCCTAGGCTTAAGAAAAATATAATCATGTGAGCATAATTAGTTTGCTCTAAAATTTTCAAAAAAGTGATGTTAGTTTAAAAAACCATCGCTCTTGATAATAACAATGAAAGAGGATGATATTGTGAATAAATCTCAATTAATCGATCAAATCGCAGCTGATGCTGACATTTCTAAAGCGGCTGCAGGTCGTGCACTTGATTCATTCATCGAATCTGTATCTGGCGCGCTAAAAGATGGCGATTCAGTTGCACTTGTAGGTTTTGGTACTTTCTCAGTACGTGAACGTGCTGCACGAGCAGGTCGTAACCCACAAACTGGTGAAACTATTCAAATTGCTGCTGCTAACATTCCTGCTTTCAAAGCCGGTAAAGCGCTTAAAGACGCAGTAAACTAATCACTGTTTTAAACACATTAGTTATGGCGAATGTACAAGTACTTAATAATCGCAGATGATGAATTAAGTAACTTTACCGCCAGTTACTTCAAGTGAAAAAGCGTATCTGGTAAGATACGCTTTTTTTACATGTGACAAGGCAAAAAACCTTGATCGAAAAGAGATAAACAAATGCTTGAGAAAATCAGAGAAGGTTCGCAAGGACCTATAGCCAAAATAATTTTAGGCGCGGTGATTTTATCTTTTGCCTTAGCAGGGATCGGTAGTTACTTAGGTCAAACCACAGAACAACCCGTTGCTGAAGTAAATGGAATTAAAATTAGCCAAACCGATTTTAACCGTGCTTATCAAAACGAACGTAGTCGTTTAGAGCAACAATTTGGTGAGTACTTTACACAAATTGCAGCAGATCCAAATTACATGGCACAAATTCGCCAAGGTGTAGTTGATCGCTTAGTACAACAAGAATTGCAATCACAACTAGCGGCTGATTTAGGTCTTCGCGTTAGCGACGCAAGTGTACGCAAAACAATTTTAGAACTACCATATTTTCAAGTAGGTGAGCAGTTTAATAACGACCGTTACCTACAAGTTATTCGTCAAATGAATTTCCAACCAGATGCATTTCGTGAATACCTACGTAAAGATATGACACGTAGTCAGCTTGTATCTGCTGTTGCCGGTACTGAGTTTGCACTAGATAGCGAACTTAAAAGCGCAATTGCTCTACAGCAACAAACACGTAGTATTGATTACTTAGTTGTAAATAAAGAAGCATTAGCTACCACAGTAGAAGTATCTAATGAAGAAGTGTCTGATTACTATGAGCTAAATGCATCACAGTTTTTATCGCCTGAGCTTATTTCAGTAAATTATATTGAGCTTAAAGCCGATGATATAACGGTAGAATCAGTAACTGAAGACGACGTTAAAGCGTACTACGAGCAAAATAAAGCACAGTATATTGAGCCAGAAAAACGTCGCGTTTCGCATATCTTAATTGATAACAGTGAAGATGATGATGTTGCCAAAGAAAAAGCGGATGCGTTATTAGCACAATTAAAACAAGGTGCAGATTTTGCTGAACTAGCAGAAACATCATCTGATGATGTTGTTAGTGGCGAAATTGGTGGCGACCTTGAATGGATTGAGCGTGATGTAATGGATCCTGCTTTTGAAGATGCGACATTCGCACTTGAAAACAAAGGTGATATTTCAGACGTTGTTGCTTCAGAGTTTGGTTACCACATAATTAAATTAACTGATATTCAACCTGAGCAAGTTAAATCGTTCGACAGCGTAAAAGCTGACTTACGTGCAGAGCTTGAGCAAGCTGAGAAAGTAGATGCGTTTTACGAAAAGCAAAGTGAAATGGGTGCATTAGCATTTGAAATTTCAGACCGCTTAGACGATGCAGCTGAAGTTGCAGACGTTGAAGTTAAATCAACAGCGCTTTTATCTCTTAATGAATTACCAGAGCCGTTAAACACTCCATCAGTTATTACTGCATTATCTTCAGTTGATTTACTTGAAGATAAAGTAAATTCTGAGGTTATTGAGCTTGGGAATGAGCATGCAATTGTGGTTCGTGTAAATGAGCACAAGCCTGCTGCAACTAAGCCATTGAGTGAAGTGAGTGAAGAAATAAAAGCACGCTTAGTTAACGAAAAGTCATCAGAGCTTGCTAAAGAAAAAGCACGAACCTTATTTGCAGATGTACAAGCAGGTAAGAGCTTAAATGACGTTGCTAGCGAGCAAAACTTAACAGTTCGCCAAGAAGCTAAGTTAACGCGTCAAAGCTATACTGTTTCGCCAGCTATTGCGACTCAGGCATTTAAAATGGCTCACCCAGCAGGTGCCCCTGTAGTTGAACTTGTTTATTTAAATAATGGCGATGCAGCAATTGTTGCGCTTAAGTCGGTTACAAATGCACAAGTTGCAGCTAACATTGACCCACAAGCAAAACAAAGCATTACTATGGCGCAAGCTAATAAAAACTATATGGTATTTATTGAAGCGTTAAAGGCGAAAGCTAAACTTAATTTACCAACGACTACACAACCAGTTGAGTAATTAATTTTAGTTCATAAAGAAAGGCGCTTTAAAAGCGCCTTTTTTATTGTCTTGAATAAAGTTTATATTAGCTAGGTCTGGCAATAAACTCGATACGATTACCGCTAGGCTCTCTAATCATCATATGTTGCGTTGGACCTTTACCTAGGTTTTCTGGTGCAAATTCTATAATAATATTATTTTGCATTTTTAAGTGTTCGTGAAGCTCGCTTAACTTTTCAATACTCTCAACACTGAGTGCTAAGTGGTGTAAGCCTACATTTTCTGCACGATTAAACTCCACACGTTTTTCATCATTTTTAACGCGCCATAATGTAATGGTTATTTTATTGTTTGATAAAAAATAAGCAGGGTAGGTTGGGTCACTTCCTAGCGTTTTAAAACCAAGTACATCAGCAAAAAATGTTTTAGAAGCATCAAGGTTTGATACTGTTAACCCTAGATGATCAACTCCACCAACCCAGTTTTGATCTTTAGGGGTTACATCGGCAATAACCGTTGTTGATAAAAGTAATAGCGATGAAATACCGGTGAGTAATGTTTTTTTAAGCATAGGTCCTCTTTATAATTTAGGTGTTATACCAATTACATTAAATTATTGATTATGTTTTTAATAAAATTGGTATTAAATGCAATACATTTAATAAAGACCTTTATAAACGAGGTTACATTGCACACAAGTTGAGGTTTGCTGGTAAGAAAGCTGTTATTAACAGCTAAGTAAACGTTGGGTAACTTTAGATTGTGGGTTTTGAAATACAGATTCAGTGGGGCCGTATTCAACTACCTCACCTTTATCGAGCACAATAACTTGGTCGCTAATATGGCGCACTAAACTTAAATGATGAGTGATCATCACATAAGTCAGCCCAGTATCTCGTTGAAGCTTTAGTAATAAATTAACAATTTGCGCACGTATAGAGGGGTCTAATGACGAAACAGCTTCGTCGAGCACCACAACCTTCGGATCTAAAATTAATGCACGAGCGAGCGCTACACGCTGTAATTGCCCCACACTAAACATATGTGGATAGTAATGTTGGTGATCTATTAATAAACCCACTTTAGATAACGTTGTATTAATTTTTTCTATACGTTCTAGTTTTTCAAAATCAGTATTATATAAAAGACAATCGTCGAGCATATCGCCAATAGTTAATCCTGGATTTAGCGACGCACCTGAGTCTTGAAAAATCATACGGATATGACGACATTGATTGTCGCGAACACCATTATTTTCGATAATATTATTTTCAAGTAAAATTTGCCCGCTATCAGCACTATCAGCACCAGAGAGTAGTTTTGCTAGGGTGCTTTTTCCTGAACCCGTTTCACCAATAACTGCAATGCTTTCACCTTTACCAACCGAAAATGAAATATTTTTTAAGACTTCAAATTTTTTACGGCTAAAAAGTCCCGCTCGCACATTAAACGTTTTTGACAGAGCTTGTACTTTTAATAAAGGCTGCATTATCTCATATCCTTAATTAGCGGAAAGTGACACGCATAACTGTGTCCGTTGTGCTTTGTAAACTTAGGAGTTACTACACATGCTTTTTGTGCTTGTGGGCAACGTGGTCCTAGTCGGCAACCAATAGGTAAATGCTGTAGTGTAGGAATAGTGCCTTTAAGCGCATAAAAAGGTTCTTTATGCGCTAAACCTTGCTCATAGTCTGGCAAGCTTTTTAATAATGCTTGTGTATACGGATGGCGCGGCTGGCTAAATATTTTGTGCGTAGGTCCAGCTTCGACCATTTGTCCGCAATATAAAACATGAATTCCATGCGACCAATGTGCAATTTCTTCGAGTTCATGAGAAATCATTAAAATTGACATGTTTTTTAATTGATTCAGACTTTTTAATAATCTAAAAACTTGTGCTTTAGTTGTGCTCTCAAGTGCTGTAGTAGGTTCGTCGGCAATTAATAACTTAGGAGTACGTGCAATAGCCATTGCAATCATGACTTTTTGGCACACACCTTCAGAGAGTTCATGCGGGTAACTGCTCAGTACGGCTTCGTGGTTTTTAATCCCCACTTTATGTATGAGTGCCTTAACGCGATCTTTTCGTTCGCGGTTACGCTTTAAGAAAAACCCTTTACTTGCAATTTCAGGCAGCGTTTCGGCTATTTGGTCAAATATTTTAGCAGTAGGGTCAAGGCATCGGCTTGGATCTTGATAGATCATTGCTATGTCTTGGCTTACTGTTTTACGGCGTTGCTCGGGTGTTAAACGCATTAAATCAACACCGCGCCAGTGAATTCTGTCGGCGGTAATATCCCAGCGTTCGTTAAGAACACCTACAATTGCTTTTGCTATTAGGCTCTTTCCTGAGCCTGACTCGCCTACAAGTGCGTGTACTTCGCCTTCTTTTAAGCTAAAACTCACTCGGTCTACGGCTCTAATTACCGTTTCAGAGGTGCGCAGCTCAATAGTTAGGTTTCGAACATCTAGTAATTGCATTTAATCAGCCTTACGTTCTTTTAACACTTGTCGCAGCCCGTCGCCCACTAAGTTGGTTGAAAGCACTGCTAAAAATAATAGTACACCGGGTAGTGCAACAGTCCAAGGCGCTAAATAAATGAGACCTAGGTTTTCAGCTAAAATTGCCCCCCATTCTGTAGTAGGTGGTTGAGCGCCTAATTTTAAAAAGCCTAATGCCGAAATATCTAAAATTGCCGTAGAAAGCGCCATCGTAAATATAACCACAATATGCTCGTAAATATTAGGGAATATGCCGCGCGATATTATATGCCAATTAGACGCTCCATCGAGCTTAAATGCAGTTATATAATCTTTATTTAACTCGTCAACAATTAAGCTTTTAATTGAGTGAATAAACTGCGGAAGGAGCGCCAAAATAATAGCCCAAACCGTATTCATTAAACCAGGACCGAGCACCGCAATAATAATAATAGCCAGTAACAAAGAGGGAATAGATAACGTTATATCAAGTAAATGATTTAAAAAACTTGAACGAAGCCCTCGGCTAATACCTGCAAAAGTACCTACTAAAACGCCAATAATAGTGGTGAGCAATGCGGCCACTACCGATAAACCAAAAGTATATGTAGCACCATTCATTAAACGAGAAAGTACATCTCGACCCAAATCATCGGTGCCTAAAATAAAGCGTACATCGCCCATTTCTCGCCACGAAGGCGGAATAAGTAATGCATCACTGTGCTGTTGATTTACACCATATGGAGCTAAAAAGGGAGCACTTGCAGCAAGTAAGGCAAACGCTAAAAATATCCATAGACCAACTAATGCAGGATGATTATTTTTAAATTTACGCCAAAATCGCGCAAGTGGCGATGTATTCGACTCTTCAGAAAATAAATTAAACTTTGCCATGGGTTTGGTTCCGTGAAATTGGGTCGAATAGAGTATAAGTAAGCTCAGTTATGATGGTTGCTAAAATAACAAAGAGCGAAACCGCCATTAATCCGCCTTGAATCGCGGGGAAATCGCGTTGATAAATACTGTCAATTAACCAGCGACCAATACCTGGCCACGAAAAAATAACTTCGGTTATCATAGCAAGTGTTATGAGCGTACTAAATTGCAAACCAATTTGTTTAATTACCGGCAGTAAAGCATTTCGCAGCGCGTGGTGCATTATTAGCTGTCTGCGATTAAGACCCTTTGCTCTAGCTGTTTTTATAAAGTTTTGATCCATTACTTTAAGCATTGATTCACGCGTAAAGCGAATTAACACTGTGGTTGGATACATAGCAAGCACAATGGTGGGCAGAGTTAAATGGCGCAATGCATCTAAAAAAGCAAAACCCTGATAGGGAAAATTGGCTAAGGCAATATCAATTAAAATAAAACCAGTAGCAGATGGAATCTCGTAAAGTAATCCCATTCTTCCCGACATAGGAAACCAACCTAATTTTAACGAAAACACCATAATAAGTAATAGCGCTAACCAAAAAACGGGCATTGAATAACCAACAATAGCAGTCGAGTTAATTAGTTTGTCGGGCCAACGTTTATAATAAACAGAAGCTAAAATACCAACAGGTACACCTACCACAACCGATACAAAAAGTGCATAAATACTGAGCTCTAATGTAGCAGGTAATAAATCAACAATATGAGAAAATACATTTTGCCCTGATGCAAAAGAAACGCCCCAATCACCTTGAAAAATGCGTCCTAAAAAGGCGATATATTGCATAAAGTAATTACTGTTATATAAGTACTTATCTTCGAGCTCGCTGTGCTGAGTAAAGTTACTACTTGGTATGCCGCTTAAATTACTGAGTGGATCACCTGGGAATAAATAGGCGAGTGAAAAAGTAAAGATACTCAGCAGTAGTATCATAAAAAAAAATAAACCAAGGCGACGAAAAATATAATCTAAGATCATTACTTCTTCCTCGCATTAGCTAGTGAAATAGCACCAAATGGTCCAAGTGTTATGCCTTCTACATCAGCACTGCTTGCCTGAAAACGCAAACCATGAGCAATAGGTAATAATGGCAGCTTATTAATAATAAGACTTTGCGCCTGCTCGTAGTATTTTTTACGCATATTTAAATCTGTCGTATCGAGAGCTTGGGTAAGGAGTAAGTCAAATTCAGGGTCGCACCAGTTTGCTGGGTTTTTTCCGCTAAAGGTTGCTGAGCAACTAAGCAGTGGGCTAAAAAAGTTATCAGGATCTGGTGTATCAGCAGCCCAACCAAGTAATACGCTGTCGTGGCGATGCTCACCAATACGCTGAATAAACGTATTCCACTCGTATTCTACAATACTTACGTTAACACCCACTTTGCGTAAATCACTTTGCATTAGCTCAGCCATTTTTCGAGCATTGGGATTATAAATACGGCTTACTGGCATTGCCCAAATATTCATGTCAAAGCCATTTGGTAACCCAGCTTCTATTAATAGTTTTTTGGCAAGCTCAGGGTCAAAGGTTGGAATGTTTTCTTGTGGTTCAAAAGCCCACGATGTTGGTGGTAAAATTGATTGTGCACGCGTACCGTTACCGTAATAAACCGCTTGCATTATTTTATCTATATCTATGGCATGCGCGAGTGCTTGGCGTACTCTGAGGTCGTCAAACGGAGCACGCTCTGTATTAAATGCCCAATAGCCAACATTTAAATTTGTTTCTTTTTCGATATTTATATCATCACGCTGAGCCAAAATACTCAATTGCGCGCTGCTAGGGTGTGCTGTTACATCGCATTCTTTAGTCAGCATTTTTGCAATACGAGCGGTGCCATTAGGCGTTATATCGTAAACGAGTTGCTCAAGTGCTACATCGTGCTTCCAGTACAGCGGATTTCTGTAAAAGCGTACTAAGTGGTCGCGGCGATATTCTTTATAAATATACGGTCCTGTGCCAACAGGGTACTGATCAAATAGGTTAGTTTGGTCGTTCTCTTTTAGCTTTGTTGCGTATTCTTCTGAAAGCACAACCGCAAAGTCAGTTGCCATGTTGGCTAAAAAACTGCTTTCTGCGCTAAATAATTCAAAGCGTACTTGATAGTCAGACACGCGAACAATTTTTCGGATTAGCTGATCAATTCCCACACTTTGAAAATAAGGATAATTTGCATCACCTACAAAGTGATAAGGATTATACACATCGAATAGTCGGCTAAACGTAAAAATAACGTCATCGGCGTTAAAGTCACGCGAAGGAGTAAAATAAGCTGTTGTATGAAATTTAACACCTTTACGCAGGGTAAAGGTTACCGATTTACCATCTTTACTGATTTTCCAATCGGTAGCTAATTCACTTTGAAATTCAGCCGTAACGGGATCAATACTAATTAGTCGGTCGTATAATTGGTTGGCAATAATATCGATAGTCGAACCCGTGGTTGTTACTTGCGGATTAAACGACACAGGGTTAGCTTCAGCGCAATAAACTAAGCCTTGATTTTTTTCTTCTATGATTTCTTCTTTGCTATCTATACAGCCAACTAAAGTGGCTGCTAGCAAAGAAAGTAATAATTTATGCACCCGCATAACCTCTAACTATTGTTGATCCAACAAATTGTATTTTTTTAGATAACCACGTAATTGATGATACGTTAAACCAAGTACTTCTGCAGTTTTCTTTTGATTAAATTGGCTATGTTCGAGTGCTTTATTAATCATGTTTATTTCAAAGTCGTTTGAGCGTTCTTTTAAGCTGCATGGAAATTGAATATTAGCAGCAAGCTCAATGTTTTGTTGTACAACAGGAGTCGCTGTAATTACAGGCTCTGGTGCAATTATTGGTGAGGCTGCAACGGCTTTTACACGTGGCTTTGGTCTAAATGGGCTATCGAATGGGTCTAAAATAATCTGGTGAACGGGGATATGTTCACTGCCGTGACGATATAAGCTACGTTCAACTACGTTTTTAAGTTCTCGTATATTACCAGGCCAATTGTAACTAAGGAGTGTTTCGGTAGCACTTCGAGTAAAGCCGCTAAATAATTCCCACTCTAAATCACGTGCCATATTCATCGCAAATTGCTCGGCAAGTAGCATAATATCGTCTTGGCGCTCTCGCAGTGGCGGTAGGGTAATTACATCAAATGCTAAACGGTCGAGTAAATCACTTCTAAACTCACCTTGCTCAGCTAAATAGGGTAAGTCTTCGTTTGTAGCACACACTAAACGAGTATCTACTTTTACTGTTTGTTTGCCGCCAACACGTTCAAATTCGCCGTATTCTATAACGCGTAGCAGTTTTTCTTGTACCATTGGCGATGTGTTAGCCAGCTCATCTAAAAATAAAGTACCGCTATTAGCGCGCTCAAAACGACCTTCATGGCGTTTACTTGCACCTGTAAAAGCACCACTTTCATGACCAAATAATTCACTTTCGAGTAGGTTTTCGTTAAGCGCTGCACAGTTAAGCTTTACGTAGTTTTGCTCCCAACGTTTGGATAAAAAGTGTAAGCGTGCTGCTATTAATTCTTTACCTGTGCCGCGTTCACCAATAATAAGTACCGGTTTATCTAAATTAGCGAGTTGCGATACCTGATCTAATACAGACAAAAAGCTATCTGATTGGCCGAGTAAATTATCTTGCTGGCGATATTGGCTCATATTTCCTAACTCTTGGTCATTTTTACTAACAGTTAGTGTATTTCATAATCATAGATAACTAAAGTAATTTGTCTATATAGTTTAACGTAATGAAAATAAAGTGTATTTTAACTTTTGAAAAGTTGGCAAGCATATTGATACTATTTAGAGCAGACTAACTAAGTTTAAATTACAGAGGTAAATGTTATGGGAATTTTTTCACGTTTTGCAGATATTGTTAATTCTAATATCAACGCCATTTTAGATAAAGCAGAAGACCCAGAAAAAATGGTTCGTCTGATAATTCAAGAGATGGAAGATACGCTTGTTGAGGTACGTTCTACGTCAGCTAAAACATTGGCAGAGAAAAAAGAAATTGTACGGCGTGTAGAAACACTTAAAGCACAGGTAAGTGATTGGCAAGATAAAGCCGAACTGGCTTTAAGTAAAGACCGCGACGATTTAGCGCGCTCAGCGCTACTTGAAAAGCAAAAGTCGGCAGATGCAGTAGCCGCAGTACAAAGTGAGCTTGAAAATGTAGATTCTCATATTGAAAAGCTACAACAAGAAGTTACAACACTTCAAGATAAGTTAGCTGATGCTAAATCACGTCAAAAAGCGATTATACTGCGTCAACGTTCGGCTGAGTCGCGCCTTGAAGTGAAAAAAGCGCTTGATAGCTCAAAGGTAGAAGATGCTCTTAATCGCTTTGAACGTTACGAAACTAAAATTGATGGACTAGAATCTCAAATTGAGTCTTACGATTTAGGTAAACAAACGTTAGCAGACGAAATTGCTGATTTACAAAAAAATGAAAAGATAGATGATGAACTAGCCAAACTTAAAAAGAAGCTGGCTAATAAATAATTACATATAAAAATATATGGGGCCCATGTGCCCCAGCTTAAAAACATCAAAACGGATTGTCAGGAGAGGATTATGTTTGACCCAGAGATACTAGTTGCACCATTTATCTTGTTTATGATTTTTGTTGCCCCACTGTGGTTAATTTTACACTACCGTAGCAAAAAACAAGTAAGCCAAGGGTTAAGTGAACACGAACATCGCCAGTTACTTGAACTTGCACACAAAGCTGAAAAAATGGCTGATAGGGTAGAAACGTTAGAAGCATTGCTTGATCAAGAGTCACCACAATGGAGACGCAAAGTATGAGTACCAAACGCGAATTATTAAGAGACCCACAGCGCGGTAAAATTGCCGGCGTATGTGCGGGATTAAGTGACTACTTTAATATGGAGTTATGGTTAGTTCGCATTATATTTGTTAGTGCGGTACTGCTAACAGGTGGTCCATTATTTGTGGTAGCGTATATTGTAGCGTGGTTTATTTTAGATAAAAAAGAACCTGCTACAGCGAATACAAATTCAACTAAACATGACGATCCGTTAGAAGTAAAATTTAAAGTCTGGCAAAAAGGCGAGCCACCACGCCGCGCATTGCAAGATTTAAAAGAGCGCTTAACGCGTGTAGATGTTCGCTTACAAGATATGGAACGCCATGTTACTTCGAGCGAATTTACGGTAAGCCGTGAAATTAATAAACTTTAAAGGATTTATAAGCACCTTGTTTGTAGCGTGATAAATTACGGCAGATAGGGTGCAAGACACTTTATGAGCCAATCATTTGCAAAAAAGACCTTTAAAAGCATTAAAGGCAAAGCACAAAAAGCCCTTCATCGCAGTTTAGACCAACATGTAAAACTGGCCGTAACAGGCTTAAGTGGTAGTGGTAAAACAGCGTTTATTACTGCGCTTGTTAAGCACCTAACAACCCAAGCTGATGATAAAAACTTACCTTTTTTTGATGTAATGCGTGAGCATCGCCACATTGCCACAAAAGTAGTGCCGCAAAAGGCGCTAAAAGTGCCTACGTTTGATTACCCTCGAGCACTCAATGCTTTATTACCAAGCGATGGTGAACCGAGTTGGCCTGCATCAACTGAGCGAATTAATACATTACGCTTAGCAATTAAATATCGAAGTAACGCAGGGCTGCGCGGGCATTTTTCACCTCAATCAACGCTTTATTTAGATATTATTGATTACCCCGGTGAGTGGCTGCTTGATTTACCTATGCTTGAGCAAAGTTACGAGCAGTGGTGCGCCCAACAATATCCATTATTAACACAAGCGTCGCGTGTAAATACATCGAGTGATTTTTTAGCTGCCGTTGAGCAACTCAATTTAAATGCACCTGTAGATGAAAGTGCACTTGCCCATATTGCACAGCTTTATCAAAGTATGCTGGTAGGGCTTAAAAAAGACACCAAATTAGCCATGTTACAACCTGGTCGCATGTTAATGCCTGGCGACTTACAAGGTGCACCGTTGTTATTGTTTTTTCCGGTATCGGGGGATCATATAAATAACGACGTTGTATCGGGCTCAAACTTGGCGCATTTAATAAAGCGTTTTGATGCCTATATAAAAGAAGTCGTAAAACCATTTTATAATGAGCACTTTAAGCACTTCGATCGCCAAATAGTACTTGTAGATGTACTTAGCGCATTAAACGAAGGGCATGAAACCCTGCAAGAGCAAAGCAGTGTAATAAATCAGTTACTCGCTCATTTTAGTTATGGAGAGTCGGGCTTTTTTAAACGCTTGTTTAAACCCAATATTGATAAAATATTATTTGCGGCGAACAAATCAGACCATATAAGTGCTAAACATCATAAAGACTTAGCGTTACTGCTCGATTCACTCGTGCATGAGCAAAGCAATCATTTAAAGTTTGATGGTGTAAAAATAGAAACCATGGCTATGTCGTCAATCGCGGCGACACAATCGCGCCAAATTACCGACAAAGGTCAAACGCTTGACTGTATTTACGGAAAGCCTTTAAACGAACTTGAATGGCTTACTTATTTACCGCCACAGCCACCAGCGAGAATGCTCAATAAAAGTGAGTGGCCTGCACAGGGGTTTGAGTTTTTATCGTTCTCCCCTATGGCAAATCCTGATAAACAGCTAAAACATATTCGATTAGACCATGTAATGCAGTACCTGCTAGGAGACAAATTAACATGAGTGAGTTAAACCAACAATTTCAAGCAGGGCGTCGAATTAACGCACAAAGTATTGAACAAGATGAGCCTGTTTTATCAAGTGCAAAAGTTATTCAGCACGGGCAAAGTGATTACGAAGACCTTGAAGATGAAGTCCTTGAGCCCGAAATTGACTTAGAACCTGTCTATAAAAAATCAAAATGGCAAACCCTCAAGGGTATTTTTGCTATTAGTTTTTTGATACTGGTACTTTTAGAGTTTGCGTTTTCGTTAGTGTTCGCTTTTGAGCAATCCGTTATTTTAGGGAGTGTTTATTTAACCGCCGTTGTAAGCGGTGTATTACTAATAGGGCGCTTGTTATGGCGAGAGTATCGAATGCTGCGCAGTTTAAAGCGTAATCAGTTACATAGAGTTGAAGCTGATAGACTTTTAAATAGTGAGCAAGTAGGCGGTGCATTACCTTGGTTAGAAAAGCTGAATAAACACCAAGAGCTTGATAACTTTGAAACCTTTAAAAGCCAAGTAGCTACGCATCACAGCGACAAAGAAATAATGACGCTATACGCCAATAGTTTATTAATAACGCAAGATACTAAAGCTAAAAAGCTAATTAATCGCTTTGCAACTGAGTCAGCATTACTGGTGGCACTTAGTCCACTTGCACTGGTCGATATGATGGCGGTGCTTTGGCGCGGTACAAAACTTATTGAGCAAATAGGTAAAATTTATGGCATTGGTTTTGGTTATGCGAGCCGTATAAAGCTAT
>NZ_AUTQ01000219.1 GCF_000498095.1 Pseudoalteromonas sp. TB64
AAAGAAAGTGAACGGTCTGTCAGCCATGAATGCATTTATCTGTATATCTGGGAAGATAAAAAAGCAGGTGGTGAGTTATACCTACATCTGCGCCGACACGGTAAGAAATATCACAAGCGCAGTCATGGTAAAACAAACCGAGGGCAAATAAAAAATCGCGTTAGCATTGAAGAACGTCCACAAATAGTTGATGAGAAAGGTCGTATCGGAGATTGGGAAATAGATACCGTTATAGGTAAAGGTCATCGAGGCGCCCTTGTTACCATTGTAGAGCGGGTCACCCAATTCACTGTATCAACTCAGGTGGCAGGCAAAACAGCACAAGCCGTCACTGCGGCGACGATAGAACTATTAAGGCCATATAGGTCAGCGCTTCATAGCATCACGGCTGACAATGGAAAAGAGTTCGCTTATCACGAGCAAATCACAGAGGCTTTAAGTGTACCTGTTTATTTTGCTCACCCTTATCACTCATGGGAGCGCGGATTGAATGAAAACACGAATGGATTACTACGCCAGTATTGGCCGAAGAGCACAGATTTTAAGACGGTAACACCAGCGCAAGTTATACCAGTACTTGAGCAACTTAATAATCGTCCGAGGAAGACACTAGGATTTGAAACGCCTGCAAAATTGATGCAGGATCACTTGGCGGCTAAAGCCGCCTAAACGTTATGCACTTCAGATTTGAATCCGCGTAATTAAAAGGTGCTAATTAAGATATTAATAGTAATCCGCTATTCTAAATAACAACTAATATTAGTTATCTGAATACATTGAGTTCCACCATTGAGGCTCGTCTTTTAGCTTTTTATCAAAGTACGCTAACATGGTATTCCACCAATCAAATCGTTTATCACGTGCAAAAATTTGGTGGTCGGCACCTTTGTACTCAATTAACTCTACATCTTTATTAAGTAATTTAAGCGCAGTGTACATTGTTAAGCTTTCGCCAACGGGTACATTAGTATCGCTATCACCATGAAGAAGTAGCATAGGTGTTGTTACTTTATCGGCATGAAATACTGGGCTATGCTGGCTGTAAAGCTCAGGATTATTCCACGGAAAGCTATTTTTAGATGCTTCACCAGAATATAAGTAACCCCACCAACCTTCGCCCCAATACGAGGTAATATTAGAAATACCTGCATGAGCAATTGAGGCACTAAACATATCGGTTTTGGTTGCCAGTAGCATGGTCATAAAACCACCGTATGAAGCGCCTAAATTCCCAATTTTTTTACTATCAACGTAATTATATTTTTTCAAAAAGGCCTGAGTACCTTCAATTATATCATCGGCAGTATAATCACCCCATGCATTAACATGTTGCGCTGAAAATGTTTGCCCAAACCCAGTTGCGCCCGTAGGTTGCAACACATAAACAACGTAGCCGTTTTCTGCCCACAAATTAAATGGGTAACGACCCGTAAAGCCACGAGTAACTGGTGAAGTACCACCATAGTAATAAACTAGAGCAGGGTGTTTTTTCGTTTTATCTAGGTTGCTTGGAATATAAACACGTCCTGTTATTTCAATACCCTTTTTATTTTTAAAATTAAACTCTTCTAATGTAGGCATGCGTGTATTTGCATAGGCATAAGATTTTGAATCCCACAATAGATCTGTTTTATTTTTACTTATGTTAAGGCGTTTTAATTGCTGAGGTGCCAAGACGCTAGTGCCACTTACGAGAATTTCTGTATTTCGGTCGTTCGAATAGCTAAATTGCTCAACAATGTCTAAGCCAGTATTTAACTTTTTAAAACGCTGCTTACTTAAATCAAATAAATAAAGTGGTTGAGTGTCTTGCTCTGTTACTTTTACAAGGGCATTGCCGTTACTTAATACTTTAAGCAGGCTAATAGCAGGGTCGAACTGTTTACTGAATGCCTTTACGCTTTTGCCGCCTTCAGTAAGTAAGTACAGCTGTCCATCGTAGTTATTGGCAAGCATTGTTTTAGATAAGGCTCTGCCAGTACCATTTTTAAAATCTGGTCCGGCAACTACGTATACATCTTTATTTGTATATTTAGCCTGGTTAAATGTTTTAAATTTACCTAGCGATAAAACCTTGTTTGATTTTAAATCTAGTTCGACTAATTCAGTTTCTGGGTGAGTCGATGCCTGCATTACCGTTACTGGGCGGCTCATTAATATTTTGCCACGATTACTATTTGAATCCTCAAGGCTATGAGAAAGAGTGCCTTGGCTGAGTGCTTTTGCTAATCCGCTTTTAGTGTCTAGTATATATATTTGGCTGGTGTTACGGGCATACGACCAACGATCTTGTAAGCCTTTATAATGTTTAGTTAAGCTGTCTGTAGTTTTTGGAGATTTAGACCAACTAAATAAAAGGCTCGTGTCGTTATAAAATGTGAAGCCACTGGCTCCTTCTAAATCGTCTGCTAGTGTTTTTATTGATAAGTTTTTACGACTAAGCTGTTTTAGCTCACCATTTAATAAATACACTAAAAACTGATTATCTGGGCTCCAAATAATATTACTTGGTTGACCTGCTTCAAATCGATAAACCGTTTGATTTTCAGAGTCTTTAAGGACGGTAACTGTATTTGCTTGGTTTTGTGTTTTATCGTTATAAGTGCGCGTGGTAGTAAGGTACTGCTTGGCATTAGGTGCGAGTGATAATTGGCTAATAGTAGGTGCATCAAATAATTGCTTTGCCGATAAACGCTTTATTTGTGAAGTGCTAAGCGTAATTTTATCAACCTCGCTTTTAGGTGCAAAATCAAGCGTTACGTCGTGCCAATTAGCTACTTGCTGAGCTACTATTAAAACAGAGTGAGTGCTATTAGTTAAAGCCAGTTTGTAGCTGTTTTTATCACTTTTTTGCAGTTCACCATTTATAAACAACTGACCTTGCTCAATTCCTTTTAAGGTAAGAGTACCTTGTGTAAAGCGTGTTGTTTCAATATTAAACTTAAGTGCTTGAAGCCCGCCTAGCGTAAGCGCATTAATTTTGTTAAATGGCTGCCAGCTTTGTTTTTTTCCAAAAACGGTTAACTCATCGGAGTTTGCTTGAAGTTGTGGCAATAGATTATTAACAATGGCATCGCCATGAGGTGTTTGAAAAGGCTTTAATTGCATGTCCTCAGCTAAGGGACCAATAAATTGAACTTTTGATTTATCGAGTGGTGCAGCAATCGATGCAAAACTTAAGCTACTAAGGGTAAAAAGGATTGTGGCATGTTTAAACAATTTATTATGGTTGTACCAAGGTGCGCTAAACTTCATTGTTGAGCCTATTATTAATAATTTAGCCAAATATAGCATGTATTGTTACCATGCTCACATATCCAATATAGAGGAGATAAAGTGACTTTACTGATTATTTATATGGTGGTTGCCATTGTTATTTCATTTTTGTGTTCTGTGATGGAGGCTGTATTATTAAGCATATCACCTAGCTACGTAGCATTACTTCGTAAGGAGCATCCTTTACTTGCTCAGCAGTTGGAAAAACTTAAAAATAATATCGATCAGCCTTTAGCTGCTATTTTAACGCTTAATACTGTGGCTCACACCGCTGGTGCTGCTGGGGTTGGCGCGCAAGCTGCCGTGGTTTTTTCAGATGC
>NZ_AUTQ01000220.1 GCF_000498095.1 Pseudoalteromonas sp. TB64
AAAGAAAGTGAACGGTCTGTCAGCCATGAATGCATTTATCTGTATATCTGGGAAGATAAAAAAGCAGGTGGTGAGTTATACCTACATCTGCGCCGACACGGTAAGAAATATCACAAGCGCAGTCATGGTAAAACAAACCGAGGGCAAATAAAAAATCGCGTTAGCATTGAAGAACGTCCACAAATAGTTGATGAGAAAGGTCGTATCGGAGATTGGGAAATAGATACCGTTATAGGTAAAGGTCATCGAGGCGCCCTTGTTACCATTGTAGAGCGGGTCACCCAATTCACTGTATCAACTCAGGTGGCAGGCAAAACAGCACAAGCCGTCACTGCGGCGACGATAGAACTATTAAGGCCATATAGGTCAGCGCTTCATAGCATCACGGCTGACAATGGAAAAGAGTTCGCTTATCACGAGCAAATCACAGAGGCTTTAAGTGTACCTGTTTATTTTGCTCACCCTTATCACTCATGGGAGCGCGGATTGAATGAAAACACGAATGGATTACTACGCCAGTATTGGCCGAAGAGCACAGATTTTAAGACGGTAACACCAGCGCAAGTTATACCAGTACTTGAGCAACTTAATAATCGTCCGAGGAAGACACTAGGATTTGAAACGCCTGCAAAATTGATGCAGGATCACTTGGCGGCTAAAGCCGCCTAAACGTTATGCACTTCAGATTTGAATCCGCGATATCATTTCTGGGTGCTAGTTATATCTAATAACCAGAACAAATAACTAAGGGATTAACACCTTAGGCTTTAAATCCGTT
This sequence comes from Pseudoalteromonas sp. TB64, assembly GCF_000498095.1. Taxonomy (GTDB): domain Bacteria; phylum Pseudomonadota; class Gammaproteobacteria; order Enterobacterales; family Alteromonadaceae; genus Pseudoalteromonas. The sequence continues at coordinate 779 of NZ_AUTQ01000220.1, forward strand.
AGACTTGGGAAAAGGCTATTTTATATCAACTTAAGGCAGTGCAGTATTATGCGACATGCAATTTGGCAACAGCTTCGCGACGAAGCTAACGATGTAGTAAAACGTGAACCATTATTAGCAAGTCATGTTTATTCATGCATTTTGAATCATGATTGTTTAGGTTCGGCATTGAGCTTTATTGTTGCTAATAAGTTGGCTGATGCGGTGGTATCTGCATTCACTATCCGAGAGTTGTTCGACCAAGCATTTGTAAAATGTGACCGTATGCTATCTTTTGTTGCTGAGGATATTAAAGCGGTAAAAGACCGCGATCCGGCATCAGAAACCTATCTTACGGTTATATTAAATCTAAAAGGTTTTCATGCTATTCAGGCGCACCGTTTGGCTAATTGTTTGTGGCAACAAAACCGCAAAGAGCTAGCGCGCTTTATTCAAAGCCGTAACTCTGAAGTGTTTGGGGTCGATATTCACCCAGCATGTAAAGTGGGTAAAGGCATTATGTTTGACCACGCAACCGGTATTGTTATTGGTGAAACAGCGGTAATAGAAGATAACGTATCAATTTTGCAATCTGTAACGCTTGGCGGTACAGGCAATGAGCAGGGTGATCGTCACCCTAAAATTAGAGCGGGCGTATTAATTGGCGCTGGCGCTAAAGTACTTGGTAATATTGAAGTAGGTGAGGGCGCACGAATTGGTGCGGGCTCAGTTGTACTTAGCAATGTTCCACCACACACAACCGCTGTTGGTGTACCCGCTAAAATTATTGGTCGACCGGATTGTGAGTGTCCGGCGCAAAGTATGAACCAAAACTTTTTAACACATCAAGAACCTCAAAACGCATCGCATACTAGTGCAATGCTATAAATTTAAGTAAAACAGATGCCACATAAAAGTAACTTATTTGCAATTGTACTCAGCTTTTTTATGGGAGTGGGGTTAGCAAGTGGTTACTTTTTGCATTTGTACACTCCATCAAATAATAAAACAGCTCAATCTGCACATACTGATCAAAATATTATTATTGAAGTAAATAGTAATAAGCCAGCCCAAAAGCCTTTTGTAAACACTGAGCGTAAAGCATTTCAACAACCAATAGAACAAGAACACGTTGAGACGATTAGTGCATTAAGTAATGAATTAGCAGTAACAAAAAAGCAGCTAAAACTTACTCAACAACAGTTAAAACAAGGCCGTTTAGAGGGGGCAGATTTTACAAAACAACTTGATGATAAGTTTGATGAAGAAAGCGAAAACACGTTGTGGAGTTTTGATGTAGAAACCGCACTTACTGATTTTTTAATCGTGAGTGATTTAAGTAACAACGCCCAGTTAAATTATATAACCTGTAAACAAACAATTTGTAAATTTGAATTACTAGCTGATAAAAATAATGAGCAAGGTCATGCGCAGTGGCGAGAGCTTAATGATAAGTTAGTAACTATGCCTTGGTGGCAACAATTTAAAATGACTTCATCAAGCTCTACCGATGAGCGAATAGAATTTACAGTGAGCACCAAAGAGTAGGTGCTCATTTAGTAAAAAGTGCTAGCCCACAACTCTTGAATGTATAGCCCCATCAACGAGTTCAGTAACGAGTATGTCATCTTTTTTTACATCACTAATTGATTTAACTACTCTGTTTTTTTCGTTTTTTGTAATGCTATAACCGCGCGCTAGTACATTGAGCGGGCTTACCGAGTCTAACCTACTAGCTTGCATTGCTAAATTATTATTGGCTTGTTGCAACTGGTGCTGCATGGCTTGCTTTAGCCTTGCTTGTAACTGCGCGAGCATATGGTTTGCTGTAGCTAGTTTTTTATCGGGTGATTGGCGCATTAAGCGCGGCGTTAAGTTATTAAGTGCGCGTTCTTGCTGATATAAACGATTACGCATGGCTTGTTGCAGCGCAATGCTTAGCTCATCCAAACGTTGTGATTTTTGATTAAGCTGATTGCGCGGATGACACAAATTAAGACGATGCTGTAGTTGCATTGCAAGTGCGCGTTTGTCAGCAATGTCGTGCTTAAATGCGTTAGATAAACGATTAACTAATTGCGTTACCTTGTTGTGTAACTCTTGCGTATTGGGGCTTACAAGCTCAGCTGCGGCTGATGGAGTCGCTGCGCGAACATCGGCAACATAGTCACTAATAGTGGTATCTATTTCGTGGCCTACCGCACTCACTATGGGTAATTCACTTTTATAAATAGCACGGGCGAGTTGTTCGTGGTTAAAACACCATAAATCTTCAAGTGAACCACCGCCGCGTCCTAAAATAAGAGCGTCTACTTCATCACGAGCATTGGCTAATTCAATTTGGTTTATTAAATGCACGTGCGCTTCTTTGCCTTGTACCATGGCAGGATAAATAATGACTTCTAATTGCGGCGCACGGCGTTTAAGTACCGTTAAAATATCTTTTATGGCAGCGCCTGTTGCTGAGGTAATAACACCAATACGGTTAATATTTTGCGGTAATGGCTGTTTGTGAACTGAGCTAAATAATCCCTCGGCGGCTAAGCGCATTTTAAGCGCATCAAATTCTTGCTTTAGCTGACCTTCGCCGGCGGGTTCCATATGTTCAACAATAAGCTGATAGTCACCGCGAGGCTCATAAAGCGATACGCGTGCTTTTACAGTTACTTGTGCGCCATTTGCTGGGCGGTAGCTTTGGTTGCGATTATTTCCTCGCCACATGGCTGCTTTAATTTGCGCTTTATCGTCTTTTAACGAAAAATACCAATGCCCAGATGCGGGGGTAATAAAGTTAGAAATTTCGCCAGTTAGTATTAATGAGGCAAAGCCTTGCTCAAGGAGTGTGCGAATTTCTCTATTAAGGCGCGACACGGTGTAAACTGCTTTTGAAGACTTCGAAAACATAAAAAACAACCTAAAACTATTTATAAAGCAAGGGTCTATTGACCTTTGCAGGTTAAAATTTGTTCAAACTAGGGGCGGTTTAATCGCGGCGCGAGGTTTGTAACCTAGTGGGCTAAGTAAAAACCGAGCAACAAAGAGTTAATCGCCCCTAGGCTGAACCCTTTGGGCAGCGCTTGTTTGGCATTGATGCTACGTTATCGCCTATTTATGGGGAATAACCACACTACATAGGCTCTGCCTTGCCTAAATACCTAACAAACTGCTGCAAATTTAACCTTGAAAGACCAATAGACCCTATATTATCATAAATATTTGCGAAATATTATTTACTAGTGACAACAACGCTGTTAAAATTTGGCCGCAATTCCTTATCTTATATCCACATGTGAGAAGTTGCCAAAATGCTTAGAATCGCTAAAGAAGCTCTTACCTTTGATGACGTACTTTTAGTACCTGGTCATTCTACTGTTTTGCCACATACGGCAAATATTTCAACTCGCTTAACGCGTGGAATAAAACTTAACTTGCCACTTATTTCAGCATCTATGGATACTGTTACAGAAGCTCGTTTAGCTATTGCCCTTGCGCAAGAAGGTGGTCTTGGTTTTATTCATAAAAACATGACTATTGAAGAACAAGCGAAAAACGTACGTAAAGTTAAAACCTACGAAGCAGGTATTGTTTCTTACCCTGTAACGGTTACTGCCGATTTAACAATTGCAGATGCAGTTGATCTTTCGCATGAAAAAGGTTTTTCAGGCTTTCCGGTTACCGATAGCAATAATGTGCTTGTAGGTATTGTTACTAGCCGTGATATGCGTTTTGAAACTAAGCTTGAACAGCCAGTTTCTACCGTTATGACTAAAAAAGAAAAGCTTGTTACCGTTAAAGAAGGCGCAGCACGCGAAGAAATTTTAGGCTTAATGCACGAACACCGCATTGAAAAAATCCTTGTTGTTGATGATGAATTTAAACTTAAAGGCATGATCACAGTAAAAGATTACCAAAAAGCCCAAGACAAGCCTGACGCATGTAAAGACGACCAAGGTCGTTTACGTGTAGGTGCTGCTGTAAGTGTTGGCGCGGGTACTGATGAGCGTATTGCTGCACTAGTAGAGGCGGGTATTGATGTTTTACTTATCGATACGTCGCATGGTCACTCTCAAGGTGTTATTGACCGTGTTACTAAAACGCGTAGAGAGTACCCAGACTTACAAATTATTGCAGGCAACATAGCAACAGCTGAAGGTGCGGTCGCACTTGCTGATGCCGGTGCCGATGCAGTTAAAGTAGGTATAGGCCCAGGTTCTATCTGTACTACACGTATTGTTACCGGTTGTGGCGTTCCACAAATTACAGCTATTTCAGATGCTGTTGAAGGCTTAAAAGGTCGCGACATTCCTGTAATTGCTGATGGTGGCATCCGTTTTTCTGGCGATATTGTTAAAGCACTTGTTGCTGGTGCATCGTGTGTAATGGTGGGTTCACTGCTTGCTGGTACTGAAGAAGCGCCAGGTGAAGTTGAATTGTACCAAGGCCGTTACTACAAATCTTACCGTGGTATGGGCTCGTTAGGCGCGATGGATCAAAAAGAAGGTTCATCAGATCGTTACTTCCAAAAGTCAAACGAAGCAGACAAGTTAGTACCAGAAGGTATTGAAGGTCGCGTAGCTTACAAAGGTCCTATTGCAACGATTATTCATCAGCAAGTGGGCGGCTTACGTAGCGCTATGGGCTTAACAGGTTGTGCCACAATTGAAGAGCTAAATACAAAACCACAGTTTGTACGTGTTACTTCAGCAGGTATGGGTGAGTCGCACGTTCATGATGTGCAAATCACTAAAGAAGCACCAAATTACCGCTTAGGTTAAGCAGCGTAATTAATTTAATATACTGGGCTTGCTTTGCAAGCCCTATTTTTAGTCGTTTACATTAACAAACGGCATTTAGCATCTGACTTTACGAGATACTCCATGAGCAAAGATATTCACGATTCACGAATTCTCATTTTAGACTTTGGTTCACAATACACTCAATTAATTGCCCGTCGTGTGCGCGAAATTGGTGTTTACTGTGAGCTTTGGGCATGGGATGTGACTGAAGAGCAAATCCGCGAGTTCAACCCACAAGGTATTATTCTTTCTGGTGGTCCAGAATCAACAACGCTTGAAAACAGCCCGCGCGCTCCTGAGTATGTATTTAATGCAGGCGTGCCTGTACTAGGTATTTGCTACGGTATGCAAACGATGGCAGCTCAACTAGGTGGTAGTGTACACAGCTCTGATAAAAAAGAGTTTGGTTATGCACAAGTTGAAAAAGCAGGTAACTGTGCATTGTTTGATGCGATTGAAGACAGTATCACCGATGGCGGCAACGGCGTACTTGACGTATGGATGAGCCATGGCGACAAAGTAATGAATATTCCAGCTGGTTTTACAACAACAGCTAAAACATCTACTTGTCCACATGCTGCAATGTCTAACGAAGAAAAACGTTTTTACGGCGTACAGTTTCACCCAGAAGTAACGCACACACATCAAGGTCAGCGCTTATTAGAGCGTTTTGCTATTGATATTTGTGGCTGTGAAAAATTGTGGACTGCTGCAAAAATTATCGATGATGCTATCGAGCGAATTAAAGAAACAGTCGGCGATGACGAAGTTATTTTAGGCCTTTCTGGTGGTGTTGATTCATCAGTTGTGGCTATGCTTATTCATCGTGCAATTGGCGAAAAGCTAACATGTGTATTTGTTGATAATGGTTTACTTCGTTTAAACGAAGGCCAACAAGTAATGGACATGTTTGGTAATAAATTTGGCTTAAACATTGTTAAAGTTGAAGCTGAAGAGCAGTTTTTAAATGATCTTGCCGGTAAGTCAGACCCAGAAGATAAGCGCAAAGCCATTGGCCACACGTTTATTAATGTGTTTGATGAGCAAGCTAAAAAGCTTAAAAATGCACAATGGCTAGCGCAAGGCACAATTTACCCTGACGTAATTGAATCTGCGGCATCTGCAACAGGCAAAGCGCATGTTATTAAATCTCACCACAATGTGGGCGGATTACCAGATGACATGAAAATGGGCCTTGTTGAGCCATTACGTGAGTTATTTAAAGATGAAGTACGTAAAATTGGTCTAGAGCTAGGTTTGCCGTACGACATGCTTTACCGTCATCCTTTCCCTGGACCTGGTCTAGGTGTGCGTGTACTTGGCGAAATTAAAAAAGAATATTGTGATTTATTACGCCGCGCCGATGCTATCTTCATCGAAGAGCTTCACAAAGCTGAGCTTTACCATAAAGTAAGCCAAGCGTTTACTGTATTCTTACCAGTTAAATCGGTAGGGGTTATGGGCGATGCACGTAAATACGATTGGGTTGTATCACTTCGTTGTGTAGAAACAATCGACTTTATGACTGCGCGTTGGTCACATTTACCATATGAGTTTTTAGGTGTGGTTTCAAACCGTATCATTAACGAAATAGATGGTATTTCTCGTGTTGTTTACGATATTTCTGGTAAGCCACCAGCAACTATCGAATGGGAATAACTAACTTTAGTTTTTATTAACTAAAGTTAAGTGATTAAAAAACGGCGAATTAGCATGCTAATTCGCCGTTTTGTTTATTTAAAAGGCAGTTAAACTAAAAGTGTGATTTTTCTCTTTACCTTTGGCGAAACTTCTCTATAATTCGTCGTCATTGCAGGGGCGTAGTTCCAATTGGTAGAACAGCGGTCTCCAAAACCGATGGTTGGGAGTTCGAGTCTCTCCGCCCCTGCCATTTCTTCTTTACATCGTATTTATTAATTCTTATATTACCTTACTTACTAATTTCATCGAGTCGTTATGCATTCACGGTACGCAGCTGTTTTTGGTATTGAAAACCTCGAATTAAATAAACACTTTAAGCCAGCCGATAAATTTCCAGCTGATAGTCTTTCTGCAGATAATCTTTTAACAGATAGTGCTGCAGCAGATAGTCATGCATCCGATACTGCACCAAAAAATAATGTATTTGAGCCTATAGCGCTTTGTGAACAATTACTTGAAGATATTAAACGTGCAGCAGTACCAATTGCTATTAACAGCGTTGTACAAAGCGCTGAGATGCAATTAAATGACGATCAGCTAGTACTTACAACACCACAGCTCAGCACTGCCGATAAGCGCGCTTTATGGGCTTTAATGAGTGAACACCTTGATAAACTTTAAATCAGTAGACGAAACCGCAATATCTCAACTAATGGCGATAGAAACAGCGTGTCATAGCCATCCGTGGACTTTAAATACAATGAGTTCATGCATAGGCGGGCGCTACTTTAATGTAGCCGCGTTTGATGAGACGAACATGATTGGTTTTTATATCGGTGAAAAAGCAGGACCTGACTTTACGCTTATGGATATTTGCGTAATGCCAAACCAACAAGGAAAGGGGATTGCTAAGCAGTTGCTAGCTCAGTTTATTGAATATGGTGAACAGCAAAATGCTGAAAACTTATTTTTAGAAGTGCGTGAATCTAACTCACGTGCAATTAACTTGTATGAACGCGCAGGCTTTATTGAAATGTCAGTTCGTAAAAACTATTACCCAAGTGATAACCCAGCTAAAAATGGCTTTGAAGATGCTATTTTAATGGGTATGGCGTTAAGTTTGGGTTTTCAGTAAAACGCAATAGCTCAGCTATATGGTGTGTGAATTTGCTTTTTACTCACCGAAAAATTCTGACTAAAGGCATTAAATTTAAATACCATTATGGTTTGATGTATTAAAAAGCGTCTTGGTGTTAATTAGATTAATGTGCAGCGATACCAATAGCCATAAATACTTGAGTAATTTAACGAATTAAATCACCCATAACGTCGTTAAATATTTTCATTTAGAACAACTAAGTATAAAACGCATTAGGAGCCAAATAATCTAAGCTTTATACCTGTTTATTTCTTTGGCTTATTGAGAGCTCTATAGCTGCGATTAAAGTATCAATTAGCGCGTTATCAGGCATTTTCTGGCTACTTTTTAAGTTGTCTTCAAGTGCGCCAGCACTGTGGTAAATATCATCAAAGTTAAAGCACCCAGCGCTTCCTTTAATACTGTGTGCAACGCTTTGAAGTGTTTTGTAATCATCAGTGTGTTGCAATGCTTTTATCTCGACTAAATAAGTAGGTAAGTTAGCTAAATAGTTATCTGCAATTCGTAAAAAGTCATCGCTCTCTAGCAAACTATCCCATTTATTTTGATTGTCTTTTTCAAGATGTAAGTAACTTACTAATACGCTTTCTAGTGCATCTTTATCTATTGGTTTACCAAGTGCTTTGTCGCAACCGGCTTCTAAATAAGTGCCTATATCGTGGTTCATCACATTTGCGGTTAACGCGATGATGGGTCCATCATAAGCTGCGTGGCGCAGCATTTTAGTTGCCTCAAGCCCGCCCATTACCGGCATTTGCATATCCATAATAATTAATTGGTAATCGTTAACGAGTGCCATTTCTACGGCTTGCGCGCCATTACTAGCAATATCAGGCTCAAGACCCCACGTTTGTAATAAGAGTTTAATTAATAGCTGGTTATCTGGGTTATCTTCGGCAACGAGTATATTTGCATCAAAGTGGTTGCTTGCAAATGATAGCAGTGGATCTTTTTCTGGGGTCAGTTGGCTTTGCTCTGTAAGTAGCTCTAGTTCAGGTGTTTTTCCTGCTAAGTGACACGCCACACTAATAGAAAAACGACTCCCTACACCCACCTCACTTTGCAACGCTACATCACCTCCAAGCAATTGTGCCAAGTTTTTAGAAATACATAGCCCAAGCCCTGTACCGCCAAAGCGACGAGTTGTTGTCGTATCAGCTTGTTCGAAGGGTTTAAAAACACGTTCTATTTGATGACTCGACATACCAATACCGGTATCTATGATTACAAATTCAATCATTTGCTTTTGTTTATGATAATGCACACAAATCGACACGCTACCTTGCTCAGTAAACTTCACTGCGTTGTTAGCTATATTTATAAGAATTTGTTTTAAACGAGTAATGTCGCTAAATATAGTGCGCGGCAGTGGTAGTTGGTAATCAATATTAAGTGTTAATTGTTTTTCTTGTGCTAATGGTTGAATAATAGACTCTATATCGTGTACTAGCTGCACAACGTTAATTGGTGATTGATCTACCGCGAGCTTTTCAGCTTCTATTTTAGATAAATCTAAAATATTATTAATAAGTTCTAACAAATGCTTAGAGTTACGTAAAATAGTGCCAAGGTGTTGCTTGTCGTTGGTTATTTTATCGTTATGTAAAAGTTGCTCTGTAAAGCCCATAATAGCCGTTAACGGTGTACGAATTTCGTGACTCATATTTGCTAAAAAGCGACTTTTAAGTTGGTTAGCTTGCTCTGCTTGTTTAATTGCAAGCTCAAGTTGGCTGTTCATTGCTTCAAGTGCTTTTGTACGGCTTTCTACTTTATCTTCTAAGTGGTGTTTGTATTCTTCTAACTGCTGTTGATAATGCCTTATTTGATTAACCATGTGGTTAAAGTCGTTAAATAAAACACCTACTTCATCGTTAGTATGTGCAGGTAAATGCACCGATAAATCACCATCACCTACGCGATGACTTGCTGCTCCTAAAAGCTCAATAGGATTTAGTAGTAAGTTACGAACAACCACAAAAATCAAAATAGGCAGGGTGATCACCGAAATAATAACAATTAAGCCCGTTATTAGGCTTATTGCTTTGCCTGATTGGTAAAGTACCGCTTTTGGAATAGTCGAAACGTAGTAATAACCACCACTCATTTGTACTGCAAAAATCATCCGTTCTATTTTATCAATGCTTGATAGTTCAATAGTAGAAAGGGTGCCAATATCAGCTAAGTCGTGTATTTTATTTAACTCATATTCACTTATATATTGCCCACGCATATTGTAGTCAGAGCTAAATAATATTTTACCGTCTTTAGTGAGTAGTAAGTTGAGAGTGTTGTTATAGGGCGCTTCTAAAATACTGGTGTTAAGTATTGAGGGCTCAACATGTAATACTATAAAGCCAAGTTGTTGCGGTCGCTTTAAGTAGTAATCAACGCTGTAAATTCGTTGAATGAAATACAAATTAGTTGTGCCATCAGCCTCTTGTTTCATAAACTGTTGCTGGCTTAAATTACTTTGCATTACTTTATCTATAAAAGGATAGCTTTTAGGAGCCGTTGTTAGATTATTAGAATAATAGGCGTCACTTTTTCCACTTGCTGAGACTAAATTAATACTAATTATGTCAGGATAGGCTTCACTGTAGCTGGCAAATACATCCATTAAAGCACCTAATCGATGGGTGTAGTTTCCATTGGTGCGAACATCATTTGCTAAAAAATCGCTAAGTACAGGAGAAGTCGAAAGTAACTTGGTCGTTGAATGAAAAGAATCTATGTAGTTAAATACTTTTTGTTGTTGCTGTTCAACAAATCGACTCATAATGAGGTCGGCTTGTTTTTGTGTGGAATTAGTTACATTGGTGAGCGTAAAGCCACCTAAAAATAGCAAAGGAAGAATAACAAGAGGTGTTATATACCACAATAATCTAATGCTTAACTTACTGGTTTTCATGACCAAACTACTTATCCTCCATGCAATCTATCAATAATATGCGTTACGACTTTATTACACAAGCTTGTGGCGGTCTTGGTGGCTAAATTACAGCCATTAGCTGTATGGTATTTAGCTCTATGTTGAGGTTTGTTTTTTTCATTAAGTTATTTTAATTTAATAAGTTACAGGTTTATAACCATCATTTTGTTGTTTTAAAAAGTTTACATAAATTTACATCTTTTAAAGTCATTAATTTATTGTCAAAATGGGAAGCATCTTTTTTAGAGTAAAAATATGAACGCAAAAGATCTCACACACCTTTATTTGTTTTGCCAAGCTGTTCGTTACGGTGGGTTTGCTGCTGCGAGTTTACATATTGACGCATCGCCACCAACGCTTTCTCGTGCGGTTACCTCACTGGAACAATCGTTATGTGAAAAGCTCGTACATAGAAATGCTAAACAGTTTCAATTAACGGCTGCTGGCGAGCAGTGTATTAAGCAGTTTTCACCTTTATTTGATACGTTATCTAGCAATTGGCAAGGGATAAATAATCAGCATAGTGAGCTAAGTGGTGATATTCATATATCGTGCCCTGAGCCATTTGCCGACTTTATTGTGCAGTCAATTGCTATCGATTTTATGACAGCGCACCCTAAAGTGAACATTCATATAAAGTTTGCATCAGACACTCAACGCTTTTTTGGTGATCAAATAGATTTAGCCGTTGTTACTAAACCTACAAAAACACCACACTTAATACAAAAGTTGTTATTTGAAATGCCATTAACGTTGGCTGCAAACTCTGATTATTTAAATAAATTTGGTCGCCCACAATGTGTTGAAGATTTAGAACAGCATAATTTATTGGCTGCAAACACGTTAGGTGCATGGTAAATAGAAGAAAATAATGAAAACAAACGTGTTGAATTAAATCCTAAATATTCAGTAAATAGCTTACGCCTAGCAACACATGCTGCAACTAAAGGCGTTGGCATTTGTTTATTACCTAAAAATGCACTTAATTCGTTTATAGACAAAGGGTCACTAGAACCGGTGCTTGAGCACACAAAGTGCCAAACAGGGCGAGGTTATTTAGTATGGTCAGACAGGATACTTATTCCTGCGCGAGTCGCAAAATTTAGAGATTTAATAATTGAAGAGCTAAAAAATGGTGCTGATTTTTTAGCTCAATTAAGTCGTTAGTCACTTTTATTAGCTTCTTATTAGGGAGCTGTTTGAACTAACCACTTAGTGACAAAAAAGCGTACGCTGCCTGCAATTATTAATAGGGTAGGAATTGTTATTGGTACCATTCGTTTTACTGTTGCAAGCCAAGGTTCAAACAATGGAGTACCTGCTGGGAGCGTACTGTAAAGCATAATAGCGGGCATTACGCTGAGCATGATTGGTAGTAAAATGACAACGATCATCGGAATTTGGTATTTGTAAGGAAGCTTTTTCATTGTTAAAACCCTTAATTATTAAAGTAGAGCAATTTTAACAATCGTATTAGGTTTCAAAAACAGCTTATATTGAAATTCAAAATTTCATAGTAGAAATCTTGTTGTGATTTATTTAGCGTTGTTAAAGTTTATAACTCCAAAGGTAAGTTGTAAGTCTTCATTAATAAAAAAGATCAGCTAATAACTAACCATTGATTGTTTAAAAGGCCAAGATCAGCGAAAATAGTCTTCAATTACGATTAACATAACGGATCGCATGTGAGGGGCCAATTTAGGGCTTTTCTGATGGTGTGTTGAGCTTTCGAGGTTGCCTTATACCAATATTATTAAAAACATGATTATTCTAGCGTATTAAATAACTCACTAACTACGTTCAAAATTATTCATAGAGAACAACTCTATGTCATAATTTTCGCCTTGTTATTGCGCCATTTTCTTATCGCTATAATAGATCACTAATTTAATGTAATTGGTATTATTTAAGCCTTGAAAGCTCAGCATACTTAAAGTGGATAATATCCGTATACAAACTAAAAGAACTTTTTTAATGGCAGATCAAAATCTCCTTAGTGAAATTAATAAACGACGTACCTTTGCTATCATCTCTCACCCGGATGCTGGTAAAACAACCATTACCGAAAAAGTATTGTTATTCGGACAAGCGATTCAACGAGCCGGTACTGTAAAAGGCCGTGGTTCTAACCAACATGCAAAGTCTGACTGGATGGAAATGGAAAAAGAGCGTGGTATATCAGTTACTACCTCTGTAATGCAGTTTCCGTATAAAGACGCTTTGGTTAACTTACTAGATACACCAGGACACGAAGATTTCTCTGAAGATACTTACCGTACATTAACCGCAGTAGATTCGTGTTTAATGGTAATTGATGCAGCAAAAGGTGTAGAAGACCGTACTCGTAAGTTAATGGAAGTAACACGCCTACGTACAACACCAATCGTTACATTTATGAACAAATGTGACCGTGAAATTCGCGACCCGATGGAAGTGTTAGACGAAGTTGAAACAGAACTGAAAATTGCGTGTGCACCTATTACATGGCCAATTGGCTGTGGTAAAGAGTTTAAAGGTGTTTACCATATTCATAATGACGAAGCTATTTTATACAAATCAGGTCAAGGTCATAAAATTCAAGAAGTTCGTACCATTAAAGGTCTTGATAACCCTGAGCTAGATATTGCGATTGGTGAAGATTTAGCCGTGCAATTGCGTGACGAGCTTGAGCTTGTTATTGGTGCATCAAATGAATTTGATTTAGAGCTGTTTTTAGCTGGTGAGCTTTCGCCTGTTTATTATGGTACTGCACTAGGTAACTTTGGTGTTGACCACGTTTTAGATGGTTTGACTAGATGGGCTCCAACGCCATTACCGCGCGAAACAGAAGACAGACTTATTGTTGCAACTGAAGAAAACTTTACCGGTTTTGTATTTAAAATTCAGGCCAACATGGACCCAAAACACCGTGACCGTATTGCATTTATGCGTATTGTATCGGGTAAGTACAATCAAGGCATGAAGATGAATCATGTACGATTGGGTAAACAGGTTAGTATTTCTGATGCGGTAACTTTTATGGCGGGNCCGTGAGCGAGCAGCTGATGCTTACGCGGGCGATATTATTGGTTTACATAACCACGGTACCATTCAAATTGGTGATACGTTCACGCAAGGCGAAAAACTTAAATTTAGTGGTATTCCTAACTTTGCGCCTGAATTATTCCGTCGTATTCGCCTACGCGATCCGCTTAAGCAAAAGCAATTATTAAAAGGCTTAGTACAGCTTTCTGAAGAAGGTGCTGTGCAAGTATTTAGACCACTTATAAACAACGATTTAATTGTGGGCGCGGTAGGTGTACTTCAGTTTGATGTAGTTGTAGCGCGTTTAAAAGCTGAATACAACGTAGATGCTATTTACGAAGGTGTAAACGTAAATACAGCGCGTTGGGTAAGCAGCGACGATGTTAAAAAGTTTGAAGACTTTAAGCGTAAGTGCGAAAGTAATTTAGCACTCGATGGTGGCGATAACTTAACTTACATTGCGCCGAGCCGTGTAAATCTTAATTTATCGGTAGAGCGTTACCCAGAAGTGACATTTAACCACACTCGCGAAAACTAGAGCTCATTTACAAGAATTAAAAGAAAGCCTGCTTTGGCGGGCTTACAAAGGTAAAAAATATGAATATTCGTACTATTTTAATCGAAAAAGCCATTGCCGCTATGGCTGGNCCAGCCGTAACGCAAAGCACACGCCCACAATTTGGTGATTACCAAATTAATGCAGCAATGGGCGCGGCTAAAAAAATGAAAAGCAACCCACGTGAGCTTGCGCAAAAAATTATAGATAATCTTGATGTAAGCGATATTGCTCAAAAGACTGAAATTGCGGGTCCTGGTTTTATTAATATTCATTTAAAGCCTGAGTTTTTAGCGCAAAGCGTTAAAGCAGCTAACAGTGATGCAAAACTTGCTGTAAACGAGCATGCTAACCCGCAAAAAGTAGTTGTTGACTATTCATCACCAAACCTTGCTAAAGAAATGCACGTAGGTCATTTACGTTCAACCATTATTGGCGATTCAATTGTACGTGCGCTTGAATTTAGAGGCGACACGGTAGTACGCCAAAATCACATGGGTGATTGGGGAACGCAGTTTGGTATGTTAATCGCGCATTTAGAAGATCAAATTAGCGGAGGTGTAGATTTAGATTCTGTAGCGCTTGCTGATTTAGAAACCTTTTACCGCGATGCTAAAAAACGCTTTGACGACGAAGAAGGCTTTGCAGATAAAGCACGTAATTACGTTGTTAAATTACAAGGCGGCGACGCGCATTGTGAAAAACTTTGGAAACTGTTTATAGCTACCTCAGTTAAGCATTCTGAAGAAGTATACAAGCGTTTAAATGTAACGCTTACTCAAGCCGATATTATGGCTGAAAGCGCATACAACGCAGAACTTAACGACATTATTAGCCTACTTAAAGATAAAAATATTGCAGTAGAGTCGCAAGGCGCGCAAGTTGTGTTTTTAGATGAGCTTGCCAACAAAGATGGCGAACCTTCAGCATTTATCGTACAAAAATCTGGCGGTGGCTTTTTATATGCAACAACCGATTTAGCGGCATGTGATTACCGTTCAAATAAATTAGGTGCCGATCGTATCTTAATTTTTGTAGATGCACGTCAAAATCTACACTTTAATCAAGTAGAGCTTACAGCGCGTAAAGCAGGTTTATTACGAGACGAAACAAGCTACGAGTTTTGCCCGTTTGGCACCATGATGGGCGCCGATAACAAACCATTTAAAACACGTACTGGCGGCACAGTAAAACTAGCTGACTTATTAGAAGAATCAATTAACCGTGCAGCTGCAAAACTAGCTGAACGTGAATCAGATTTAAGTGATAGCGATCGCAGCGAAATCGCACGTAAAGTAGGTATTGGCGCAGTTAAATACGCAGACCTTTCTAAGCATCGTACCAGCGATTACATTTTTAACTGGGACAGCATGCTAAGCTTTGAAGGCGCAACCGCTCCTTATTTACAATATGCTTATACACGCATACGCAGTATTTTCCGTAAGTCAGGCGTTGATGCAGCTACATTAAATTCAGATGTTGCAATTATTGAGCCTCAAGAAAAAGCACTAGCACTTAAGCTATTACAGCTTGAAGAAGTACTTGATTTAATGATCAGCGAAGCAACACCGCACGTACTATGTGGTTACTTATATGAGCTAGCAAGCTTATACATGACATTTTACGAAGCCTGCCCAGTACTTAAAGAAGGCGTAGAGCCAAGCGTACGTGATAGCCGTTTAGTGTTGTGTAATTTGGTTTCTAAAACATTAGAGACAGGATTAGACTTGCTAGGCATTGAAGTTATGGAGCAAATGTAATCACCGTCGTATTTTAACCTAATACTGCGTTATCCACCCCTACTTACCCTAATTACATACAAACCGTATGCTCATAGGGATAAGTAGGGTTGGATGCCTTGTCTTAGGCTAAACTACTTAGGTGAACCGTCTGCTGCGTGTAGTTCGCTTTGACTGCGTTGTCGTGCTTTTTTAGCCTAAGTCACATACTAAATGTATGCTCCTTGGCATAAAAAAGCACTCCGCCTTGTCAGCACTCCTACACTTGCAGATGTAATGTTTTACATTGTAGGTTGGGTTGAGTGAAACGAAACCCAACGATATACCTAAGACTCTATGTTTATTGTTATCGATACATCTGAGACTCTATGCTTATTGCTATCGAATACACCTGAGACTCGATACTTGTTATTACTCAATACCCATTTTTTTAAGCTCGCTACTCAAAGCTCTTTTCTAACGCTTTATTTAAAGGACTTGTTATGAAACTCGAAGATATCCGCCGTGAATACCTGCAAGACGCGTTAAGCGAAGATAACTTGCAAGATGATCCGTTCAAGCAGTTTGAAACATGGCTTGAGCATGCGGTAGCAAGCCAGTTACCCGATCCAACAGCAATGGTTGTAGCAACCGTTGATGAAACCGGTCAACCTTCACAGCGTATTGTGCTTTTAAAACATTTAGATGATAACGGGTTTGTGTTTTTTACCAATACAGGCTCGCGTAAAGCCCAAGAGCTTAAAGGTAATAATAAAATTTCCTTGCACTTTCCGTGGCATCACATGGAGCGCCAAGTTATTGTGTATGGTGAGGCTAAACCATTACCGACATCAGCCGTTGCAAAGTACTTTTTATCGCGCCCTAAAGAAAGCCAATTAGCAGCGTGGGCATCAGCGCAAAGTCGACCCATATCATCGCGTAAAGTGTTGATGGAAACCTTTGCCAACATGAAAAACAAGTTTGCTAAAGGTGAAATTCCACTTCCTGATTTTTGGGGGGGTTATTGTGTAGTACCTACTAAAATTGAGTTTTGGCAAGGCGGGGCGCATCGTTTGCACGACCGCTTTATGTATCAGCGCCAAGTAGATAATAGCTGGCAAATTACACGCTTAAACCCTTAATAAATAGATGAGTAAGTAACCGTGCAATTTATTGACTCTCATTGCCACCTCGACTTTAGCGAGTTTGATTCGAATCGTGAATCGCTCATAAACGAGTGTGTAGCAAAGGGAGTTAATCAGTTTGTTGTACCGGGTATTACGCTTGCTCAATCGCATGCTCTCATAAAATTCAAAGCAACTAACCCAAGTATAAAAATAGCCGCAGGGCTGCATCCTTACTTTTTAGAGCAACATAAAGAATCGCACATAGAAGCGTTATTTGATTTTGCGACTGAAAATAAGCATCAGTTGGTGGCTATTGGAGAATGCGGGCTTGATCGAAGCATTGAAAACCTCTCTAAACAAACTTATTTATTTGAACAGCAAATAAAGCTTTCTAACGAGCTAAGCTTACCGCTTGTTGTACATCACAGACAAAGCCATGATTTAATTGCGCAATCGTTTAAACGGTGTAAGCCAAAAAACGGGGGAGTGATTCATGCCTTTTCGGGCTCACTTCAACAAGCGCAGTATTATATAAAGCAAGGCTTTAAGCTTGGTGTAGGCGGTGTTATTACTTATGAACGCGCAGTTAAAACACGCGCTGTTATTGCTGCTATTGAGCCAGAGCATTTAGTGCTTGAAACCGATTCGCCCTCAATGCCGTTAAGCGGCTATCAGGGTGAAGTTAACACGCCACTGCATATACCTGATGTATTTAACGCGTTATGTGATTTAAAGCCACACAGCAAGAGAGAGGCGCTTGCAAAGCAGCTCTACGATTCTTGCTCAGATGTTTTTTGTATATAACGGTTTACTTGCCAACGTTTTAATCCACGCCCTAATTGCCACGTAAAAATACAAGCAATCACTAGCATTAATAGTACCTGTCGACCTAAATCATGAAAATGATTATGGCTGTCAGATATTGCCGCACGAGTTAAATAGGTAACAGATACAAATCCAAGCGGGCGGTCGTCATCGCTAATTACAGGTTCTACAAAAGGTGTTTTTAGTTTACTAATCCCAGGGGTAGAGTCGGGAAGTTGGCCAAATATATGGTGAGATTGCCAATTATCGCTACTTGCTATCAAAATACCTTGTTGATCATAAATAGTGGCTGAAAGCACAAACTCATCTTTACTTATGTCGTTGCATATTTCGTTGAGTTGCGGTTTGTTTTTTTCAATTAAAGGGGTTTTAACATTCAAAGCCATAAATTTAGTCATGCTTTGTGCTGTACTATCAGCGCTATCGTAAAGCAATTGATGGCTTTGAAAACTACTATTTACGCCAACCCAGCTTAGTAACACAAAACAACCAGCCGCAAGAAACAAGCGTACTAAACGCTTTCTTTGAGATGCCGTAATAGGGTTTTTAAGATGGTTATTTTTCATAGTCACCGTATATGCTGCTGACAGCATTTTAATTTGATGTTACAACTAGGGTAACTATACCCTTAAACCCTACCTGATGGCGAATTTAGCGTTAATAATTACTGATTTTAATATGCCAACTATCAGGAAATAAATACGGAGATCCCATGTCGAAAACGAACATGGCACAGCCACCTGCTGAACAATCATTAGTAAACTTAACTTTAAATAAATGGTTTAGCTATCAAGATAGTGTTTTTTTACCGCTTACTAATATTCCAAATAAGCAGCAGGGATTATTTAGTATTGCATTTGCTGGCGACTTTGATGTTAGCAGCGTTAATAGCATTATTGATTTTTTGGCAAAGCAAAATCAAATCGTCACCGCTATATGCCAGTATCAACCTGATTTAGGATTAGCACCTGCATTGTGTTTTTACGCAAAAAATGCAGAGCAAGCTATAAACCCGCTAGTGTTACAAGAGTTTTCACACACTCTAGATTGCCAGTTAGTACAAGTTGCTGCGCCGCCTAGTTTATATAAACCTGGTTTGTTGGTTATGGACATGGATTCAACCGCAATTACAATTGAATGCATTGACGAGATAGCCCGCCTTGCAGATGTTTACGACGAAGTTGCCTCTGTAACAGCACTTGCTATGGCGGGTAAACTTGATTTTAGTGAGAGTTTAAATCAGCGTGTAGCTAAGCTTGAAGGAATTGAAAAAAGCTTAATTGAAGAGCTAAAAAGTGCATTGCCACTCATGCCTGGTATTAAAGTGCTGTGCCAAATTTTAAAACAGCATGACTGGTATTTAGCAATCGCATCAGGTGGTTTTGTACCGTTTGCAGAGCGTGTTCAAGAGCTTATTAATTTAGATGAAGTACACGCTAATGTACTCGAATTTAAAGACGATAAACTAACAGGTAAAGTACTTGGTACAATTGTAGATGCACAGCAAAAAGCAATTATTCTAGAGTCGTTACAACATAAACTAGGGCTTGAGAAGTCGCAAACTGTTGCTATTGGTGATGGCGCAAATGATTTAGTAATGATGGCAAAAGCAGGTTTAGGTGTAGCAGTACATGGTAAACCTAAAGTGGTTGAACAAGCCCAAGCTGCTATTTGTGAAGGGTCATTATTGCAATTGTTGTATATGTTGGCTATTCCGTTAGAAAATGAGCCAGCTCTTTAAAATAAACTAAGTTAAACCGCTTAACGTAAGCGGTTTAACCAAATTAGTTTTCGACGTCCCATCTGATCGACCTGTTGTTGGTCAAGCTGTAAATGGCTTAAAGCTTCTTCGGTTATATCAACTACATCGCCAACACCGGCTACTGACCATAATGCATCTTCTAAATCTTTTGCTTTGTGCAGTGCGTATTGGCTAACATAATTTAATTCGTTCGATAAGTAATCGGTATCTGGACGGCCTGTACGCGAAATATATAAACGCATAATAAATATAAGCTCCGATTTAACACCTTTGTTTATTTGCTCTAAAAACTCGCTGTAATCTTCGCCTAATACGCACTGACTAGTAATTGCATCTTCAATATTGCTCTTACGAGGGTTAAAGTTAATCGCTAGTGTAAACGCCAGAGGCGGATCTTGGCGACTGCGATCTTTAATACCTGGGGTGATCACATTAACTATTTGATCTTTAGTTAATATGCTCGATAAATCTGTTTTGTTATTTAACAAACCAAAATTTTGTAAAATTACATGCAGTGGACTTGCGTACAAGCCAAAGCCGATAGCTCCGGTTGCAAAGTGAGCTGCTTCTTTATGCAAGTACAGAGGAAATTGGCATACACTTTTTGTAACCATATTTCTAAGTGCAGTAGAAAGCCCCTCTACTTTAGGTGACTCCTCCGATATTTTTAGTTTATCTTTATTGCTTTCAATTAACTGAGTGAAAAAAGAGACACCTGAATGTGGTAAATCAGCAATTCTATTCGCTTTTAAATTAATAGTAGTAAATGACTTACTTACAGCCATTGTTTCGTATTTTAATTCACTAAGCTTATGTTTTTTAGTTATTTTTTGTAGTTCTGGAAATGACAGTAAAACCACATCGCCTTTTTTAAAGGTAACCGGTTGCTCGCATTCTATTTGTAAACCCATCACCGAAAAATCGCGTGTATAACCTTTTATAATTACATCATTAATACTTACTTCAACAACTGTTTTATAAAGGTAGCGTTTATGCGAGCGTAAATTTACATACTCAAGCGCAACAATATCTAAATAAGGCGGAGTTTTGTGTTTAGCATGCCCAAAATGTTTGAGCTGATTAACTGTGGATTTATCATAAGTTAGCTTTTTGTATTGTTGTTGTTCAATATTATTTCCAATACTGGTCAGTACAACTACGTATTTAACATCTTTTATAAGCCCTTCTACACGTGGTGAAGGTGGCTTATTTAGTTTTTCTATATTTGTGCCAGCACTATTTGGTAACGAAAGCGGTATGTAAGAATCGTCTGGGTGACTTGGCATTATTTGTATTTTAAAACACTGCCAGCTTTCTTTTTGACTGCCAAAACCTAAAAATAAGTTACTCAACTCGGTGTTACTATTAAGCTCACTTCGTGTTGCTGAGTAATAATAAATTTTACCAGAAGAAACATGAGTGAAAGTATAAAGGTAATCTTCTTTAACGGCAGTTGGCTGTGTTAATAATTGAGATACACGCTGATGGTTAAGCACATTATATAAACAGGGGATTTTTCTTTCATCAGTAAAGTAGCGTTGAATAAAAATATTATTTTCGGTGGTTAAACTAAGGCTTGGGTAATATTGCTCATTATTTTTGCTTAAAAACACGTATAAAGAGGTTACCCGTGGAATATAATATTGCTCATAGCCTTTTGAAACTACAGCATCGAGTGTGTTATCTAGATTAACTTTATAGCGGCGCTTATTACCGTGAATAAAGCTTTCTAAAAATCCGTCAAAAGCCTCGTTTTTCTCAATGTAAGTGCGTTTCAAACGAATATGATTAAATTCACGGGAAATGTTTTCTACGGCAACGACTTCGTATTGTATGCCATTTTTTAAACCCAGTTCAAAATCTTGCTCAAGGCCTACTAAACGCATAGCGATAAGTTGACCTTTTTTTACTACGTACCGTGTTGCAAGCTTTACTTTACAACCGCTTAGTGAAATATCAGATGTGCTTGCAGCAAGATTTTTTTTATCATTATACCCAATAGTAACTTTTATTGAGTAGTTCATACGTTCTTCACGGCGGCTTTCGTATGAGGCAAACTTAATTACGCTGGTGCTGAGTGAATCATCTAGTTCTTGTATTTCAGCCTGCTCGGCGGCTTGCTTTTGCAATACGCGATGGTTGTTTTCGGTGCTCATTACAGCTTCGTAAACGGCTAATGTATATTCGCCATGTTGCTGTAGGGCTTTTTCAAACACTTCAATGGCTGTGTCATCCATAAAGTGTTGTTTACCGTTGTGCTCGTATGGCTTTACTTGTCCTGTTACTAAACCGCGTAAATCAACAAAGCGTGCCACAGGCTGAGACAAGCGTGACATTTCCATTTTCATCAAAAACTGCTCAGGTTTAGTTAGCCCCGCAGTTTTCGATTTGAAAATTAGGTCAAACTTAGCGTTGCCTAAATATTGTTTTAGTTCATTCACGAGGTCTTCGTGTTTGAGCATTATGTCATCAGCCATTTATAAAACCATCACCGTCTAATTGAAAAAGTAGGTATACTGTTAAGTCATTTATTAGAAATTCAATAAACGTTAAATCGTGCTATGTTGTTAATATAGGTACGATTATTCGAGTAACTACAGTTTAGCTCTTGTTATTATGTGTTATTTGCCATTTTATTGGCAAGTTACTTTAAACTATTTTCGAAGCAAAAAGTATGCCCTAAATTATAGTAAAAAAGAAAATAGCATTTGTGTTTAATGATTGTGGTGCTGAATTTCCCCGTTGGCAAGAGTATGTTGCTAAACAAAAGCATGAAATGGCAAAATAAGTATTTTAAAAATTAAAGATATAAGTAGGTAAGATAATTAATGGCTAAAGCGGCAAAAATAGAGTTTGTGTGTACAGAATGTGGCATGAACTACCCACGTTGGCAGGGTCAATGCCGCTGCGGTGGGTGGAACACATTAGCAGAATTTAAACCTTCAGCAGGGCAAAGTCAAAAAGCATCAGCACGAGCAAGCGTAGGTGGTTATGCTGGTGGCATTGGTGGTGGCTCTAAAAAAATTAATGACATCACTACAACAGAAGCTGAAAAACAGCTAACTGAAATTGGCGAGCTCGACCGTGTTTTAAGCGGTGGTGTCACAACAGGGTCTGTTAATATAATCTCAGGCGATCCTGGGGCAGGTAAAACAACGCTGCTGTCTGATTTAGTGGCAAGAATGTCGCAGCGCATGCCATCACTTTACTGTACGGCAGAAGAGTCTTTATCGCAGTTTAAAAACAGGGTAAATCGTTTAAAATTAAACTATAACGCTGATGAGCTTTATTTATTATCAGAAACCAGTGTTGAAGTTATTATTGAAGAGCTTGAGAAGAATAAAATTAAGTTTGCTGTTATCGACTCTATTCAAGCAGTTGTAACCGATACGGCAAATGGCAGCCCTGGTTCGCCTTCGCAAGTAAAAAGTGCCGCCCAAGCACTTACTCAATACTGTAAGCAAAATGATGTAACTATGTTCATTATTGCCCATGTAAATAAAAACAACGAAATAGCAGGTCCCCAAACACTAGTTCATATAGTTGATGCACTTTTACATATAGATACCAACGATGGACAAATTAGAACGCTAAGAGCAAATAAAAACCGCTTTGGTGATATTGATACCGTTGGTATTTTTAAAATGTGCGAACGCGGAATGTTAAGCGTTGATAACCCAAGTGAAATATTTTTATCGGGCTCCACCACAGATTCACCAGGGTCTACAATTACGTGTATACGTAAAGGAAATCGTAATTTATTACTCGAAATTCAGTGTTTAACCACCGAAACAGAGGCAGAATTCCCGCAGCGTGTTTGTGTTGGTTTAAACATGAATCGTATAAAAATGCTGACTGGCATATTGCGTAAACACACTAAAACTAAAATATTCCACGATACATTTTTTAATATTGTGGGTGGCTTAAGAATCGATGAGACAGAAACCTGTATAGATTTGGCGTTAGTTACCGCGCTACTTAGCAGTTTAAATGAATTTGTAGTGCCTCGTACTACTTGCATTATGGGAGAGCTTAGCTTAAACGGCGATGTACGCCCAATCGACAGTGGTGTACCGCGCGTTAAAGAAGCCGCACAGCATGGATTTACTGAAATATTTATTCCATTTCGTAATTATCATAAATCAATGGAAGGGCTAGGCGCTAAAATTACGCCGGTAAAAACGGTGCATGAGTTACTTAGTTTGATTAATTAACACTTATCGGTGATGTTCTTCAGTGTTACTCTTAAGTAGAGACAATTTATATAAAGAATTAAATAAGGAAATAACATGAAAAAATTAGTTATAGTTGCAGCGATTATTGCTGCGGGCGTTGGTGGTGTTAGCTATGCAAACTACGTGGCAACGCAAGAAGTGCGTGCAGAAGTAGACAAGCAACTGGCTTTAGTTAGCGAGCAAACAGGCGCTACATTTAAATATGCTGGCTTATCGGCAAGTGTTATTTCAAAAAGCGTAGAAATTACAAACATGGAAGTGATAAGCCCTGAGGGTGACAATGTTGCTAATATTCAAAGCATCGAAGTAACCGGTTATGAGCCAGATAAAATTTCTCCTCATACATCGTTTGATGTAAAAAGCTTTCAGTTTAATAAAGACTTTGTAGCAAAGTTACCTGCTGATACAAATCCAATGCTAGCGACAGCCAGTTACGATTTGCATTCATCACTTGATTACGATGAACAGTCGGGCGACAGTGATGTAGTTGTTAAGCTTGATGCAAAAGA
The DNA here is from genome assembly GCF_000498095.1 of Pseudoalteromonas sp. TB64. Classification (GTDB taxonomy): domain Bacteria; phylum Pseudomonadota; class Gammaproteobacteria; order Enterobacterales; family Alteromonadaceae; genus Pseudoalteromonas. The sequence continues at coordinate 25,039 of NZ_AUTQ01000220.1, forward strand.
TATTATTAGTTTTAATATGGATATGGGCTTAGCTAACTCTAAAGCACTTATGGAAGCATCACTTGAGATAAGCAAAGCGCAGCGAGCAGCAGGCAACGAGCCTCTTTCGTATGAGCAACAGTTACAGCAACAAACATTAATAATGCAAGCTATGAGCAAGCTCGAACCTCGTAGCGTTAACCTTGTTTTAAATAACCAAGGCGAGCTTAAAGAACTTTTAGAAAGTGAGCTTAAAAAGCAAGGTATGAGCGTTGAGCAAATGCAAATGATGGTTGAGCAACAGTTACAACAAGCTCCAGTAACTGACGAAATAGCGCAAGCAATTATTGGTTTTGTTAAAGGCTTAAATTCATTTTCAATGTCGGCTAAGTTACCTGAAGGCAAAACTATGATGGAAGTTAATCAACAAATAATGATGCTTGTAGGTCAACCTGATGAGCTAGTTAAGTTTATTAACTTAGAAGTTAAAGGCGATTAAGCCTTAGCTCTGTATTTAATAATAAAGGTGCCAATTGGCATCTTTATTATTTTGTGTTGTAATAAGTAATTAGTGACTCTTATTGCTAAAACAGCTCGCTTTAATTATATTGCTGATAATTTGTTGTGATGGTTTTATTTTTTCTGTCGCTAAAAATTCATCAGGTTGATGCGCTTGGTTAATAGAGCCTGGACCCATTACAATTGTTTCGCACCCTAGTTGTTGAATATAAGGCGCTTCAGTGCAGTAATTTACAGCAATCGCTTTTTGCCCCGCTATTTTTTCAGCTAGCTTAACAAGCGCACTATCGGTGCTGCCGCTAAATGCCGGAATGGGGTCATGCAAATCGATAACACTAACAGCATTAGGGTATTGCTCGTTTATTTCTTTAATTGCATCAAGAACTAAAGCTTGTAACTCTTTAATACTTAAACCCGGTAACGGACGCATATCTATGTGCATTTCACAGCAACCACAAATCCTATTTGCGTTGTCGCCACCATGAATATTTCCAAAATTTAAAGTTGGGTAGGGTATTTCGAAGTGTTCTATTGAATACTTATGCTTTAATTGTTCTTTTAAGATCAGTAATTTTGCAATCACTTTATGCATAACTTCAATGGCGTTAAGACCACGTTCGGGATCGGAGCTATGACCTGAACGACCAACTACTCTAATTGCTGTGCTCATGTGTCCTTTATGAGTAAATACCGGAGTCATATCAGTGGGTTCGCCTATAATACAGCGCGCAGGTTTTAAATTTGGGTGTTTACATATTTGTTGTGCGCCTGCCATTGTTGTTTCTTCGTCGGCAGTGGCGAGTATTAAAATAGGTTGAGTTTGCTGTTTTTCATCAAGCTCACTGACAGCCTGTAATACAAAAGCAAAAAAACCTTTCATATCAATGCTTCCTAACCCATACAATTTGTTATCGAGTTCGGTAAGTTTAAATGGATTATGGTTCCAACGGCTGTCGTCAAATGGCACTGTATCGGTGTGACCCGCGAGCATTAATCCGCCATCACCATTTCCTCGTTTTGCCAATAAATTATAACGTCCTTTTTTGCCTTCTAGTTCAATTATTTCACAAGTAAAACCAAGGGTTTCACACCACTTTGCAAGTAGCTCTACTACATTTTTATTACTCATGCATTCACTATCTTCAATAGAACTTATAGAAGGTGCTGCAATTAATTGTTGGTACATAGAAATAAACGATGGCAAAGGCATAAAAAATCCAAAATAAGTATTCAATTTAATTGCATAACAATATAAAAGTATTTACTATGAATATCAATTCACTTTTTAAGCATAAATATATCAAAGTAATGCTATGAAAATAATGCGACGATAATCAAAATTCATTAATAAAAAAGACTTAATTAGCGTCTAAGCTAGTTTAAGCGAACATTATAGACAAGTAGAAACTAATTTTAAGATAACGAGTAACAAATGAATGTAGCGATTATTGGCGCAAGCGGATACAGCGGCGCAGAGTTAGCAAGTTTAATTGCTAAACACCCAAATTTAACCTTAGTAGGTTGTTATGTATCGGAAGGTAGCTTAGATAAAAATAAATTACTAAGTGATTTATACCCAGAGCATCTTGGTTTACTAGATTACCCTTTGCTTCCTCTTAGCGTATCAGCTTTTGATGACATTCAAAGTAATGCTGATTATGTCTGTTTATGTACCGACCATAAAGTTAGTGTTGATTTAGCACCGCGTTTTTTAGCCATGGGTAAAAAAGTATTTGATTTGTCAGGAGGCTATCGCCTCGCTAGCAATGATGATTATGTTACTTATTATGGCTTTGAGCATCAGCACCCTGAATTATTAAATGAAGCAGCTTACGGTTTAGCTGAATGGAATAGCGAAGCAATTATTGCTGCACAGCTAATTGCTGTTGCAGGATGTTATCCAACAGCTGCGCTCAATGCATTAAAGCCTTTGCAACAAGCTGGTTTATTAAGCGATCAAAGTATTATTATTAATGCCGTATCGGGTGTTACGGGTGCAGGGCGTAAAGCGAGTGTTGGCACTCATTTTTGTGAGGTATCGCTTGCTCCTTATAGCTTGTTTAACCATCGCCACGGTCCTGAAATAGAACAGCATCTTGGTCACAAAGTGCTATTTACACCGCATTTAGGTAATTTTCCTCGTGGTATTTTAGAAACTATTTATGTGCAATTAAAGCCAGAGGTAACAAGTGAGCAAGTAACACAAGCGTATCAGGTACTTGCTGATGAGCCACTTATTCGTTTACTAGGCGATAAAATCCCATCAATAAAAGGTGTAGCTAAACAACCATTCGTTGATATTGGTTGGCAGCAACAAGGATCGCAATTAATTGTTATTGCAGCAATTGATAACTTACTCAAAGGTGCTGCAGGGCAAGCTTTACAATGTATTAATTTATCAATGAATTTAGAACATACCACTGGTTTAAAAGGAGCGTTTTAAATGAGTAAAAAAACGTGGGTTATTAAACTAGGTGGTGCAGTACTTAATATAGAAAATGCAGCTAAAGCATTATTTGATGTACTTAATGAGCAACAAAATGCTCAGTTTGTAATTGTGCACGGTGGCGGTTCACTTGTTGATACTTGGTTAAAAGAAGCTGGTTTTGCCAGTGCTAAACACCAAGGTTTACGTATTAGCCCAGCAGAGCAAATGCCTTATATAGTGGGTGCGCTTGCAGGTTGTGCAAATAAACAATTAATGACTCAGGCTATTAGTGCGGGGCATAAACCTGTTGGTTTAAGTCTTTTTGAAGCGGGTGTAACTGCTACTCAAAAATTAAAAGCGCTTTGTTTAGTCGGTAAGTGCACAAGTAACGATGATTCTATTATTAACGATTTACTTAAAATTTCTCGTTTACCAATTGTGAGCTCCATCGGCTTTGATGAACAAGGCTTGTGGTACAACGTAAATGCAGATGAAGCAGCGGCAGCTATTGCTAGTAATTTAAATGCAGAACTTATTTTTATGACCGATGTAGAAGCGGTACTTGACGCAAATAAAC
>NZ_AUTQ01000221.1 GCF_000498095.1 Pseudoalteromonas sp. TB64
AAAGAAAGTGAACGGTCTGTCAGCCATGAATGCATTTATCTGTATATCTGGGAAGATAAAAAAGCAGGTGGTGAGTTATACCTACATCTGCGCCGACACGGTAAGAAATATCACAAGCGCAGTCATGGTAAAACAAACCGAGGGCAAATAAAAAATCGCGTTAGCATTGAAGAACGTCCACAAATAGTTGATGAGAAAGGTCGTATCGGAGATTGGGAAATAGATACCGTTATAGGTAAAGGTCATCGAGGCGCCCTTGTTACCATTGTAGAGCGGGTCACCCAATTCACTGTATCAACTCAGGTGGCAGGCAAAACAGCACAAGCCGTCACTGCGGCGACGATAGAACTATTAAGGCCATATAGGTCAGCGCTTCATAGCATCACGGCTGACAATGGAAAAGAGTTCGCTTATCACGAGCAAATCACAGAGGCTTTAAGTGTACCTGTTTATTTTGCTCACCCTTATCACTCATGGGAGCGCGGATTGAATGAAAACACGAATGGATTACTACGCCAGTATTGGCCGAAGAGCACAGATTTTAAGACGGTAACACCAGCGCAAGTTATACCAGTACTTGAGCAACTTAATAATCGTCCGAGGAAGACACTAGGATTTGAAACGCCTGCAAAATTGATGCAGGATCACTTGGCGGCTAAAGCCGCCTAAACGTTATGCACTTCAGATTTGAATCCGCGATATAAAAAAGTGAACCCTAATTTACTTTTTTAATTTGTACGCATATATTAAAAATACAAAAGTCGTTGTTGGCTTAATTACAATAAAAATAAAGGATGGAACATGAAACGCTCATTAATTTCACTCGCAATAGGATTCGCCGCATTTAGTACTTTCAACGCAAACGCAAACGCAAACTTAGACCAGCAAGTAAAAAGCGTGGAGCAGCAAGTTATAAAGTGGCGACGCGATTTTCATCAAAATCCAGAGCTTGGCAATCGCGAAACGCGTACCGCCGGTATAGTCGCTAAACATTTAAAAGCACTCGGTATGCAAGTACAAACCGACATTGCTTATACTGGTGTAGTTGGTATTTTAAAAGGCGGTAAACCAGGTCCAACCGTTATGTTACGCGCCGATATGGATGCACTTCCAGTAACCGAAAAAGCCGATGTAGAATTTAAATCAACCAAAACGACTAATTATCGCGGCGTTGATGTAGGTGTTATGCATGCGTGTGGGCACGATACCCACGTAGCTATGTTAATGGGCGCCGCAGAAGTACTTGCCAATATGAAAGATGAATTACATGGCAACGTTATGTTTGTTTTTCAACCGGCAGAAGAGGGCGCACCACAAGGGGAGGAAGGTGGTGCTGAGCTTATGCTAAAAGAGGGTATATTTAAAAAATATAAACCCGATGCTGCATTTGGCTTACATATAACGTCAGGTCTACACAGTGGGCAAATAGGCTATCGAAGTGGTCCAGCAATGGCTAGCGCTGATAGTTTTGAAATTACTGTGCATGGACGTCAAGCGCATGGCTCTGCACCTTGGACAGGGGTTGATCCTATTGCAGCCGCTGCGCAAATAGTAACGGGCGTAAACCATATTGTAAGTCGTCAGGTTAATATCACTAAAGAGCCGGCAATTATCTCATTTGGAAAAATAGCTGGTGGTGTTCGTAATAATATTATTCCTGAAGAAGTTGAAATGGTAGGCACTATTCGTAACTTTGATATGGACAATCGCGCGCAAATATTTGAAAAAATTAAAACTACAGCAACACATATCGCTAAATCATCAGGTGCTACAGCTGATGTACATATTCACGAAGGCTACCCTGTAACAGTTAACAACCCTGAGTTAACGGCAAAAATGCTACCAACCTTAGAGAGAGCAGCAGGTGAGAATAACGTAATCGAAATGGATAAAATAACGGGCGCAGAAGACTTCTCGTTTTATGCACTTGAAATACCAAGTGTATTTGTATTTTTAGGCGGTACTCCTGCGGAACAAGATTTAGCAACCGTTGCAAGTAACCACTCTCCGTATTTTTATGCCGACGAATCATCATTTAAAGTAGGAACCAAAGCGCTTAGCTTATTAGCTATTGACTATCTAAACACCCATAAAAAATAGTTTTAATGCACCACGTTACGCATTAGCCTAACGTGGTATTGCTGTTTTATTTAAAAGGTTTCATCATGTTTTTAGCGGCTGCTCAAATTTTAAAAACATTATAAGGCATTAAAAAACCAACCGAAGATATAAAGAAGCGGTAAATATTTTTATAAATTATTAAAAATAATGAATCGTTATTGCCGGTCTTTATATCCGAGTTCAATCTTTGTAAGTGCTTGTGGCTCAAATGCGCAGCAATTTACATGAAAATCATTCAGAATATTTAAAGTATATTTAATCTTCATAAGCATTAAGGGTCTAAATAGTGAAAATTACAGGAAGCTGCTACTGCGGCGATATAAAATACCAAGCTACAACGCAGAACAATAATGCACTAGTGTGCCATTGTAGCGATTGCCAACGTATGTCGAGCGGTCCATTTAGAGCTGTTATAGTTGCAGATCCAGATAGTGTTGTGTTTACTCATGGCGAGCCTAAAGAGTATGTAAAAACGGCGCAAAGCGGTAACAAGCGCGCTCAAGGTTTTTGCGGCAATTGTGGTACAACACTTTATGCTACAAATGCAGAAAAAGAAGGTCGTGTTTATGGGCTGCGTATTGGTGCTGTTGATCAGCGCGATGAGTTTAAACCGTCTGCACAAATTTGGTCTAAATCAACGCTTACATGGTTAAATAATTTACACGAAGTTCCTGCTTTTGAAACCACACCACAAAAATAAAGTGAATCAGATAATGAACACACTGATAAAAACAGTTTTTATAGCAAGTTCGCTAATCACCTGTAATGCTTTTGCAACATCGAGTAATGTCGAATTTTTAAATACAGGTAAAGCGAACCCTAACTTACCATTTTCGCAAATAGTAAAATCTGGTAATACACTTTATATGTCGGGGCAAATAGGTATAAACCCTGCAACAGGTAAGTTGGCTACAGGCGGTTTTGAAGGTGAGACTAAGCAAACGCTTGAAAATATTAAACGTACTTTAGAGCAGCATAATTACAGTATGAGTAATATAGTTAAGTGTACGGTTATGCTTACTGATATAAACGATTTTAAAGCGTTTAATGCTATTTATACCCAGTATTTTAATGCGCCGTATCCTGCTCGTAGTGCTTTTGCTGTTAATGCGTTAGCGCTTGATTCGTTAGTAGAAGTTGAGTGTATAGGCGCACTTTAAATTTAAAAGTGAGTTTTTCTGAAATTTTATTAGTTAAACGGCTGTCTATTTGAATAGTTACACAACAGAGGAAAGATCATGTGTAGTTCACCAAAAAGCAGCCGTGCAGTAAATAAAACAGTAATAAATTTTAATGACGAGTTAACGCAAGAGCAACGTTTACGTTTTGCTGCAAAAGCTAATTTAGCGCAAGAGCGTCGTGAGCAGCGCGAAGCGACGAATAAACGCTATGAGCAAAAGCACGCGAGTAGTAAACCTTCATCTGGTTTATTTTCATGGTTACAACAACTCGTTAGCTGATTTAGCCAAAGTGGTATTTTTACCACTGCCTAAACCGCATAATGCACACAATACTCCAGCAATAGCGCATAACCACAATGGCGCACTCCAGCTTCCCGTAGTTGTGTGTAATGCACCAGCCAGCATAGGTCCAATAGCGGCAAGTAAATACCCTACACTTTGCGACATGCCCGAAAGCGAAGCCGCTTGTTGCGAATCATCGGTTCGTAAACTAATAAACGACAGCCCCAATATAAAACACGCTCCAGAGCAAAAACCCAGCATTAAGGTCCATACAAAGGCAAAGTTAGGCATGTAAAGTAGCCCCAACGCACTGAGTGCACTCAGCATGGCTAAAATAAAGCTAAGCGCGCTTTGATCTTTTAATCTGGCAAGTAGCGGAATTAATATTAAACCAGGCAATGCAGTCGCTATTTGAAAAGCACCATGATAAGCACCCGCTTGGGTAGCTGAGTGACCGGTTTCGGTTAATATGCTTGGTAACCACGTAATAATTATATAATTTAAAAAAGAGTTTAAACCCAGTAATAAGGTAATTTGCCATGCTAGTAAATAACGCCATACACTTTTAGAAGTGTCAGATTGCTGAGCAATATTCGCAGGTTTTGTATGCTTACTTAATTGCGACATCCATACAATAATACTCGCCAAGGTAATAATGGCTGATGAACCCAGTGCAAGCTGCCATCCTAACCCGTTTAGTTGGCTAAGGGGGAATACTAAAGTAGAAAACCCACCCGATACAACGCCCATAGTAAGCACGTAGGCAGAGGTCATTAACGCAATCTTAGCAGGAAAGTCGCGCTTAATTAGGCTTGGTAATAATACGTTTGCTATAGCAATACCTACACCAATAATAGCGGTGCCTACAAAAAGCATGGCTGAGGTATTTATTACCCGCGCCGCAACCCCTGCAAGTATAAATAACAAAGCTACAAACAAGGTGCGCTCTAGCCCTTGCTTTTTAGCAAGAGTTGCAGCCATTGGCGATACAACCGCAAAGGCAATGAGTGGTAATGTTGTTAAAAACCCAGCTTGTGATGCGCTAAGCCCAAAGTGATTAATAATTTGTTCAAGCACAGGTGCAATACCTGTAAATGTGGCACGTAAATTTGCAGCAATAAGTAATATGCCAAGCACAAGTAATATGCCAGCAAAGCGTGATTTGGGTGTGTTATTTAACAAAAAAGATGCCATTAAAGCTAATATTTAATGGGCGCTAGTATAAAGGCTTAGCAAAAACTATAATTTAGAGATAATGACATTAAATAACTAAAAACAGACAAAACTATGTTTGATGCAATTGGTTGGGACGACATTAAAAATTTTGAAACTATGGCGCAGCCCATAATAGCCAAAATAGAGCACGCCCATGCAAGTCACGAAATCCCTCTGCACACTCATCCAAAAGGGCAGTTAATTTTAGCGCTGCATGGTTATGTAACATGTGAAGTGTCGGCAAAAATATGGATGGTGCCTACGCACAGTGCAATTTGGATCCCAGCAAAAAAGGTGCATAGTAATAGGGCGTCTGATAACGCGCAGCTTTGCCATTTATTTATTGATAGTAGTAAAAGCGGTATGCCACTAAATACCTGTACGTTAGCCATTACGCCGCTGGTTAAAGAGCTAATGTGTGAGTTGGCTGCGCATAATCAGCACTATGCTTTAAATAGTAAAACTGCACGTTTAGCGCAGGTGTTGTTTGATCAACTTATAGATATGCCCGTACAGCCACTTGATTTTGTATTATCTAAAAACGAGGTAATTCAAATCATGAGCGATCAGTTAATAAACATGCCAAACAATCGAAAAACACTACCACAATGGGCTAAGCAGTTTGCATTAACTGAGCGCACATTAGCGCGGTTAATTAAAAAAGAAACCGGTATGACATTTGGAAAATGGCGTACGCAATTACATATAATTACAGCCTTAAAGGCGCTTTCTGATAAGCAAAGTGTGCAGCAGGTGTCGGAGTTACTTGGGTATGAGTCGGTGAGTGCATTTATTACTATGTTTAAAAAAGTGATGAAAAAGTCGCCCATGAAATACATGAGCGACTTAAATCAGTTAAATTAGCTTAGTCTTTAAATAAGCACTACCACGTATAAGTTGCCGAAAGCATGGCATTACGTGGTTTGCCAGGAAAGTACCTGTCGCCGGTAAAACTGGTGTAATCGGCGCGCTCTGCATAAGCCTCATTGGTTAAATTAATAATGCGGGCAAGCACTTCAAGATTACTAGTAACTTGCCACTGTGCGCGCAAGCTTAAAACATCATGCCCTTGGTATTTATTTAAGTTTTCTGGGTCGGTGTAGTAGTTACCAACACGATGCCATTGCAAAGCAAGTTGTGTATTACTGAGTGCTTGCCATGTTAAATCGAGATTAGCAATATTGCGCGGCGCGGTATCTATGTCGTTGCCATTTATATTTAAACCATTAAGTACTTGGTTGTTAGTATAAGTATGCTTTGCATGTGTGCCTGCAAAGTTAAGCGCAAGCGACTTAGTGAGCTGGTAGTCAAGCTCAAGCTCAATACCACGATGGCGAGAGCTGCCATTATTTACCGTAAAAAAGTCGCTATCGCGGTAAATAGTGTTGTGTTTACTCATAGCGTAAACCGACACGCCATAACGCAGTTTTTCGTAAATTCCTTTAATACCTAGCTCTGCATTATTAGCTATTTCGGCGCTTAAGTTTGCAGTAGTTTGCTCGCGTTGTAATTGGTATAGCTCAGCCGCTTGTGGCGCTCTGTAACCGCGAGAAAAGTTCGCATAAAGCGTGTTATTTGTATTGTACTGATAACTTACGCCAAGCTTTGGCGATAAATTACTAAAGCTATTTTTCCCACTTTCAGGGCGACTGTATCGGCAGNCAGCCACCAAAGCCGCATTTTGTGCCATCGTCTTTTGTTCTACCTGCTAGCATATTATTGGTGTAGTCGTACTGCATATGCTCGTAGCGTACACCTGCAGTAAGTAACCATTTATTTAATTGCCAATCAATAGATGCAAAAGGCGCATAAAGCGTCGCGTTTACATCGTAATCGTAATGTTTACCTTGTGGCACTGTAGCAACTAAAAATGCAGAGCCCTGAGTTGGCTCATTTTGGCTTTGAGTAAAGTCGGCTTGCGTGTATTCGCCATCAAGCCCTAGGTTTACTTTTACATTACTTTGTAAATTATGTTGATAAAGCGATTGCACACCAAAGCCGGTTTGGCTGTTTTTTTCAAGCGGTGTGCCGGGTAAAAAGTGCTTAAAAAAGTCCATGTTTTGGTCACGAAAATATAACGTAGTGGAGAGCACATCATCGTTATTTAATTGCCATGTTGCGTTGCTCCATGCTCTAAATGCACGTGCTTTTCTAAATGCGTCAGGGTCAAAGTTTTTTTGCGCTAGGTCTTCGTTTTTATAGCTTTCAAAGCCTGTAATAAATCCTGCAGTTTGCTGATCTAGGTTTGTGTAAGTAAGGCCAGAGGTAAGTAATAAATTATTATTTGAATAGCGATGGCGAATATTAACTTTTTGTTGTTTTACGCTTTCGTCGTCGCGGTAACCGCTATCGTCGGTAACACTTGCGTTAATGCCTATACCGCTGTTGCCGTAATCTTGTCCTGCGCGTAATTTGTAGCGAGTATAGCCGTACGAGCCATAGTCTAAACCAACTAAACCACCGCCTTGAGTGGTGTCGGGTGTTATTACATTAATAACACCATGCACAGCGTTTGAACCATAAAGTGCAGAACCAGGACCTTTTAACACTTCAATACGCTGCGCCATTTCGCTGTGCGCTTCAAATAACTCGTTTATGTTACAAAACCCAGCGGCTCTCAGTGGTATGCCATCTTCCAAGGTTAATATGCCACCACATGCGCCTGCGCCCGAAAGCACTTGTGAGCGCAATGCGGGTAAATATTCTTGACCATTTCCGCGTTGAATATTAGCACCTGCTACACGTTGCAGGGCTTCTTCAATATGGGTAGGCGCTATGCTATTTAGCTGCGCTTGCGTTAGTGTACTTATTGATAAAGGCAGTGGGGTCGATAACGCTTCAATACGTGATGCCGTAGTTGTTATGGTTTCTATTGCATCATTATTTTGATTGTTGGCAAACGCAGTGTGGCTAAAGGGTAATAACAGCGGCAAAAAATAAGGTTTCATACATTCCTTGAAAGTGATCTATATTGCATTGCCTCTATAATATGCGGTTTTTATGTGCTTTTAAACTCGTTGCGTTAAAGCGTACGTAACCTATATATTTTGTATATAAAAGATAATACAAAGCACGCAGCCGCCGGAAATAATAACGCGAGCACTAAAAAGTACTTAAATAAAATATAACCAACAATTCCACCTAATAAAAAACCGCTAATAATGAGTAAAAATATAACGCACTTACGAGTATCAAATTGCTCACCTTTTAATGCTTTGCCAATCATTAAACCAAGGTCGGTAAAAATACCCGTTAAGTGTGTGGTACGAACAACTGCGCCACTGTAATTAGTCGCTAGCGCATTTTGTAAACCACATGCGGCAGAGGCTAAAACAATCCCATAAACAAATGTGTTTTTTAGTAAATAGGCACTCGCCAGTAGTAGCAGTCCTTCAATAAACAGTAAGGTGTCGTAATGACGACCAAGTTTTAATGAGCCACCAGAGAGCAATAAGCCCGACAGTGCAGAGCCCAACATAAAGCTAATTATTATTGAGAGTAGCAACAAGGCTGTGCTGGTATTTGTTATTGTTTTAATACCAAGCAAAGTAACTGAGCCCGATACATGCGAAATAGCCTGATGTTCAAATCCTAATAAGCCTACCGCGTTAACGATGCCCGCTATAAATGCGAGTGTGAAAGCGCCGTATTCAACCCATTTTGGTAGTTTTTTAAACATGCGTTATTCCGTAAGTATTAATAGCTTATAAATTTAGTTATTTTTATGCTGTTGAGCTTTAAAGCGCTTTATTTGTTCATCAACTAATTTTGTATCAATTAAACCATGCTTAAAAGCAATGTAAGTAGGAAATGTAAACTCATTTAATTGCCGAGAATAAATATTCTTATATTCTTTTGAGTACCATAAACCTGCTTGATAGTTAGTTATCGCGTATTCAACACGGTTTTTTTCTAGTAGACCAAAGGTATCTTTTGTTGAGAGCGAGTGAATAAAATTATTATCATTAAGATTATATTTTGTAGCAATAATCTCAGGAACATCAACACCGCGTAGCATAGCTATTGTAGCGTGTGATAAATCGTCAGTGTGTAGTTTATCGTTGTTTAAAGTAAATAAACCATACTTAGTGGTATGCAAAGGTTCACTGGTAAAATCTAAATATTTTGCACGTTCTTGATTATTAGCCAAGGAGAAATAGCAATCGTAATAGTCTAGCGTCATTTCTTTTTTTACGCGTGCCCAAGGTAAGTGAACAACGTCAATTTTTAAGTTTAAATTACGCTCAATAAACGTTAAGTATTCAATATCTAAACCCGTAAATGTATCTGTTTTTTCATCATATATAGTAAAAGGCGGGTAGTGAGTTGTTACGCAGCGCAGAGTTTTGCTTGGAGCAGCAAGTAATAACGAGGAAAAATTTAAAGCTAAAAAAAGTAATATTACACGCATAATTATAAATCTAATTCCCTTTGAGTTTGTAACCTGAATGCTAATTATACAGCTACTGGGCTTAATTGTATTGATCTAAGTATTTTTACCTAGCGTATAAGTTAAATTTTGTGAGATACACCATGTTTAACCCAGAGCAGCAGTCCCGCATTATTGAAATGGCGTGGGAAGATAGAACCCCTTACGAGGCAATAGAGCAGTTATACGGATTAAAGTATCCGCAGCTGGTGGTTTTTATGCGAGACAACGTTTCTAAAGGCAGTTTTAAAGTTTGGCGCAAGCGACACGCAGGTCGAAAAACAAAACATTTAAAACTGCGAGACCCCGCAATTATGCGAAGCCACTGCAAAACACAATATAAACAACGTTAAGTAGGTATTGGTTGTTTCATACGATGTTCAGCCATGTTTGTTAATCTTTAGCTATTAACTATATTAGAGATTATTTATGAGAATACCTATATATACAGCATTGGTAGCATTGGCTTTATTTTCAATAAGCGCAGATGCAAATCCACATAAAGATAAGCATAGTAATAAGCACAGCAATAAACATAGTAATAAGCACAGTAATAAGCACAACGATAATGACTACCTTTCTAAAAAAGAAGCAAAGCAGTTAATTCGCGCAGGTTGGACGCCACCAGGGCTAAGTAAAAGTTACCACAAGGGCGACTTTTTAGAACGTGATATATATAAACGAGGTAGAGTGATTGAACGCTCTAAAGCGAATGGTACAGTTAGTATTGAAATAGACCGTACAATAATTCACATGGTGCACGATACCCGACAAATACTTTCAATATTAAGTCGCTAAATTAACTTTATAAGGATATTAAAATGCTCATTGCGCTGGCTATAATTATTGGCTTTTTTTTACTGGTTACCTTGTTACCAATGTCGTACAGCCAACACTACTTAGTGCGTAGCTGCGACTTTGTGCGCTTACAAGTATTTTATATTGCCAGCTTTGTCGCCGTTACTTCGTTATTTTTATTATGGCAAAGTGGCGCAGTAGGTTATGTATTTATAGCCTTAACCTCATTACTTATAATGGTTTTACAAGGTAAATGGATTTACCCGTATACGTGGCTTGCTAAAAAAGAAGTGCAAAGCGCACCAAAGCACATAGATCATAGCGTAAGAATTATGTCGGCAAATGTACTCATGTCGAACCACAAAAGTGAGCAGTTAATTAGCTTGGTTAACGAGCACCAACCCGACCTACTTATTACGCTTGAAAGCGATAGCTGGTGGGAAAATAAATTATCAGTCATTAAAAAAAATTACCCGTATTACATAGAATGCCCTAAAGATAATCGCTACGGCATGCATTTATACAGTAAATTTAAAATACTTGATGCACAAATATGTGAGCTAATAGAGGAAGATATTCCCTCAATTCATATTTTGTTCGAAAACGACGACGGTCTGCAAATGCAAGGGCACTTTATTCATCCTGCACCGCCAAGCCCAACGGAAGAAGACTCATCGCGTCCGCGCGACTCAGAGCTAATTATGGTGGCTAAAGCACTTAAAAATCCAACTCGTCCTACCATAGTTGCCGGTGACTTAAACGACGTAGCATGGTCGCGTAGCACGCGTTTATTTATGCAAATTAGCGGCTTATTAGACCCACGAAAAGGTCGCGGTTTTTACAATACATTTCATGCAAGTTACTTTTTTATGCGCTGGCCGCTCGATCACTTATTTCACAGCGAAGGCTTTAAAGTAAAGCGTATTAAGCGCCTAGCTAAATATGGGTCTGATCACTTTGCACTACTTACTGAGCTTTCTTACGAAAATGCTAATCAGCAGTCATTAGAAACTAAATCGGCAGAGCATAAGCAAGAAGAAATCCAAGAGCTCGCAATGAGTAAAGCAGATAAGCGAAAAGTGCCGAGATTTGAGAAGGAGTGATAACTGCTCGTTCTAGTTATTCGTCAATAAGTCTTAACTTGCACTAGCTCAGACCTTAACTGTCAGGTGTTTGACTAATAATATTTAATCAAACCTGACAGTCTCATAAGTGCCATGAGCGGACATTCAGTATTTGAATTTAGGTCTATATTGATGGTCGCAAATGCCACCACAGCGGACGTTCACCTTTTTTAAAATTGAGATAAAAGAGAGTATTAACTCTAAGGCGCTTTCAGCTCATTTCGACATACAAAACTACAGATTAGTGGCCAAAATCTTTTGGCTCCTCACATAGAAAAGTTTGAATTTATAGAGCTTGTGGATAGTCCAAACAAAATTAAATATTTATTTAATATCCCATATAAAATATTAAGGTTTTCAGCTTAGGTTATCAAATATGACAACCTACCTAATATGCCAATGAGATACAGAATGTATTCAACCTGCAAAGACTAAGTCATCATTTTATCGTAGTGTTCTTCAAAATCAGTTTTAACAAATACCTCTTTAAATTTAGTAATAAATCTATCGGAATCTATCTCTCCAAGATCTGTAATATTTATTGAGTCAGAATGCGATTCTCTATTAATAAACCTGAAGAAAGGTGAAAAATCATCATCATCTTCTTCTAGCTTATCCAATTCGACTTTTAATACGTCTGTCTTATGTACAAAAGAAAAGTAATATTCGAGAATGTTTCTCATAATATTAGGTAAAACAATATTGTTAGTGCTTCCACTTTGAGCGTCTTTTATAATCTGCCAGTATGATTGGTAATCATTTTTTATATCATCTCTTCCCATAGAAACGATACTACTATTAGTATTTTTCAGAACTCTAAACAAATTACATTTATTATCAAATTTATCATTACCTGTAGCATCTTTCCCTCTAGGTAAATACTTTATCACTTCATGTAGATAATAAAGGCTATGTGTAAGTAGTATTACTTGTGCATATTTGTAGCCTTTAATAAGCTTTTTATGGGTAAGAGATCCTATTTCATAAATATAATTATGAGAAAGGCTTGATATAGGATCATCTACCACAATGATTTTCTTATTATCTGGAGTAGAGGAGTTACTATCAACACTGCCCTGGCATAACTCTAAAAAGTAGAGGTAAGTAATAAGCGTTTTTTCACCTTCACTGAGTGACTTATATACATCATTACCGCTTGAAGAAGTACCACGACAAAGGTAATAATGATTACTATTACCTAGTTTTGGTTTAATCTCGAAACCTTCTAAACCTATCGACTTTATTTGATTATTTATATTGATTACAGACGTTTGAATATTGGTGATTTTGTCACGATTTTCAGCAATGATTTCATTTTGAGATTGAATAGCTGTAGTGAGGGTGTTTTCTTCAGTTGTAGTCATTTCAATATCGGTATCTATTATTTCAATTAAAGTATCGTGAGCTTTGATAGCTGCGTCGTATTTAATTCGAATCAAAGACCAAAACTTCTTTTTAATAACGGTGAGGGATTCTTTTTTCTTTGATAATCTACCATTAAATGTTTGTCTAGAAGCATTATGAATATTGATAATATCATTAATTTTCTGTACTAAATCAGTAGTATATTCTAGGGTGATTTTAATACTTGGATCTGCTAGTTTTTGATTCAGTTTCGTAAGGTTTACTTGAAGTACACCTGAAAGTTTTTCTTTAGCTAGGTCGAATTTTGTATCATTAAGCGTTGTGTAGTGAGTTCCTGATAGTGTCTCGTTTAAAGTTTTAATTGCTTGCTTATATCCACTCTGCAGAGTTTTTAACTTATCTTTCTTTTCTTCATACGAAACATCAAAAAGATTATTAATATTTGTAGTTAATTCATCATCAATAGCTTGTTGGCAAAAAGGACATTTTCCTTCAGCGTCACCGATATAAACTCGTCCATTATCTACCCAGGTTGAGTTTTGAAGTTTATCGACTAACTCAGCTAAATAACTATCACTTGAGCCAACTATAACCTCATTTAAAATAGTATTTGATTCACTCGAAGCCAGATCTAAAACTACATTTGGTATCATGCTTTTTGGTACAGCACTTTTATTATTTAATTCTTTAGACTCTGTCGCTAGGCTTTCAAACGTGTACTCAGGTGTTTCAATGAGGTCTGTTTTTAGGAGTTCATAATAAAAGGTAGAAGCAGATCCCTTAAAACCAACTAAACAATGATCTAAGTCTTTTTTGTCATGCTTTTTTTTGATTTCAAAACATTTATCTTTAATCGCTTTATCTTGTGTAGTTTTTTTATCTTTATGTTGATCTATTAGAATTTGTTTTTGGGTTCTTTGTTCTTCTAATTTTACTATTTCTGCTTCAGCGGTGCTTATAGCTTGTTCCGCTGTTACGTTCGTTTCGCCTAAAGTAAAAACCCCCTCAAAGCTATCTTGAGAGAAGTTTTTTTCAACAAAATCAGTGTTATACACTAATATTTGATAATCTTGAGAGTTGGGTAACACATAACTACAATTACTATAATTATTATGTGTTGTATCTTGAAGGTATCTTGCTACCGTTGATTTACCAGTACCATTATGACCGTAAAACAGTACTATTTTTTTATTTGTATTTAGTGATACAGGGGTAGGATTTTGGAAACTGGCCACTCCTTGTATAGAAATTGATTCGATCATATATCTCTTCCATGATTAGTGATAAAAATTCAGGTATACAATCTAGCATATATACTTATATTTCAATGAGTCTATATCAACAACACTATAAAAAAACATGCCATATTTAGGCTTTCGTATTGTTGAATTTATAACAAAATTATCTTATTAGACTAAAAATAAATGCCAACAATAGTTATTACAGCTATGCCTAAGTCAAAATTAAAACCGTCGATCAAATATATTATCGACGGTTTATTTGATCTGTTTATCCTTAATATTCATGCCGAAGAATAAAACTCCACTAGCTATAATGAGCTTGAACCTGTCATACAAAGCAAGAAATTCGACCGACCGCTTATCGCTCATTTTTGTCTGTCAGGTTTCAGGTATTAGCTTCTACATATTCATAGTTAGCTCTGGGTTTAATCGTACTTGGTCTCGCTCTGTTTAAGCATTATATTTGTGATGTTTTCTGTAATAGTGCTCACTCTATTTATGTCTTTAAATATACGTCTTAACAGGTTTGTAATCGCAATTTAAAATAGCGATAAAAGTAGCGTGCTTACATTTTTATTAAATAAGCTAAATTGTGAAGTGAGTTTTAAATTATTAAAATTTAATGAAGTAGTAATGGTTAGCTTGTAACTTTTTATTTTGAAGGATATTTAATTCTTAAAAGCGCGATGTAAAATCGCACCTACGAATATATCCAAAACTCGGTACTATCTCTTACTAAAAACTAAGTACTGCCTCCTGAAAATTACTTTTTAAAAGTAATAAAAAAGCCTAAAAGCGGTTACCCACTTTTAGGCTTAGTAATTTTGTATTTTAAACACGTATTAAAAACATCTATTTAAAACACTTATTTCATTTATGCAGCTAAATTAGCTGGCGATCATAATGCTTTTAACATTAACAAATTCGCGCATACCAAAGCCGCCGTGTTCTCGTCCGTAGCCACTGCCTTTAACGCCACCAAACGGTAAGTTAGGTTGTGCTAAACCGTAGCCGTTAATGTTGATCATGCCGGTGTCGAAATACTTTTTAGCAAGTTCAATGGCTTTTTTCTCATCTTTTGAGAAAATACCGCCGCCCAAACCATAGCGAGAGTCGTTGGCGATACGCATTGCATCATCGTTGTCTTTCGCTTTAATAAGTGAAGCAACTGGACCAAATAATTCGTCGTCGTAGGCTGGCATACCTGGTGATAAGTTATCGAGTAGCGTTGGTGGGTAGTAGTAACCTGTTTGCTGTGGTATTTCGCCACCCGTTACTATGTTTGCACCTGCTTTAACCGATTCCATAACTTGGTCGTGAATGCCGTCGCGTAAATCTTTACGTGCCATCGGACCTAAGTCAGTCTCGTCTGCCATTGGGTCGCCCATTTTCATGGCTTCAAATTGCTCTTTTATTTGCGCTTTGAACTCATCATAAAGTGACTCAACCACTACGTAACGTTTAGCTGAAACACACGTTTCGCCGTTATTGATCATGCGACCTGTTACACAGGTTTTAACTGCAAGCTCTAAGTCTGCGTCATCAAGTACTAAGTATGCATCGTTGCTACCCAGTTCTAACACTGTTTTTTTAGCGTGTTTACCGGCTTCTTCAGCTACTTTTTTACCTGTGGCATCACTACCCGTAAAGGTTACGCCGCTAATTGCTTTGTGCGCAATGAGTGAGCTGGCGGTTTTACCGTCGATGAGTAAGTTGCTGAAACAGTACTCTGGGAAACCGGCTTGTTTAAATAGCGCTTCAATTTTTTCAGCCATGCCAAATACGTTACCAGCATGCTTTAATACGGTAGTGTTACCAGCCATGATGTTGGCTGCACTGTAGCGAATTACTTGATAAAGCGGGAAGTTCCACGGCTGAATGCCTAATAGTACGCCTGTTGGTTGGTAGCTAATGATTGCTCGCCCACCATCCATATCGCGTTCTTCGTCAGCAAGTACTTGTGGACCGTTTTCAGCAGTGTAACGACAAATGTTAGCGCACAACTCAACTTCTTGAAAACCTTGTTTGTACACTTTACCCATTTCTTCGGTCATGAGTTTTGCGATAGCTTCTTTTTGTTCTTCAAAAAGTGAAGCTAATTTATTAAGATATTTTGCACGTTCGGTAAATGACGTTAAGCGCCATTTTAAATATGTTTCGTGAGATTTTTCAATTACCTGCTCAGCTTCTTTTTGAGAAAGTAGTGTATAGGTTTCAATGGTTTTCTCAGTTGTCGGATTAATCGTTTTAACTGTGTTACTCATTTCTATCTCCTTACAAATTTAGTTATTTGGAAGGGTGCAAGGCTAAAGCCAGTTTTTTAAATTACTGCTTTTTGTTTTTATTATATTGATTTTGTTGGTTAATTTTATATTTTTTGCTGGTGGGTTATTTTTTTAATATAAGGTATGAAGTGTTTAATGCAGTAAAATTTTCTGAGTGTTGCAAAATTTACAACACCCGCAAGGTACAGCAATAGTTAGTTTTATATTAGCTCGTCGGCAATGCGCTTTAGTAAGTAGGTTTCTCGTAAAATAGAGAGCCCTTGTTTTTCGCTGTTTGCCAGCGTGCGTTCGTTATGTGCAATTGCATCGTTAATATTAACCCACTTAGCGGTCATGCCATTTTGTTGCTCGTAATGCTCTAGTTGGGCTTTACCAAACTCGTCAGCAATATTGCATATATAGCAATACGATTTGATGTGAATAATGTCAAAATCGTCTTTATACCAAGGGCGATACTCTTCATAGAGCCCAAAGGCTTTAACTACATTTATTTGTTGTGCGCCGGTTTCCTCATTGAGTTCACGTATTAAACCTTGTTCAATGCTTTCACCTTCATCTACTCCACCACCAGGCAAGCTGTAGTCTTCATAACGGTTTGTGTACATTAATAATATTTTGTTATTTTTAATTACAATGGCGCGAGCTGTTAAGCGTGTAAATTGACTGCCTTGATCAATATTAATACCTGAATGAACTAAGGTTTTTAATTGCTTCATTTAGTCTCCTTTATTGAGTTTTTAATAATAGCAGTAGCTACCGTTCTATAAATAGAAACGATTTCAATTATTTTTTATATTTTATGATCGATTTTTTTAAGCATACGTAAATATAAGGTTGGTAATATCAGAAGTATTTAACCACTTCAGTTAATTTAAATAATTAGATTCTGAGTGTGCCTTTAAATTAGTATTTATGATGCGTAGAATAACAAAAAAGCATAGGGATTTATCATGTTAAATATACTTTTAGTAGACGATGACGTTGAGTTTAGTGACGTTGTTTGCCACATAGTCGAATTCCTCGGCCACAATATAAACACCGCTACCAGTTTAAAAGAAGCACACCAATGGTTTGAGAATAATACCTTTGACCATGTGTTGCTTGATTTTATGTTACCTGATGGTAGTGGTTTACATTTACTCGATCATTTAAAAACGATTGGGCAATCTCCAAAAATTACACTTATATCGGGTCATCCTTCAGTTAAAGGTATTTTAGCTGAAATGTGTGAGCCAAATGTAGGGCATTTATTAAAACCGTTACAACGCGAAGACTTAGAGCTAGTTTTAAACGGTCCTAAAAAAGCAGTTAAAAAAGCCAAGTCGAGCGGAATTACACGCCACTTTGGTGGCTTAATTGGTGAATCGGAAGTAATGCACAAGCTTTACAACATGATTGAACGCGTAGCTAAAACAAATGCTAACGTAATGCTTATGGGTGAAAGTGGTGCGGGTAAGGAAGTGGTGGCTCAGGCTATTCATAATGCAAGCCAATGCGAAGGACCACTAGTTGCAAGTAACTGTGGTGCGCTTTCAAAAGAGCTAATTGGTAGTGAATTATTTGGTCATGAAAAAGGTGCCTTTACGGGCGCTATTGCACGCAAAGAAGGTGTATTTGAGCAATCAAATAACGGCACTTTATTTTTAGATGAAGTAACCGAAATGCCAATTGATATGCAGCCAAATTTACTGCGAGTGCTTGAAACTAAAAAAGTAACACGCGTAGGTGGTAACAGAGAAATAGCCACTAACTGCCGCGTTATTTCAGCAACTAACCGCTCACTTATCGATTTAGCGCAAAATAATATTATTCGTGAAGATATTTACTTTAGGCTGGCTGTTTTTCCTATTGATATACCGCCACTTCGCGACAGGAAAGAAGATATTCCTTTACTAGCTAAAGCGTTTTTAGATCAGCTTAATGACGAAAATGGCACTGCATTTAGTTGGACACCAGCGCAACTTAAAGAGCTACAAAGCTATGAGTGGCCGGGCAATGTGCGCGAAATTCGCCACGCAATACACCGAGCATTTATTATGAGTGACCCGCAAACCAGCGACATTATTTTACCTGATAATTTAGAGTCGCCTTTTTCGCGTGTTAATAATCAAACCGCAGATAAGCCTGTGTCGGCAGGGCAAACCATTGAAGAAGTTGAAAAAGAACTTATTCATGCAACGCTTGATAAAGTGCAAGGTAATAAAACACTCGCTGCGCAAATGCTAGGTATTAGTACTAAAACACTTTATAACCGCCTTAATGCATACGGCGGTATTGGCGAATATAAATAGATCTAAGGAAGGGTATGACATCTGAAAACCAAACAGAGCAGCTAAATAAATTAGTACACGATGCAAGGGCACCGCTTAATCGTATATCGATGAATGCAGAGCTTATTAAGTTGGTACTTGAAAATGATATGCCAAAAGAAAAAGCGTTAGATGCGCTCAATAAAATAATTAATAACTGCCAGCAGTGCAGTGCAAGTTTACAAAAAATATCAGACTCTCAATAAATAGTAAGTGTTGTATAAACTTTAATTCGGGAAGCTAAATGAGCAAGCAAAAACAGCAAAGTAAAGCGAATATTACTTGGGCAGCTTTTATAGTTGTTGTGTTGAGTATTATTGTGGGGAACGCATTTTTAGCATTGAACACCATTCAAGGTTTAACGCAAACCCAAAAGAGTTTAGACAACACTAATATGCTGACTACAGCAATTGAGCAACTGCATTTATCAATAGTGCAGGCTGAGTCGGGTCAGCGCGGTTACTTATTAACAGAAGAGACTGATTATTTAACGCCTTATTATGATGCTATTGGGCAAATTGAGGCTCAAACAAATCATGTTAAGTCGCTTCATTCTGAAATCGACGGTCAAGCAGAGCGTATTGCCGAGCTGTTAGTGCTTGTAGAGAGTAAAATTAAAGAGCTAAAACAAACGGTTAATCTTGCTTTAGATGATAAAGAGCGACGAGCACTTTATGTACTTAATACACACAAGGGACGAGAGCTTTATAAGCAAATTCTTGAGCATGTTAATGAAGTTCAAGACCGTGAGTTACTCTTTAAAGTAAGTCATTTTTCTAAATTAGCTAATATAAAAAACGAAGCTAAAATTACGTTTGCTATCACTGCAATCACAAGCGCTTTGCTTATTATTGGCATGTTTGTGATGACGCGTCTTAATTTAAGAAACGCTGCACAGTATCGTTTTGAGCTTGAAAAACAAAACGAGACGTTAGCAATTAAAGTGTCTGAACGTACGCAAGAGCTAACGTTGTACTCTGATGAGTTGAGCCGAAGTAACCGAGAGCTAGAAGAATTTGCTTTTGTAGCGAGCCATGATTTACAAGAACCCCTTAGAAAAATTCAGGCTTTTAGTGATCGCCTCGAAACCATGTTTAAAGATGAACTAGGTGAAAAGGGGATTGATTACATTGGGCGCATGAAAAATGCAGCGCAACGTATGTCTAATTTAATAAATGATTTATTAGAGTTTTCGCGTATTACAACACGCGGCAAAGACTTTGATGACACAAATTTAAACGAAGTGGTAGCCGATATATTAAGTGATTTAGAAATAGCGATAAAAGAGTCTGATGCACAAATTGACGTAGAAGACTTACCGGTTATTCAGGCTGATAAAAGCCAAATGCAGCAACTATTTTTAAATTTGTTATCAAATGCGGTTAAATTTAGACGCCCAGATATAAGCCCACATATAAAAATTAGTTATCAGGATGAAGATATTTTTAGTGCTGATCATAATGCACATTTAAGTTTTCAAGTTATTACGATAACAGATAACGGCATTGGTTTTTCACAAGACTACGCCGATAAAATATTTGTACCGTTTCAACGTTTGCACGGTCGTTCACAATATAAAGGCACTGGTATTGGTCTTTCTGTTTGTAGGCGTATAGTGGAGCGTCATGGCGGAACAATTACAGCAAAAAGTACAGACGGTGAAGGTGCAACCTTCATTATAAAACTACCTGTGGAAGCTGCGCTTTTCACATTGCAAGGAGAGGCTTAAATGCCCTATTCAAAAGTAAAACCTATTACTATTTTAATGGCAGACGATGATGAAGATGATCGTTTGTTAACACAAGATGCCCTTGCCGAAAGCCGTGTACTTAACGAACTTCATTTTGTTGAAGACGGCGTCGAGTTACTTGAATACTTAGAGCGTAGAGGTAAGTTTGAAGACAAAACTGTATCGCCACGACCAGGCTTGATATTGCTTGATTTAAACATGCCAAGAATGGATGGTCGAGAGGCGCTTGAAGCAATTAAAGCAAACCCTAACTTAAAGGGTATTCCGGTTGTTATTTTAACTACGTCTAAGCAAGAAGAAGACATGGTTAAAGGGTATAACTTAGGTGCAGCATCTTACATAACCAAACCAGTAACATTTGACGGTTTGGTTGATTTGATGAAAACCCTAGGAAAATATTGGGTAGAGTTTGTAGAGCTACCGACAACATTTAACGATTAATGGAGATTTTATGTTAGATAAAGTGACTCAGTTGCTGCTTGTAGAAGATGATGAAGATGATTACATACTCACCTGCGACTATTTGGACCAATTGGATTCACACACGTTTAACATTCAATGGATAAGCTCTCCAGAGCAGGCAATTGCAACGCTTAGTAAAAATGAGCATGACATTTGCCTGCTTGATTACCGCTTGGGTGCATCTAATGGTTTAGATGTATTAAAAGAAGCCATTGCTAATGGCTTTAGCGGCCCAATTATTATGCTTACCGGGCAGTCAAACGACGAGTTAGACTCGGCAGCGCTTGATGCCGGTGCAGTAGATTACTTAATAAAAACAGAAATGAGCTCTAGCCGCTTTGCGCGTGCTATTCGCTATGCTTTGGCGCGTAAAGATGTTGAAGGTGAGCGAGTAGAGCGTTTAAAAGCCGAAGCAGAAAACCGTTCAAAAGACCGCTTTTTAGCCCATTTGAGCCATGAATTAAGAACCCCTCTATCGTCTATTTTAGGTTACACCGAACTATTGATGCAGAGCGACTTTAGTCAGCAAGCAGAAAATGAATTGGGTGTTATTTATCGAAACGGTAAACACTTATTGAGCCTATTAAACGATGTGCTCGATTTATCTAAAATAGCAGCCGATAAACTAGAGCTGACTCTAAGCGAAGTTAACCTTGATAGCATGCTTGCCGATGTATACACGTTAATGCGCGTATCGGTGCTTGATAAGGGGCTTACGTTGCGATTTGAATCACATCAGCCATTGCCTTTAGTTGCACGACTTGATGCAACAAGAGTTCGTCAAATTTTAATAAATCTAATAAATAATGCGGTTAAATTTACCGATAAAGGCGAAATTGTTGTTAATGCATGGACGCAATGGGTTGATGATCGTGAAATGCTATTTTTTAGCATTAAAGATTCGGGCATGGGTATAGCCCCTGAAAAACAAGAACTGATATTTAAACCGTTTGAGCAAATAGCTGATGTAGAATCACGCTCTGTAGGTGGAGCTGGTCTTGGTTTAGCAATATGTGCTGAGCTTTTAGCGCGTATGCGCGGTGATATTAGTTTGCACTCTGAAGTTGGTAAAGGCTCTACGTTTACTATTTCGGTTTACCCGGGTGATATTAGCGAAGTAGAGCGACAAGTACTTAATTTTAGTAGTGCTCCGCAGTTACAAAATAAATTGGCTCCTTGCAAAGTACACGGGCGAGTATTGGTTGTTGATGATTTACGTGATTTACGCATGCTAGTTGGTCATATGATCAGTACCTGTGGCGCGCGAGTAGATTACGCTGAGCACGGTCAACAAGCACTTGAAAAAGTACGAATTGCAGATGCATATAAAGCGCCTTACGATATTATTTTTATCGATATTCATATGCCTGTAATGGGTGGTAAAGAAGCGACTATAGAGCTCAGGAAAATGGGTTATAAAGGTCCA
This sequence comes from Pseudoalteromonas sp. TB64, assembly GCF_000498095.1. Classification (GTDB taxonomy): domain Bacteria; phylum Pseudomonadota; class Gammaproteobacteria; order Enterobacterales; family Alteromonadaceae; genus Pseudoalteromonas. The sequence continues at coordinate 21,989 of NZ_AUTQ01000221.1, forward strand.
ATAATCGCGCTTACTGCCGCTACTATGAAAGGCATACATGAGGAACTAGCTGCACTTGGTTTTAACGATGTTATTCCAAAGCCTGTAGATAGTGCTGCTTTATATCAGTGTTTACAAGATTACTTAGTCGCACCAGAGTATGCACCACAGGCCAAAGATATAAACAGTACTAAGGGTTTAACTGAGAAAAAACAGCGCTTTTTACTCGTAGAAGACGATCACGATGCAGCGCAAATTACACAGTTACTTTTAGAGAGTTTAGGTGTTGAAACGGTGATAGCATCGAGTTGCGCGCAGTGTTTGCAAATACTCAATCACGACCAACAATTTAATAAAGTATTACTAGATATGCATTTACCCGATGGGAGCGGCATTGACTTAGGGCAAAAAGTCAATGAGCGTTATCCAGATCTACGTTTGGTGATCGTAAGTGGTGCCGAACCCGATCCTAGGCAAATAAAAGATTTAAATATTGACCGAGTTTTACTTAAACCTATTAATTTGAGCTTACTTGAAACGCTTATTAGCTAGGACCTGTTTATCTTTCGAGGTTAAATTTGCAGCAGTATGTTTGGTATTTAGGTTAAGGCAGAGCCTGTGTAGTGTGGTTATTCCCCATAAATAGGCAATAACGTAGCATAAAGGCAAGACATGCGCTGCCCGAAGGGTTCTGCCCAGGGACTATTTACTCTTTGTTGCCTACATTGATGTCGGTAAGGGGCGTGAGCAGGACGCGGAAGCTTTGCTCGGTTTTTACTTATTCTTACATGGATGTAAGTCAGTAGAATAACGCAGGAGCAGTTATCGAGCCCACTAGGTTACAAACATCGCGCCGCGATTAAATAGGCCCTAGATTGAACAAATTTTAATCCTGAAAGGTCAACAGGTCCTATTAACTGAGACGTTATTTATATGCATTCAATAAAGTTAGTATCTGAAAAATTAACACCATCAAAAGTAGTGTGTGTTGGTCGTAACTATACCGCACACATTGCAGAGCTAAACAACGAAACGCCAGACCAAATGGTGTTATTTAACAAACCAAACAGCGCGATTACGGATACGTTATTTGCAGCTCATAACGGCGATACGCTGCATTATGAAACTGAGTTATGTTTTGTCGTTAAAAATAAAAAATTTGTTGGGGTTGGGCTAGGTTTAGATTTAACTAAACGTACCGTACAAAGTAAATTAAAAAATAAAGGGCTGCCATGGGAGCGAGCTAAAGCGTTTGACGGCTCTGTTATTTTAAGTGACTTTGTAGAATTAACTGATGAAATGCAGCACTTTAAGTTCGAACTTAAAATTAATAATGAAGTCATTCAGCAAGGCGATTCTCATTTTATGCTTTATAAGCCTGAATCAATTTTGCAAGAAATTAGTGAATTTATGAGCTTAGAAGATGGCGATATTATTATGACAGGTACGCCTGCTGGAGTAGGTGAGGTGACTGCTGATTGTATTTTTAAAGTAGCACTTTACACTAACGAACAATGCTTGCTTGAGCAGCAGTGGTGTGCGAATTAAAATTTAATACATAGTCACTATAGTGCTGTCTAAAGTTATTAGTACCGTTGTTTAGCCAGTCATATTGAGTATGTTGATATTCATAAGATTGTAATATTTTATTTTTTAATGCGAAGTTAATTTTATTTATAGCTTGTTCGGCAAAGTTATTAGGTGCATTAACTGCGCAACCCACAGCACCTTGAATAACTGTATTGTAATTTTCTTCGATTGGTATGCTTACAAGGTTATTAAACTTATTTTGTTGTTTAAAATAGTTAATCATAAATGGGTAATCAATTACATAATCTAAAAAACCGTAATTTAGCTGCGTAGTCATTGTTTGGTTTTCGTTACTCAAATTTAAAGGTGCGTTAATATGCAGAACTCTATTATTAATAATTGTATTTATGTTTGGTGAAAACCTTCTAGTTGCAGCTTGACCATAAATATAGTTCTGATCAGTTAATAAACTAATTAAATGAATAGGGTTACCGTACTTTTTAGTAAGTATAGGCTTAAGTGCTTTTGTTGTAATAACAGAAAACGGCGGGTACACAGCTGTTGGGTTTGAGTATTTAAACATCTGATTAGAGTGGTTTTTATAAATAGTACACGGCAAGCAGATATTTTTACCTTCAGCTAAGTATTTATGAATTCGCGCTTGCGGAACTGCTAAACGAGTATGTTTTACCCCAGGGATATTATTTATAAGTTGCTCTGTTAAGTTGTCGCATAACCCACCTTGTGGTGAGCGCTCACTTTTAGCAATATGAAATGGGGCAGTATGGCTTTGTAGCCAAATGATTTCTTGTAAAGGCTGTTTTTCTTGCTCAGAAGCGCATACGTTATATGTTATAAATAATGAAAGTACAAAGTATCCGTTTTTTGGCATAGTCAATGACTCTTAACATAACAAAAGTTAATTAAAGTATAGCGTTAGTCGTTTAGCGAATAAATTTTACAAAAAGTTTATTGTTAATAAGTAGCCATAATAGCACTACCTATTAACGAAGTACGAATTTAATATGGCATCGGAAAGCTTCTAAAAATAGCATTTATATCGGCTAAAATTTTGTCGCTCAACGTTATGCTAAATGCGTCTATGTCTTCCTTTAATTGAGCTATAGATGTTGCCCCAATAATTGAAGAAGTAACCCCATCAACCTGATTACACCACGCTAGCGCAAGCTGTGCTGGGGTAATATTATTTTCACGAGCAAGCTCTACATATTGCTTTGTTGCTTGCTCTGCGTTTGGTGTATCTCTAAAAATACCGTTACGCTGCATAAAGGTCCAGCGAGAGCCTTCTGGTCGGGCACCGTTTAAATATTTACCCGTCAATAAACCAGCAGCTAAAGGTGACCACGGTAAATAAGCTATATCCTCATGAACACATTGCTCAATTAAATATGGCCAATCTTTAGCGTGGGCTAAGCTAAATTCGTTTTGAATAGACACCATGCGCGGCAAATCGTGCTCTTTGGCTAAGCTTAAAAACTGGCTTATACCCCATGGTGTATCGTCAGACAAACCACAATGCTTAATTTTTCCTGCTTTTACGCAGTCATTTAAACCTTCTAAAATATCAAGCATGCTGGCTTGTTGCTCTTGTGTATTTACATCAGTAAATTTGAGCGTACCGGGCCATTGCCTACCAAAGTGTGGAGTAGAGCGGTTTGGCCAATGTAATTGGTATAAATCAATATAATCAGTTTGTAGACGCTTTAGAGAACTATCGACTGCTTCGATAACTGTTTGGCGAGTAATATTGCCGCCATCACGAACCCACGATAAACCGTTACCAGCAATTTTAGTCGCGAGTACGATCTCACTACGTTTTTGCTTATTTCGTGATAACCAATCGCCAATAATTAGCTCTGTTTTACCATAAGTTTCAGGAGACGGTGGCACAGCGTACATTTCGGCTGTATCAATAAAATTTACGCCTTGGGCAAGAGCATAAGTTATTTGTTCATCAGCATCGCTTTGTGTATTTTGCTTACCCCATGTCATGCTGCCTAAACATACTCGAGAAATATTAATACCACTGCTACCTAGTGGACTGTATTGCATGAAAGTTCCTTATTAGTCGTCTTGAGCATAGCTAATTAAAGCTGATAAAAGAGGCTCTGAAATAGGGGCTTTTTTCCCTGTTGTAAAATCAAACATAACCACTTTTGAGTTGCCGGTTGTAGTTACGGCATTTTGTGCGTGACTAAATACGGTGTAATTCATCACAAAGCGATCGGTTTTAATATCTGTAATTGTAACGCCTACAGTAAGCGTATCTGGAAAAGTAACTGGGCGCTTATAACGAATGTTATTTTCGCTTATAACAGGACCAGTACTATTTGGGCTAATGGTATCAAATAAGTTTATTTTATTTAAAAAGTCGATTCGGGCTATTTCAAAATAACGTAAATAAACGACATTATTTACGTGTTGAAGGGCATCCATATCTGCCCAAGCTACGGTTATATCGGTATGAATAGGGTGCTGTTCTTTAAACGCTTGCATGCACTTATAGCTCTTAGTTTTAAAGTACTTAGATTATCAATATGAAGTAACTACCTCAAGATATCAATCGTCGTTTTAATAATTTTAGTTGAATGAAATTAATTTTGAGACTAGAGTTAAATTACACACTGTAGTACACAATAGGACACACACATTGCAAAATATAATTAGTTGGGCTTTGGCTTCTTTGATTTTTATTGCGTCTTTTACCTGCTTTGCGATGGGTAATGCACCGGGCGCAGTTACGTTACTTGTGATAGGTTTTTTAACAGAGTTTGCCTTTTGGATGCACTGTTCTAATAAAACACAAGTGATTAAATAATTAGTTCATTGCGCAGATACTTGCTAATTAAAAGTGATTACATAATAATGGCTGTATAAATAAACAGTTGTTATTGTGGTGATGAAAAAGTTTATTCACATAGATATGGATTGCTTTTATGCAGCCGTAGAAATGCGCGATAACCCTAAGCTTGCAAGTGTTCCACTGGCAATTGGGGGGAATAGTCGTCGTGGGGTTCTTTCCACGGCGAACTATATTGCAAGAGAATATGGTGTGCGATCGGCTATGTCGAATTATCATGCCAAACAACTGTGCCCCGATTTAGTTATTGTACCTGGGCGTATGGCTGTTTATAAAGAAGCCTCAAATCAAATACGTGAAGTATTTAACCGTTACACAGACTTAATTGAACCTCTCTCTCTTGACGAAGCCTATCTTGATGTAACAGACAGTACCGTTTGTAAAGGCAGTGCCACACTTATAGCTCAACAAATTCGTGCTGATATTTATAATGCAACGGGGCTTACTGCATCAGCAGGCATTGCGCCTATTAAGTTTATTGCAAAAATAGCCAGTGATGAAAATAAACCCAATGGTCAATTTGTTGTGTTACCCAATGAAGTAGATGACTTTTTAGCACAGTTACCATTAGGTAAAATTCCGGGAGTGGGTAAAGTTACGCTCGAAAAACTCAACTTAAAAGGGTTATATACCGGTAAAGATATACGCGAAAAAGGCGTAAACTGGATGCAGCAACATGTGGGTAATTTTGGTGTGTCGCTTTATCAAAAATGTGCTGGTGAGTATGTTGGTCAGGTGTCTACTAACCGAATTAGAAAGTCGCTAAGTGTTGAGCATACCTATGAGTATAATAAAAATAGCTTACAAGAATGCCTTGATCAGCTTCCTAAATTACTAGACGAATTAACAATACGTTTGAATAAGCAGCAATTAGAAAACCGAATTAATAAACTGAGTGTTAAGGTAAAGTTTGCAAACTTTGTAGTGACCTCTGCGGATCAGGCATATCATCAATTAAATACTGAAATTTTTGCTCAATTGCTTACAAAAGCCCACCAGCGAGGGCTCCAGCAACCAGTACGATTATTAGGGATTGGCGTTGGTATTAAAAATAAACCAGAACAAAACCAACAACTCAGTATTCTTGATTAGTTAAGTAAAGTTGTAACTTTAAGTTGCCAATAAAGTAAGGTGTTAGCAATATCTTAAATGGCAAAGTCGTTGCAGCTTACTGGTCTTCAATATTTAAATCGACGATAATAGAGGCTTATGTTTTTTAACAGGACCTTTATTTATGGCATATCCAAAAGCTGTGCTGGCTCAGCCAGTAAGTACTAGCCTTGAATGCACATATCATGATGCATTGATCATTATCAGTGATGATTTTTCTCAATTACCAAATAACCCATTACGCGATGCTGTTTTAGCACTATCAAAAGTAGACTCTCGCATTGGTAAGCAAGTTACTTTATTAGTAATTGAAAACAAGCGTGTAATACTTGCTCCAACAGGTCCGTTAAACAGAGATTACGACGACGTACGTCGTTACTTTGATGCCGCTAAACTAGCAATTAATGAAGCGAAAGCATCGGGCAGTGTTAACCCTGCAATATTTTTACCAAATCTTAATGGCGATAGCCGTTACCAACACGCTCTAGAAGTTGCTTATTTAGGCGCTTGTCAGGCTTTATGGCAACCATTAGAAGCGCGCGAGTTTCATGGTGAAGGAATTGAACCAGTAATAAATATTGGTTTAGTTGGAGCTAGTGATCAAACAATTAAAGCCGTTAATGCAATTGCTGCGGGTCAATATGCTGCACGTGACTTATGTGGTACTGAGCCTGAGCGTATGGCTCCGCCTCGCTTTGCAGATTACTGCGTTGATTTATTTAAAGGCTCAAAAATTGCGGTTGACGTAATTGACGATATTGCAGCTATTGATAAAAATTATCCAATGTTAAGTACTGTTGCTCGTGCATCTTATGCAGTTGAGCGTCATCATCCACGTGTTGTTAAGCTTGAATATGTACCAGAGGGCGAAATTACTCGTACGCTTATGTTTGTAGGTAAGGGTCTTGTATATGACACCGGCGGTGCAGATTTAAAAGTTGGCGGACACATGGCAGGTATGAGCCGCGATAAAGGTGGCGCAGCATCTGTTGCAGGGTTTATGAAAGCCGTTGCAGATTATCAGCCTAAAGGCGTAAAAGTAGTATCGTACTTAGCCGTTGTTCGTAACTCTATTGGTTCTGATTGTTTTGTACCAGATGAAATAATCACTAGCCGCGAGGGTGTACGTGTACGCATTGGTAATACTGATGCAGAAGGGCGTTTAGCTATGGGCGACTTACTTAGCGAAATGAAAGATTTAGCTAAAGGCGAAATCAATCCAACGTTATTTACTGTTGCTACATTAACGGGGCACGCTGCTCGTGCAATGGGTCCTTACGGTGCATACGTTGAAAATGGTCCAGCTCGTAGTGCAGGTGTTTCACGTCAAATAGCCGATTGCGGCGATTTATGGGCAGATGGCGCAGAAGTATCGCGTTCACGCCGTGAAGATTATGATTTTATTAAACCGCGTACGTTAGCTGACGATGTACTTTCTAGTAATAATGCCGCATCTGCAGTTACAGCCCGTGGGCATCAGTTCCCAATGGCGTTTATGGCTATTGTAGGCGGGCTAGATAAGCACGGTAACGACTCTGCGCAACCTTTACCATATGTTCATATGGATATTGCAGGTAGCGGTGTTGAAGGTGGTGATTGGCAACATGGTAAGCCAACTGCTGCGTCTGTAACTAGCTTGTTTGCACGTTATTGTTTGTAATACTTAATAAGTTATCGCTTTAAAATAAAAGCCCCAAATTATAAGTCATAATTTGGGGCTTTTTAATGAATACTCAATAAGTTATCGCTTAATCTAGTTTAAATCGATTAACAACACTTGATAGCTGCACACTACTTTGTTTTAGTTTATCGCTCGCACCAGTTAACTGCTTGGTATTATCTAGCGACTTTTCGGTTGAATGCGACAAATCGTTTATTCGTAAATTAACCTCATCGGCGGCTTGAGTTTGTTGTTCTGTAGCGCGAGCTATTTGGCTATTCATCTCTGTGATTATTGATACGAGTCTTTCAATTTCATTAAGAGAGGTATTAGCTAATGAGGCTTGATCTACTGTAGAAATAGAAAGTGCTTGGCTTGATTTAACAGCCTCTACAGCCGCTTTCGCACCTTCTTGAAGTTTGGTTATCATAGCTTGAATTTCATCAGTACTTTGCCCTGTACGGCTTGCTAAAGTACGGACTTCATCGGCAACTACAGCAAAACCACGACCATGTTCGCCCGCACGTGCCGCTTCAATTGCTGCGTTTAATGCGAGCAAATTGGTTTGTTCCGAAATACTCCTAATAACATCAAGTACTGAACCAATATTGTGACTTTCGTTTGCTAGGTCTTCGGTTACACGGCTCACCGTTTCTATATTGCTAGAGAGCGTTTCTATTGCGGTAATGGTTTTAGCGACTACATTTTTGCCAGTAGATGCATTTTTAGCTGCATCGTTTGCTGCTTGCTCAGCGGCTTCTGCATTGCGGCTTACGTCATGTATTTGATGGGTCATTTGTTCCATAGCGGCTGCTACTTGTGTTGAACTGTCGTTTTGTAGTTCAATGTATGAGTGACTCGTTTTACTTGATTCATCAACTGTATATGCATGTTCACCCACATCAGTTGCACTTTGCGATACATGAACTAAAGATTCACGCATTTTTGATATAAAAGAGTTAAATGAATGAGATAGCTCTGAAATTTCGTCATTTCCTTCTTCATTTAAACTACGTGTTAAATCACCTTCACCTTGCGATATATCTTTCATCATATCGGCAGCAAGCCGTGTAGGAGCGACAATACTTTTGCCTATAAAGTAACTAAATAAAATAATGGCAAATATCATAATAAGAGCATTTATAATTATTAAATTTCGCTGTTCTTCAAATGCGGTATCAATCGAATCGAGGTAAACACCAGATCCAATAATCCATTGCCATTGGTTAAATCCTTTAACAAACGCAATTTTATCGACTGGCTTATCTTTTCCGGGTTTTGGCCATTTATACGGTATAAAACCTTCACCAGAACTTTTGACAATATTTACCATATCAACAAACAATGCTTTACCGTCTGGGTCTTTATTATTGGTTAAATCTTTCCCTTCAAGTGCCGGTTTTATGGGGTGCATTATCATTTCTGGTTGGTAGTTATTAATCCAAAAGTAATTAGTATTGTCGTATCTGAGTGCGCGAATAGCTTGCATTGCTTGTGATTGCGCTTGTTGTTGGGTAAGAGTTTGGTTTTGTTCAAGCTCATGAAAGTGGGTGATTATACTGTAGGCAGTTTCTACTACATTTTGTGTTTTTATATATTGTTCATTTTTGAGTGCGTCATATTGATGATTTAAGCTAGAAATACTTAATACAATCAAACCAAAAATAACAATCCCCACCAAAATGGCAAACCGTTGAAAAATACTAAAACGACGAAGGTTGGGCATACATTTATCCTTTATAAGTTTGCACTGATAGGTGCATAGAATAAGCGTAGCTAAAAAGTATATTTAATCTAGGCTCAATAACCATTAAGGCAAAAAAAAGGCTGATTTATCAATCAGCCTTTAGTCTACTTTTTAAACTTGTTTAACTATTTAACATCAAAATGACGATTAAAGAAGTTAGTAATGGTTTGATGTAAGTGCGTTTGTACTTGTTTACCACGTAAGCTGTGTTTAGAGCCTGGGTAGGTCATCATTTCAAACTGTTTCTCATTATCTTGAAGCTGCTTAAATAATTTAGTGGAATGAGTAAACAACACGTTGTCGTCTGCCATGCCATGGTAAATCATTAATGGACCTTTTAAGCCATCTGCGTAAGGAAAAACAGCACTGTCTTCATAGCCCTTAGCATTTGTATCAGGGTGACCTAAATAACGCTCAGTATAATGTGTATCGTATAGTGCCCAATCGGTTACAGGTGCACCTGACACGCCTGCTTGAAAGTAATCACCCGCTTTAAACATGGTCATAAGTGCCATGTAGCCGCCGTAACTATGACCATAAACACCAATGCGTTGTGGGTCTACAAAATCAAGAGTACGTAAAAACTCTACGCCTTTAATTTGATCTGCCACTTCAACCACACCTAAGTGCTTGTAAATAGCATCTTCAAACTTTTTACCACGGTTATAAGAACCACGGTTGTCGAGTTGAAAAATCACGTAACCTTGTTGCGCCATGTACTGAAAATACAAGTTTTTACTACGCCAGCTATTCGTTACTCGTTGTGCATGCGGACCACCGTATACGTTAACAATAACAGGGTGTTTTTTGCCATCAGTTACGTTGCTTGGTTTAAATAGGCGATAATGCATTACTTGACCATCTTCGGCTTTAATTGTGCCGTACTCTGGTTTTGTTAAGTCACTTAAATAAGGTGTAAGCGGGTGATTACTGTCTAGCTTGTTTTCTTCAAGCCACGTAATAAATTCGCCATTTATTTTGCGAAGTGCTGCTGAATTTGGTTTATTGTCAGACGAGCTATTATCGATAAAGGTTTTGCTGTCTTTTGCTATTACAACATTATGGTACTGACCTTTTTCGGTAATACGTTTTGTTTCGCCCTTTTTGAATAAAGGAGCGCTGTATAGGTGGCTTTCAAGAGGGGTATCTTTTCGACCAGCAAAGTACACAACGCCTTTTTTCTCATCAATGCCTTTTAAGCTATCAACAGTCCAATCACCAGCTGTAATTTGGCGAACAAGCTGACCATTTGTGCGATATAGGTATAAGTGTTTAAAACCGTCGCGTTCAGATGCCCATACAAAGTGTTTTTTGTCTTTTAAAAACTCAAGATCAAAATGTAGGTTGATCCACGTATCGCTGTTTTCGGTAAGTGCTACCTTTTGCGTTTTTGACTCACTGTTATAAAAACGAAGTTCTAGTTTATGTTGCGAGCGGTTTTGCCACTGGTACGACAGTGTATCGCTATCTTTTAACCACTTAGCGCGGGCAATATAAATATCTTCGTCTTTACCTAAATCAATCCAATCTACTTGTTGATCGTTTAGTTTTACTACGCCAAGTTGAATTTTGACATTATCGGTACCTGTAAATGGGTAACGTTGATTAAATAGTTTTACTTCATCAGCGTAAATTTCGTTACGTATGGCTTCTTTTACTGGGGTTTCGTCAACACGAGTGTAAGCAATTTTAGATTCGTCACCTGACCACCAATAGCCAGTCATGCGGCTCATTTCTTCTTGAGCAACAAACTCGGCCATGCCGTTTTTAATAACGCCGCCACCGTCTTTGCTAAGCTGAATTTCTTTACCTGATTCAAGTTCTAAAGCATAAAGGTTTTGCTCTCGAATAAACGATACATAGTTACCTTTAGGTGAAAAACGTGCATCGGTTTCAAATGTTTCAGTGTCGGTTAGTTTTTTACTTTTACCTGATGCTAGTTCGTAATAATAAAGGTCGCCGTTAAGTGGAAATAAAAGCGCTTTACCATCTTTAGACCATTTGTATTCAAGTATGCCTTTACCAAAAATACGTTGGCGTTCACGGCGTGCTTTTTCTTCATCAGATAGATTTTCTGGGCCTGAAAATAATTTAGCTGAATCAACCAGAATACGATTTTTTTTATCTTTTAAATTGTATTCCCATAAATCGTAGCGGTTGTAGTCATCATTTTTACCTTGTAAATAAGTTACTCGGCTGCCATCCGGCGAAAATTTAAGTTGTACCGGCGACTTACCCGACAGGCTAGGATCGTCAAAAATACGCTCCAGCGATAAAGGTTTTGCTTGAACACTAATAGCGCCAACTATTAATGGCAGGGCAAGTGAAAGGTGTTTTATTTTTTTTAGCACAAGATTGCCTTCGCTTTTATAAATATTACTTTGAATGGTAAAGCCAAGCGTGTGCAACTGCAACTAAATGCTATAAAGTGTCAATTATTAAAGACTAAGCAGGACATTATAATGACTAACCCTGAATTCGAATTAGCCCCAGAGCTTAAACGCGACTGTATAGCTCTTGCCGATTGGCCGCTGTGTAAAGTACTTTTGTTGAACGATAGTCAGTATCCATGGTTTGTATTAGTACCAAGGCAACCTGCCTTAAAAGAGATTATTGATTTATCTGAGGGTGATCAAATTGTGTATTTAAAAGAGTCTGCAAAGCTAAGCAAGTTGATTATGAATGTATTTAAGCCTGATAAGTTAAACATTGCTGCTTTGGGGAACATGGTGCCGCAATTACATATTCATCATATAGCACGTTTTACGACTGATGCTGCCTGGCCTGCGCCAATTTGGGGTAAGTATCCAGCAGTTCCGTATACAGAGTTACAAATTACAGAGTTAAAAAAAGCGCTACAGTTTTAAACTGCAACGCTTTTTTAGGGTTTAGCTAAGTTTAACTAAGCTTATTTAAGCCCTAGTACTTCTTTACCTTGCTTAAACGTTACATCTACAGGAATATTTGCTTTGCTTAGTTTTTCTAAGTCTTTAGCAAGTTCTTCTTTAATGTCGCCATGAGTTGCAATTAGCTGGTCTACTTTTTCGTAATCGCCATCACCTTGTAAGGTTAAAATTAAGCGAGAAAGCTTAGCCATTGCAATGCTCATTTTTTCCATATTAACGCGATATAAACCAGCTTCATTTTTAGAAAATGCGCCTTCTTGTGCAAAAAAGTTAAAGCGGATCATGTTTGCTTGACCATGTGCACTTGATGCACCAAAACGTACTGAGCGGAAAATACCAGCCATAAAGGTTGTGTAGTAATCTTCAAGTGTACCTTCAGTAATCTCGCCTTTTTTAAGCAACTGCTCAACCATATATAAACCAAGTATATCGGCTTTACCTTCCTCAAGTGCACTTGCGTGTTCTTGTAGAGATTGGCGAACGGTACCTTTACCTGTAATGGTATTTTTAATACCTAGACCGTGAGCCACTTCGTGAAACATGGTGTTAGCAAAAAATGCATTGAAAGTAATATGCTTACGTTGTTCAGGTACAATCAGTTGATCAGCAATTGGTACTAAAATTTTGTCAAACTTAGCACGCATTGCATTTTTAAGTTGTAGGCGGCGAGTACCTTTTTCTAGTTGTACTTGCTCATCGTTTGGCAAGTTAATTGCTATTGTTTTACTACCAGCGTTAGAGTGGCCTGCGTAATAAACAACATCATAAGCGTTTAAGTCGGCGTCAGAGCCAGGTACTTCCTGTTTGTACTTAGCATCAACAGGTAAATCTTTTTGAAGCTCAGGTAAAAATGCTGCAAATTTAGCTAGGCGTTCGCTCCATTTTAGATCTTTAATTAATACATAAGACTCATAAGCAGCACGGTAACCAAACAACTGGTCTTCGTAAGTCTCAATAGGACCAATAACCACATCAATAGGGTTATTCTTCATATCCATCCATGCAAAATCAGATACTTGAAAATCATTTTTTTGCAGTGCATCAGCACGAAGGTTTAGATAGCTTGCAAATTCTTTGTCGTCAGCAAGCTTACTTGCTTCGCGTAGCAAGTCGGCTGCTTTTGCAAGTTCAGTGGCATACTCTTTAGAGTAAGGTACGCTGTAAAGTTTGCCTTGCTCATCACGTTTAATAACAGAGTAAAGACCTGTTTTGTCTTCAACGTCGGCATTGTTTAATTCTTCTTTAGTGATGTCTGCAGGGTAAAACTGCGCACCAAGTGGTTTTTCTTTATAACCAGATAAAAAAGCTTCATCACCATTTAAACGATCCCATGGACCATAGTTAATATCGGCAAATGTACGAACTTTTTCATCGTTTAACTTTGCTAAAAATGCACTTTTACTTTCACTAAATGATTGTTTCCAAAATAACTCATCCATTACTTTTGATGCATCAATAAGTTTAACAATCATGGCTTTTTGATTATCACTTAAATGCGACAAATCACTTTGTAAACTAAAGTCGGTATAAATATCTAAACGTTGCTGGTCAGCATTTATGAGTTGTGGACCCATTTGCTTATTTTCTGCTTTTGAAGATTGATCTGTTTTTGCTGTTGTGTTGTCGGTAGAAGAGGGAGCTTGCTCTGAGCATGCACTAAGAAAAACGACACCAGAGAGCATAATTGCTTGGCTAATTTTATTTAAGATCATTATTTTGCCTGTTAAAAAAGTAAGTTTAATATTTTGTACTTGCTAACAAAGTAGCTGAAAATGCACAAACGCTTCCTTATTGTGACTGCATTAAAGCAAAACTGAATGGTAAATAGCAAGTGTTAGGCGTTGTAAGGCAAATGGTCGGGATAAAATAGTGTTAATAAAAAAATAAATCTCTATAATTTCCTTAACTTTAGCGGTAAGTTAGACAATACTAATTGTATTACTAATATCAAAAAATTAATTGTCGTGGTTTGCATTTGCATTGCAACCTAAGAACAAAAGGATGACCGTTTTATGTCTACAGAAAATGCACTTTTAACTATTTTAGTCGATAGAATAAATAATGACACACTGGTTTTACCCACGTTACCTGAAGTAGCTATTAAGATCCGCCATGCTGCCGATAACCCCGATGTGAATTTAATGCAAATGTCAGATGTTATTTCACAAGATCCCGCTTTATCTGCACGTATGATTAAAGTAGCTAATAGTGCGATTATGGGACGCTCTGTAAAAGTATCTAATTTACATCAGGCGGTTACGCGTATTGGCTTGCGCCAAATTAAAAATATTGCAACAGCGATGGCTATGGAGCAATTATTTGTGTCAAACAATGAGCTCATCAAGGGTTATATGGGCAAGGCGTGGCAAAAAACGCTGACCGTTGCGAGTCATTCTATATCGTTGATGGAATTTTATTTAAAAAATAATAAGCATACATCACTAAACCGCGATGCAATTACATTAACTGCACTTGTCTATAATATTGGTGTGTTGCCTATTTTGACTGAAGCTGAACGACACCCAGAAGTGTTTGCTAACCCTGGTTTTTTAGCGCATGCAATCCAAAAACTAAGTGGTAAAATAGGTTTTTCTATTATGCGTGCATGGGAGTTTCCGGATGAGTTTTCTGATGTGGCACTTAGTTGGGCGGATCCGAGTTATAAACCAGCTCAAATTGGCTATGTAGACTTTATCCGCATTGGCGCTATTTTAGAGGGGACATTACAGGTATCTGATAAATCAGCTGCATTACAGGTATACATAGATAAAGGTGTTATTCCGTCTATGCAGTTGTTCTCTAGTGATGAGTACAACGATATGTTAGTTGATGTGAAAGATATGTTTAGTTAAGTTCTCTTAAATTTTAAGCATAAAAAAGCACGAGTGAATCGTGCTTTTTTTATACTTAAAATAGTTTTAACTTTAAGGTTTTACTAAATCGTCTGCATCACCTAAGCCAGACGTTAACTCTTCAAGTAATTGTTTAATTTCTTCTGAAGAGAGAATAAAGTCTGCATCTAGTTTTACTGCCATATCTTCTTTTGGGATATCAGCATTTTCTTCTTTTAACGTTTCTGAATAGCTTAAACGTTTAATAGAGCCATCATTTTGCAGCATGAACTTAACGCGCTCTTGCCAATCGAGTGCAAGTTTAGTTACACGTTTACCGCTTTCAAGATGCGATTTAACTTCGTCACATGATAAGTCATGACCTTTAAGTTTAACTTGTGCGCCACTGTCGTCTGCTTCTTCAAGTTCGGCATCTGAGCCTATTGCAAAGCCTTCAGGTGTGCTGAAGTTAGTTAACCAATCTGTTAAAAATACATCAAGGTCGTAATTTGCAAATGCAGGTACTACAGGTAATGTACCCAGTGATTTACGAAGTAGGGCAAGTAACTCTTCTGCTTTATTAAAGCTGCCACTGTTTACTACAACCCAACCGTTTTCTTGGTCGATAAATGCAAATTGTAAACTAGATTTTTTAAACGCTTGTGGAAGTAGAGCATGAAGAATATTTTCTTTTAATTCGTCTTTTTCTTTTTTCTTAACTGGGCGATTTTCTTCTGCTTCAATTAAATCAACTTTTTCAGCAACAAGTTCATTAATAACAGAAGCAGGTAATACTTTCTCTTCACGCTTAGCACACACTAAAATACTTTTTTGTGAAAAGTGCGATAATGTACCGCCGTGTTTTCCAAATGCTTTTGTCCAGCCAAATGTCGATAATTCTTGACCTGTACATGGACGAAACAAGTCTTGCTCTAATGCTTTATCGAAATCTTCTTGAGTATACGAAACGTCTTGCTTAAAGCGGTAACAAATAAGGTTACTAAACCACATGGGGATTGATCCATTTGAAAATTTATCCAATCATAACAATAAAATCAGTATCTCGAAATGACTGATTTGTTACTGGCTGTTTAATTTTGATTAAAAATAGGCAGTGGTTTAGGCATGTTTTTTGGAAATTTAATATAGTAACGTAAACCCTTACCAGCTTCGCTACTTGCATCTATAGATCCGCTTAAAGTTTGTTTAACTAAATTGAGCATTATGTGTGTGCCAAGTCCGCTTCCGCCCTGATCTCGTTTGGTAGTAAAAAACGGATCAAACAACTTTTTCAATTGCTCGCTTGTCACTCCATTACCATTGTCTTTGTAGTCAATGATTAGATTTGTTTCGTCACTGGTTATTTTTATATCCATAATGCCGTTATTTTTGCCTTCAAAACCATGGATAAGTGAGTTCATAATTAAGTTAGTAAAAATTTGGCTTATTGCACCCGCAGGCAAATTTAAAACAAGATCATCAGGGCATTCTAATTTAATAGTATGGGCTGTTTTTTTAAGTTGTGGATGAAGTGAGCGAATAACCTCGTTTACATAATCTTTAAAATTAATGGTTCTTATGGCTTCGCTTGCTTGATCAACTGCTATTTGCTTAAAGCTGGCAATTAACTCTGAGGCTCTATCAAGGTTTGTTGTTAGTAAACTAGTACTTTGTTGAGCATCATTAATAAAATTTTCGAGGGCTTTAGGCGACAGGGTTTTTTCTTTATAGGCAGCTTCAAGTTGATTTAAACGCTCTTGTAAAAATGAGATTGCGGTAACACCAATACCTATTGGAGTATTAATATCGTGAGTTATTCCTGCAACTAGCCCACCTAATGCGGCCATTTTTTCAGTGCCGAGTAGGCGCTCTTGTGCAAGGCTTAATTCATCTACGTAACGTTGTAACTCGGTTTGTTTTGTTAGTAGCTCTTGTTCGGTACTGCGACGAAGATCGACTTCATCAGTTAATACAATTTTTTGTTTTTCTAATTCATATTTTTGTTGTTGTAAATCCATCATCGCTTGGCTTAAATTTGATGTTTTACGAGCTACGTCTTGCTCTAATTGAACATTATGTTGATCTAGTTTTTCGTTACTTATTATTAGCTGTTTTTGCGCATGCTCAAGCTCTAGGCGGTATTGAACAACTTTATCTATCAGATTGTTAAATGACTCCTCCATTACTTTTAGCTCGTTATGTTCTTCTGTTTCTATTTCTATGTGCTGACCTTCAAGTTCGTCTAATTCAAGGTTTTCTATTTGTTCTATAAATTGAGATAGGGGATCGGTAAGTAGTTTTCTGAACGCCATTAAAAACAAAATAATCAAAAATGTTGTTTTTATCATCGCATTACCAATCAAAAAATAGATTGAAACCATAATGCGACTAAATACGACTTCTCGACTAGAAAATAAAGTAACGTCGCCAACTTGTGTTGCTCTACCCGAAAATTCGAATATAAGCGGAAAGGTATATCCAAATAAACCTGACTTAGAATCTTCTAAAATAACTTCTTCTTGAACTAATTGTTGGCTATACAACTTATGTATGTCGAGAGAACGCCCAAGCTGCGAGATTATTTCGCCGCTATCGTCGCGCACTATTATGCCTTCAATCATAGGGATGGCTAATAGGCCTTCTGCCGTGGTAATAGTTTGCTTGGTGTTTAGCTCCCAAATGGCTCTGGTTAAACTACGACTAAAGGTTTTTTGTAAGGTGGCTAATTCATCTCTAATATAGTCTTTTGTATTTACATATTCAGCAAGGACTTGCCCGCAAGTGACCACAAAGGTTAGCAAGAAATAGACCGATAAAACACTGGTCAGCAACTTTTTAGAAAGGCTTTGTTGTAACATAAGTGGCTTATGGTTCCTTTGGTTTTAGTACAAGATTGCTTAGTTACATAAAAGTTAGTCAATAAATGCTTAAAAATAAATAAAAAACTTTTAATTTTAAGCGTTATTTCAATATCAAATGAGTTTTAACTTTTACTATGGATATACCAGTAGATTTGTGAGATGTTTTTTTAATCAGAAACCTTTAGATGCTTTGTTACGCATATAGGTACCGTGATAGAATAAAACAAGTCGCTATGGATGGCTATTTCTTAACAGCTTTAATTATGCTCATTTAGTAGCGCGGATTCAAATCTGAAGTGCATAACGTTTAGGCGGCTTTAGCCGCCAAGTGATCCTGCATCAATTTTGCAGGCGTTTCAAATCCTAGTGTCTTCCTCGGACGATTATTAAGTTGCTCAAGTACTGGTATAACTTGCGCTGGTGTTACCGTCTTAAAATCTGTGCTCTTCGGCCAATACTGGCGTAGTAATCCATTCGTGTTTTCATTCAATCCGCGCTCCCATGAGTGATAAGGGTGAGCAAAATAAACAGGTACACTTAAAGCCTCTGTGATTTGCTCGTGATAAGCGAACTCTTTTCCATTGTCAGCCGTGATGCTATGAAGCGCTGACCTATATGGCCTTAATAGTTCTATCGTCGCCGCAGTGACGGCTTGTGCTGTTTTGCCTGCCACCTGAGTTGATACAGTGAATTGGGTGACCCGCTCTACAATGGTAACAAGGGCGCCTCGATGACCTTTACCTATAACGGTATCTATTTCCCAATCTCCGATACGACCTTTCTCATCAACTATTTGTGGACGTTCTTCAATGCTAACGCGATTTTTTATTTGCCCTCGGTTTGTTTTACCATGACTGCGCTTGTGATATTTCTTACCGTGTCGGCGCAGATGTAGGTATAACTCACCACCTGCTTTTTTATCTTCCCAGATATACAGATAAATGCATTCATGGCTGACAGACCGTTCACTTTCTTT
>NZ_AUTQ01000222.1 GCF_000498095.1 Pseudoalteromonas sp. TB64
AAAGAAAGTGAACGGTCTGTCAGCCATGAATGCATTTATCTGTATATCTGGGAAGATAAAAAAGCAGGTGGTGAGTTATACCTACATCTGCGCCGACACGGTAAGAAATATCACAAGCGCAGTCATGGTAAAACAAACCGAGGGCAAATAAAAAATCGCGTTAGCATTGAAGAACGTCCACAAATAGTTGATGAGAAAGGTCGTATCGGAGATTGGGAAATAGATACCGTTATAGGTAAAGGTCATCGAGGCGCCCTTGTTACCATTGTAGAGCGGGTCACCCAATTCACTGTATCAACTCAGGTGGCAGGCAAAACAGCACAAGCCGTCACTGCGGCGACGATAGAACTATTAAGGCCATATAGGTCAGCGCTTCATAGCATCACGGCTGACAATGGAAAAGAGTTCGCTTATCACGAGCAAATCACAGAGGCTTTAAGTGTACCTGTTTATTTTGCTCACCCTTATCACTCATGGGAGCGCGGATTGAATGAAAACACGAATGGATTACTACGCCAGTATTGGCCGAAGAGCACAGATTTTAAGACGGTAACACCAGCGCAAGTTATACCAGTACTTGAGCAACTTAATAATCGTCCGAGGAAGACACTAGGATTTGAAACGCCTGCAAAATTGATGCAGGATCACTTGGCGGCTAAAGCCGCCTAAACGTTATGCACTTCAGATTTGAATCCGCGTTACATATTTTTGTACTAATACAAAAAATAGCGGCACAAAGAAAATAACTAGCAAGGTCGCTGACAGCATTCCTCCCATAACAGATGTACCAATGGCATGTCTTGCATTAGCTCCTGCGCCGGTACTAATAACCAACGGTAATACGCCTAAAATAAAGGCCATTGAGGTCATAATAATCGGGCGTAAACGCATCCGACATGCTTGTATTGCAGCGTCCATTACATTTGCCCCTTTATCCATTAGCTCTTTTGCAAATTCGACAATTAAAATCGCATTTTTTGCAGATAACCCAATGGTGGTTAATAACCCGACCTGAAAATAGACATCATTTTCCAAGCCTCTAAAGTAAGTAGCAACTAAAGCCCCTAATACGCCCAGCGGAACAATTAAGATAACGGATATAGGAATACTCCAGCTTTCATACAATGCCGCTAAACATAAAAACACCATGAGTATTGATACACCATAAAGGATAGGAGCTTGATTTCCTGCTTCTAACTCCTGATACGACGTCCCCGTCCAACTAACAGTTGTATCTTGGCTTATCTGACTTGAAATTTTCTCGATTGCAGCCATTGCATCACCGGTACTGTAACCAGGTGCTGCTTCTCCCACTATTTCAAATGCTGTATTACCTTTATATCTGATTAATTGTGGTGAACCTTCTTCCCAATGAGATGAACTAAACGCATTAATAGGAACCATGTCGCCATCACCATTTCTTACATACCAGGCGTTAACATCATCAGGTGTCATGCGGTACTGCGCTTGCGCTTGAATATATACTTTTTTAGAACGCCCTCGGTCAATAAAGTTATTCACATACGACGATCCCCACGCAATGGATAACGTATTATTAATGTCGTCAAAACCGATACCCAGAGCTTTGGCTTTTTCGTAGTCAATATCGAGCACAAACTGTGCATTATCTTCAAGCCCATTAGCTCGTACTTTTTGTAATGCAGGGTCTTTATTTGCTTCTTCAAGTAACTGATTACGAATCTTTAATAGCTTTTCATGACCAATACCTGTCATATCTTCTAAATAAAAATCAAAGCCGGTTGCATTGCCAAGCTGGCGAATTGGCGGTGGATTAACCGCAAATACAGACCCTTTTTTGTAATCTTTAAAATGCGCCATAGTACGCTCAATAATTGCATCAACACTGTGCTCTGTATCAGTTCGTTCTGACCAATCTTTTAGGCCTATTAAAGCCATTGCTGCGTTTTGGCCCTTACCTGAAAAGTTAAAGCCTGATACCCCAAAAACAGTATCTACAGTCTCTTTTTCATTTTCTTGGTAGTAACGTGTTATGTCTTTCATCACTTCTGCTGTTTGCTTTAGCGTAGACCCATTTGGTAGTTGCACCATTACCGTAAAATTACCTTGATCTTCATCGGGTAAAAATGAGCTAGGTAATGATTGGTAAATAAAGCCACACGCTACTAATAGCAAAGCGTAAACAGATAATGAACGAAGTGGACGCTTTAATACCTTCCCTACCGATACGTTATAGTAGCCAGCTAACGTATCAAATCCTTTGTTGAAGGTTTTAAATACCCAGTATTCTTTGTGCTCATTCTTTGTTGTTGGTGCTTTAAGTAACGTAGCGCACAGCACTGGCGTTAAAATAAGAGCCACAATAACCGACAGCACCATTGCAGAAACAATCGTTACAGAAAACTGACGGTAAATAGCCCCTGTTGAGCCATCCATTAATGCCATAGGAATAAATACCACCGCTAACACTGTGGTAATACCCACTAAAGCACCTGTAATTTGGGTCATTGATTTACGTGTTGCGTCTTTTGCTGATAAACCTTCTTCGTGCATTAAACGCTCTACGTTTTCAACAACAACAATTGCATCATCAACAAGTAAACCTATGGCAAGTACTAGCCCGAACATGGTTAACGTATTTAAGCTAAATCCAGCGAGTGACATAACACCAAACGTACCAAGTAATACTACGGGTACTGCAATGGTAGGAATAAGTGTTGCGCGAAAGTTTTGTAAAAATAACAACATAACAAAAAACACTAAAACAATGGCTTCTATTAGGGTGTACACAACCTCTTCAATTGATAACTTAATGAACGGTGTTGTATCCATCGCTTTTGCTACTTTTAAGCCACTAGGAAAGCTTTTTGAAAGCTCTTCAAGTTTGGCATCAACGTTTGCTTGTGTATCAAGCGTGTTTGCGCCGGATGCAAGCGTTACACCAATACCCGATGTACCTTGCCCATTAAAGATAGGAATAACACTAAAGTCTTCACTCGAAAGCTCTATTTTAGCCACGTCTTGTAGGCGTACTTGCGAGCCATCGGCATTTACTCTCAAAAGAATATTTTTAAATCCGTCAACGCTTGTTAATAAGCTTTGCGCTTTAATAGTGGCATTAAATTGTTGCTCGTCTGTTGAGGGTGCCCCCCCTAATTGTCCCAATGTTACTTGTGAATTTTGCTTAGCAACTTCAGCGTAAACATCACTTGGGGTCATTTTTAAACTGTTAAGCTTGCCCGGATCTAACCAAATTCTCATCGCGTACGATGGGCCAAATACATTTACATCACCCACACCGCTCACACGACTAATCGGGTCTTTAACGTATGAATTTACGTAATCTTGAATATCGCCGGTACTCATGCTGTTATCAGGTGAATAAATAGCAATCATAGAAATAAAGCCTGAGGTGTTTTTACGTATAGATACACCTTGTGCTTGTACTTCTGATGGCAAACTATTTTCGACTTGTGATAAGCTATTTTGCACTTGAACTTGCGTGACACTGTCTTCAACTGCTTTTGCCGAAGCTCCAGGGTAAGAAGTGCTTATTTCAATTGCTGGTGGCGCAATTGTGGGATACTGGGCTATTGGCAATGAATTAATTGCAAAAATACCACTTAGCATGATCACAATAGCAATCACCCAAGCAAAAATAGGTCTATTAATAAAAAATGCAGACATATTAAACCTCAACTATTGGTCAGAAGTAGACGTTTGGTCAATCATCACAGCAGCACCATCTTTAAGCTTTAAAAAGCTATTAATGATCACTTTATCGCCGTCATTTAAACCTTGTTTTATTTCCCATTGGGTGCCTATTTCTTGGCCCAGTTCAACGTCTTTTTTAATCGCTTGATTATCTTCATTTACAACGTAAACATAAGGCGCACCGTTTTGGCTGCGAATAATAACGCTTTGCGGGAGTAACTTAATATTTTGCATTACCGGCCCCATAATTGTGGCTCGCACAAATATACCTGGCAGTAATTCTAAAGTGGGATTTGGCATAATTGCACGCAATGTTACGCTACTTGTTGATTGGTCAACCGTAATATCTAATGACTCAAGATAACCCTGTGTTGGATACGTACTGCCATCTTCAAGTTTAATTGTAACTGGAACTACGATATCGTCTTTTTTCTCTTGCCCTATAAGCTCTTTGCGTATTTTTTGCAGCGCTAATGATGACTGAGTCATATCAATATAAACTGAGTCAAATTGTTTAATAGTCGTTAAGTACGATGCTTGTTCTGCAGTTACCAGCGCCCCCTCTGATACAGTTGATATACCAATACGGCCTGAAATTGGCGCTTTAACTTGAGTATACGATAGTAAAATATTGTTATAATCTAAATTAGACTGAGCTACATTTACTTCTGCAGATGCTTGTTCATAACTTGCCTCTGCATCATCTAAATCTTGCTGGCTAACTACTTTATTTTTTGCCAATTCTTGATAACGAAGCAATGTTTTTTTAGCCACTTTTTGATCAGCTTGTGCTTTTTTGACACTCGCTTGTGCGTTATTTACATTTGCTAGGTAAACAGCCGGATCGATTTGATAAAGCACATCGCCTTCTTTTACTTCTTTACCGTCGGTAAATAATCGACTTTTAATAATGCCGCTTACTTGAGGACGTACCTCAGACTCTTTAATTGCAGATACACGACCAGGTAATTCAACCGACGGCTGATACGTAATCGACTTAAGCTCAATAACATCAACCTTAACAGCATCATTTTTATTATCTGGTAAGTTTTTAACCTCGCCACAGGCGCTTAGTGTTAAGACAATAATTAATAAGTTCGGTATTAAAAATAAGTTGCGAAATGCTTTCATCACTCTTTAATCTCTTTGCTTTAATTAGGAATACCTCATTATTGATACTAAAAGAGGGGCAAATATGGAGAAAAGATGGAGATTGTTTTATTTGATTCCGAAACCGCAAAATAAAATATAAACTAACGTTCATTTATAGGTTGTAGGTTAAAAGTTTATGCGCTTAACTATTTTTTCTAAGTTGTTTTTATCACTTTTTACTACCAGTTTGTTAATGGTAATTGGGATCTTACTATTTACCAATTACAGTTTTAATAAAGGATTTCAAAGCTATATAAACCAAACTGAGTTACAAAACCTATCAAAACTTACCAAGCCCATAGCAGAATTTTATGATGATAAAACAGGCTGGACACCCTTAACTTCAGACTTACAACATTGGAAGCAACTATTTACTAATATTGGTGAGCCACCGCCACCACGACCAATTATTAGTCTCGATATTAAACGCAGTTTTAAATATTCAAAAGAAGATGGTATTCGGCCTCCAAGCTATCGCGCTTTTGTACTTGATGTAAATGATAAATGGGTTATTGGCACGTTACCTCCAACTAACGATCCTACCTCTAATATTGCTAGAATTCCGATAATAAAAAACACAAAAATTATTGGTTGGTTAGCCATTGAGCAAACTAGTTATGTTGTTGGTCCATTGTCTGGCAGTTTTTATAATCAACAAAAACAAAACCTCTATTTAATAATAGGGTTAGCAAGTATATTTTCATTAATATGTGCTGTATTTTTAGTTCGTCATTTTTTAGCCCCATTAAAACAATTACACCAAGGTGCCCTTACATTAGCAAAAGGCGATTTTAATACCCAAATTGCAACCAAAGGCAAAGACGAAATTGCCGAGCTGGGCAACGCTTTTAACTCGCTTTCGATCAGTTTAAAACAACAAAAAAGTACCCGAGAACAGTGGATCACTGACATTTCTCATGAACTAAGAACCCCTATTGCCGTATTACGCAGTGAAATAGAAGCCATTCAAGATGGTATTCGTACACCTGAGCCTAAAAACATCGATTCAATGCACCAACAAGTTCTAAATTTGGGTAAGTTAGTAGAAGATTTATATGTACTTTCTAAATCCGAAGCCAATATCTATAGTATTAAATTAAAACCCACCAGCCTTAATGAATTAATAAGCAGCGTAATGTATAGCTTTGAAGCGCGTGCACAAGCAAAAGGATTAACATTAGAAAGTGACGACTTAATGCATCGTGAGGTAATTTTACTTTTAGATGAAGACTCAATTCGTCAATTACTCGTTAATATATTCGAAAATAGCATTCGTTATACCGACGGTCCTGGTGTGATTAAAGTAAGTATAAAAAATAAAAAAGAGACCGTTGAACTATGGATAGAAGACAGCTCGCCATCAGTACCCCTAGCTGAATTAGATAAGCTATTCGACCGCTTATACCGAGTTGATCAATCACGTAGCAGAGAGTTTGGTGGCTCCGGTTTAGGTTTATCTATTTGTAAAAATATTATTGAACAACATAATGGTAGTATTAGCGCAAAAGTTTCGTCATTAGGCGGTATAGCGATGATTATTAGCTTTAAAAAACAATATAATAAAGGTCACTAATATGAATTTTAAAGATAACACTCATACAGTACTGATTGTTGAAGATGAGCCTACACTTGGACAAATATTATCTGAATATTTACAGCAATCTGGATTTAATACGCACATAATTGCAGAAGGCTTAACCGTTATTGACTGGATTAAAGCGCATAAGCCAAACCTCGTGATATTAGATCTCATGCTACCTCATCGAGATGGACTAGATATATACAGAGAGCTTAGAACATTTAGTGATGTACCCGTCATTATGGCTACAGCAAAAGTAGAAGAAATTGATCGTTTACTCGGGTTGGAGTTAGGTGCTGATGATTATATTTGTAAGCCCTATAGTTCAAGAGAAGTCGTCGCCAGAGTTAAAAATATAGTCAGGCGAAATACCCCAAAATCACAAACTCAAAACTTAATAGTAAATGAAGACACGATGACTGCTCACTACTATCAAAAAGCATTACAACTTACGCCTGCAGAATTTAAGTTGCTTCACTTTTTATTTAATCATCAAGACAAAATATACAGCCGTAATCAGTTGATGGATAAAATATATCAAGACAGCCGCATTGTTACTGACAGAACAATAGACAGCCATATAAAAAACTTACGCCGAAAACTTCATTAAATAAATGATGAGTCCGAATGTATTAAATCTATTTATGGCATGGGCTATAAGTTTGAAAACTAAATTGAGCCCAGATGAGAGTGTTCAACAACGCCATAACGTTTTTACGATTAAACCTGATGTATTACATTATTTTGGAGTTTTAGTGTGAAAGTAGAGCAACCTTTTTTAGGTAAAGCCGGCACGTTATTGTTTTTAGTTATTGTGAGTGCCTTTCCGCCTTTAACTACCGATTTATATTTACCTGCCTTGCCAACTATGGTCGAAAAGTTAAGTACTAATCAGGCAATGGTTAACTTAACGCTTAGCGTTTACTTTGTAGCTTATGCTATTGGATTACTATTTTGGGGACCATTAAGCGAAAAGTTCGGCCGCAAACCAATATTAATGCTTGGCTTAGGTGTTTACGTTGTTGGTAGCTTGCTTTGTGCACTTGCGAATCAAGTTGAAATGCTTATTGGTGCTCGATTAGTGCAAGCCTTTGGTGGCAGCGCCGTAACTGTTGTAGCAACGGCTATTGTAAAAGATTTATACGATGGTCGAGAGCGAGAAAAAATAATAGCCACCATTATGTCGTTAGTGATTATAGCCCCTATGGTTGCACCTGTAATTGGCGCATTATTATTAAAAGTAGGCTCTTGGCATATGATGTTTTACACACTGGCTGGTTTTGGCACAATGTCGATGTTATTTGCTCTTTCTTATCGCGAATCGTTACAAACCAGATATACAGGCTCGATAATACAATCTTGGGGACGATTAGGCGTTGTTATAAAAAATCCTCATTTTCTTTCTTTACTCGCTATTTTTACTATTCCCCCCATGACACTAATGGCATTTTTAGCGGCTGGTTCGTATATTTATATTGATGGCTTTGGCTTATCGGAGCAAACTTTTAGTTATGCGTTTGCCGCTAATGCGTTTTGTGCATCGTTTGGTCCTAGTATTTATATGAAGCTTTCTCAAAAAATATCAGTGAAAAAAATAATTACTATCTGCTTTATATTACTCATGTTGTGCGGCGTACTTACTCTTACTTTTGGGCACCTTTCACCCTGGATTTTTGCAAGTATTGCAGCTCCCGCCACACTCATGGTTATTGTTACGCGCGTACCGGGTACTAATTTAATGCTAGATCAGCAAACTAGCGACACGGGCTCAGCTGTTGCGGTTATTCAATTTTGTTCAATGATTGCAGGAGCAACGGGCATGATGCTGGTATCAATTCGCCCAGATGAGCTTATAAGTGACTTAGGTATTATTCAGTTAAGTATCGGCACTATTACTTTGGTTTTATGGTTACTGGTAAAAAATAAATCGTACGTGATAAACAATCTATCTAAAACTTAAACAACCTGAATTCTGGTTAAGATAATTTCTAACATATTGAATCATAGTAATATTTTAATTTATTTCTTTTTAACCAAAAATCGCCGATGAAAAAAGGTGAATTTACGTGGCAATAACTAGCCTGTTGCAAGTAAATTCAACGCAGTTAGCGCTGGAAACAGCTGCTTGAAATAGATTTATTATCAACAGTTCAGGTTACATTCTATGTTGCAAAAAAACGCTCCATAAAGGAGCGTTATTTAAGCGAGTTCAACTAATGTTGGTTTAAGCTGATAGCGGTATATCTTGCACTACAGATGCTTTTTTCATACTGCCTTCTTGCTCTAAGCGAATATGCCAGCTAAACGCTTCTTCAAGTAAATGAGGGGTGTGCCCACCACGCTCACAAGCGCGCTCATAATAGTCTAACATCGCTTCGCGATATTCTGGGTGCACACAATGCTTAATAACTTGTACAGCACGCTCACGCGGTGCTAAACCGCGTAAATCAGCTAAACCTTGCTCAGTTACTAATATATCAACATCATGCTCGTTGTGATCAACATGGCTAACCATAGGCACTACGCTTGATATTGCGCCATCTTTAGCAATCGACTTAGTCACAAATATAGCTAAATGAGCATTACGAGCAAAATCACCAGAGCCGCCAATACCATTCATCATTCGTGTGCCACAAACATGCGTTGAATTTACGTTGCCATACATATCAAACTCAAGTGCGGTGTTTATTGCAATAATACCTAAACGGCGCACTATTTCAGGGTGGTTCGAAATTTCTTGAGGGCGTAACACTAGCTTGTCTTTGTATTGTTCTAAATTATTAAATACTTGCGCGTTACAACGCTCAGACAACACAATTGAGCTGCCCGATGCAAAACTAAGCTTACCTGCGTCAATTAGGTCAAACGTCGAATCTTGTAATACTTCAGAGTACATTGTTAGGTCTTTAAAGTCAGAGTCGAGTAATCCCATCATTACAGCATTTGCAATATTACCAATGCCTGCTTGTAGCGGACCTAAATTAGCTGGCAATTTATTTTGAGCCACTTCTTCTTTAAAAAAGCTAACTAAATGGCGCGCAATAGCGGCGGTGTCTTCATCAGGGTCGGTAACGGTAGAAAACGAATCACTTTGATTAGTAAAAACAATACCAACAATTTTTGCAGGATCGATAGGAATTGCAGTACTACCAATTCGGTCATCCACTTTAACTAACGGCATTGGTTGGCGAGTAGGACGATACGAAGGAATGTATATATCATGCAAACCTTCAAGATTCGGGTTATGCAGCATATTAATTTCAACGATGACTTCTTTGGCAAAAATAGCAAAACTCGCTGAATTACCAACCGATGTAGTAGGCACAATATGCCCTTCTTCGGTAATGGCAACGGCTTCAATNCAGCCACATCAGGCATGGTTAATTGATGGTTACGTAAATGCTCAACCGTTTCAGATAAATGCTGATCAATAAACATTACTTCACCGTTATTAATCGCTTTACGTAAAGTGCTGTCTACTTGAAAAGGCATGCGACGCGCTAAAATACCCGCTTCTGTTAGTAGCTTATCAAGATCATTACCGAGTGATGCGCCTGTCATTAAATTTATTTTTATTGGATTTTTTTTGACT
This sequence comes from Pseudoalteromonas sp. TB64, assembly GCF_000498095.1. Taxonomy (GTDB): domain Bacteria; phylum Pseudomonadota; class Gammaproteobacteria; order Enterobacterales; family Alteromonadaceae; genus Pseudoalteromonas. The sequence goes on from NZ_AUTQ01000222.1 coordinate 10,017, forward strand.
TGCTCAATTAATGCTCTGGGTACTGCTTTAGCTTCTCCGGCACGAGTGAAACCACTCATCCCTACAGTCATTCCATCTTTAATAAATTGGCTTGCCTGCTCTGCTAACATTACTTTTTGATGCAGGCTACTATTACGAATACGTTCCAAGTGCATACTGAGCTCCTCTCTAAATTTGACGTTATTCTAAGCCTAACTTCGTACTACACAATCTAGACTTAAGTCGTATTTACTGAGCGAGGATGAGCAACATATTAAAAAGGGAGTTAATTTTACTATTTGTTAATATTATTACATACTTTTTGATGATGTTTTTAACAAAAATGACATAGCTATCTGTAAAGTAATCCATAAAATAAATAGAATTTACTAAAATAATGAAATATTTTTTGAAGGATAAATTTTATTAGTTTAAACACCCAAATGAGGAATTTGGGTGGCAGTCTTATCAGCCACATCTCGGCACACACGTCACAAACTGTGGCTGNCGGGCCTGACCAGGTTCGCCTGCTAGTGTTGCGAGAGGACCAATAAGACTACCATTGAGGGCCTTGGTTGGCGCGGGAAGGATTATCTCTACTTTTGCTCTGTTATTCAAGGGATAATCGAAAAAGAAAGTGCGATTGCATACTTCATATACAATCGCAGCGTATTTAGCTATTTTAGTGCGTATTAATTGCTCTCTAACTGCGCTTTTATGTTACGAAGAGCCGCTTTTACTTTTTTCATGTTTTCTGGACCCATGCGTAAAAGTTGTTTTTGAGCAGCCGGTAAATCTTCCCATTCTGAAAACGCATACTGAAAAGTTACCGAATCACGTAATAGCGGCAGTTCACCTTCTGGCTCTGGCGTATCAAGTAATAAATCGATTGCGTCTGTTAAAGTTTGATTAAACTCGTCATCACCGTAGCCAATCTCAGTGTATGCGCTATTAATAAGCGGTTTGTATTCATCGTACATACGCACGGCTTGTGCTGCACTCATACTCGTAAATATTTTTACGTACGGTGTGTAGCGCTCATAACTATTAGGATCAATTGTTAAAATATCACCTTCGGTTACGGTAAATTTCTCTTCTGGTTTGACTACTGGAGTGTGTTTTGCAGCAACTTTGCCTTTTGCTAGATTATCTATAAACACAACACCACGGCGAATTACATCGTCGGTTACCATTAAGCTCATTACTGAGTCACTCAGGTATTCATCCATTTTTGCTACAACAACTGAGTCGCTTTCATCAAGTGTTGGTAATGGTTTAACCTCTGGTACTGGCTCGGCAGGGCGCTGAGTAGGTACGGTCATTTCAGTCGGCTTTTCTGGGGTTACTGATGGTGCATCTACAACGGGATCATTTTCTGGTTTAATCTCCATCATCGGCTGCTCTTCAACAGTTTGCTCTACTTCGGTACGTGTTGAAGTCTCGTCGCTTGGTTTTAGCAATACAAAGGCTGCCGCACATGCTACTACTATTAAAATAATAACGGCAAAAAGAAGATTGTTATTAGGTGGACGTTTTTGAACATCTGACGCTTCTGGTTTATCTGACATACGAACTCCATAAAAATTAAAATGCGATATCACTTAGAGTACGCTAAGTGGATTAAATTCATTCTACAAATAATAAAAATTACATTAATACATAATATGTTAGCTAATTAAATTAAGCACTAAAGTACTCTGCTATTAATGTAAAAAGTATAAAAGTAGTTATCCTTTGATTCTTCTAGCTTAAAGACTTACAGTTGATAAATAAAGTAAAGACGTAGAACAGTTTAATCGCCAATATGAAAATCAAACAAGTTGACCCTCAAAAACCTAAAATAGCCTTGTTATTAACAGGCGGCGGCGCTCGCGCTGCTTATCAAGTGGGTGTGCTTAAAGCATTAGCCCACAGTATGCCAAGAACTGCCCCGCTGCCTTTTAGAGTAATAAATGGCACATCGGCTGGTGCAATTAATTCTGCAGCATTAGCATGCTATGCATCTTGTGCGCATTTAGCCGTGCGAAAGCTTGAATCTGTTTGGAAAAACTTTTCTACTTCAATGGTCTATAAAAGTGATTTTTTTAGTGTGTTTGGTCATATTGCTCGTAATATTTTAACGAGCTTTCAGTCAGAGCATATTAACCATCCACCAGCGAGTTTATTAAATAATCGCCCTTTGCGTGGTTTGTTAAACGAGATTTTAGATTTACATAGAATTGAGCGTAACTTACACCGTAACTATTTAGAGGCGCTTTCTATTACTGCATCTAGCTACACGACAGGTGATTCGGTAACGTTTTTTCAATCAAATACGCAAACATCTTGGCAGCGCGCTAAGCGTGAAGGTCGGGCGGCTCGTATTAATGTTGAACACTTAATGGCATCAAGTGCCATTCCTATGGTGTTCCCTAGTGTGAATATTCATAACCATTACTTTGGTGATGGCTCTGTGCATTTACTTTCACCTCTGAGTCCATCAATTCATTTGGGCGCTGAAAAAATCTTTATTATTGGGGTTGAGCAACCAAGAGAGCTGCATCCTCCAGGTTATTCTCCGCACTACCCTGGGTTATCGGCTGNGTGGGCGGGCATTTACTCGACAGTATATTTACCGACACTATGCTCTCTGATTTAGAGCGGTTAGAGCGTGTTAATCGCACATTGGGTTTACTCCCTGCACGCGATAAACATAAAGAACTTAAGCAAATTGAAAGCTTTGTTATAAATCCTTCGCAAAATTTCAACGCAATTGCTGCACAATATTACGACGATATGCCCTGGGCTATAAAAGTACTCTTAAGAACAATTGGTGTTAAAAAGCATTCGCAATCGAGTTTAACCAGCTATTTATTATTTGAAAAACGCTACACCCAGCATTTAATGCAAATTGGCTATGAAGACGGCATGGCGCAATTACCTAAAATGCGTGAATTTTTAGAGCTAGACTAGCTTCGTAAATTACTATTTAACCTGAACTCTGGTTAAGAGATTTCTTATCCACAGTGCAGGTTATTTAGGTAATTATTTAGGTAGTAATATAGGTAATAATTTAACTGTTTATTCTATCCCGTCGAGTAAAAAATGCTCTACCCGTTCAACTCGCCTTGGTTTACCTTGTAGCACTAAAACATCGTTAGCGAATAATCTGGTGTCCTCTGGTGGCGTATCTATCTCGTGCCCTTCTCTGCGCAATGCTTTTACGAGCACTCGTCGTTTAGCTAAATTTAATTCTTCAATTGTTTTGTTTACGGCAAATGCTTTGTCTGGCAAGGCAACTACATGTAAATATTCTAATCGGTCACTAGAGGTATCTTCGTTATCTTTAAAGTAGCCGGCATAAAAGCTTTGCATTAACGGATAGCGATTACGACGCTCTTTACTTACTCGGCGCACAATTCGGGTCATTGGCACACCCGACATAGACAATACATGCGATACCAACATTAAGCTTGCCTCTAACGACTCAGGTACGACCTCAGTTACGCCTAACTCTTTTAAATAATTAAGCTGGCTGTCGTCGCGTGTGCGAATAAGTATTTTAACGTTAGGCGCGAGTTGCTTTATTGCATCAATTACAACTTGAGCATGGTCAAACTCTGTAAAGGTAATAATAACTAAGCGCGCACGCTCTACTCCTGCACATTTTAAAATATCTTTTTGCTTAACATAGCCAAATATTACGGGCTCGCCTGCAGCTTTCCCTTCTTGTACAAGTATAGGATTACTTTCAATAGCGACGTAATCTATTGCCTCGGGCTTTAAAAATCGAGCAATGGTTTGCCCAACACGCGAAAAACCACAAATAACAACATGGTTACTATAAAGCGTACTGCTTTGAGGCTCACTCTCTATTGCCATACTAGGACGGTCGAGTATGCCTAAGCGGTTTAAAATAAATGGCGTTTTATCAATTAAAAATGGAGTTAACGCCATTGAAAGCACACCCAATGCAATTAAAAATGATGCCTGCTCTGAATTTAATAACTCATGCTGCCCAGCAAGTGCTATTAGTACGAAGCCAAACTCCCCCATTTGCCATAGCATGATGCCACAGGCAAGCGAGTCTTGATTTCGCTCATGCATCAGCCGTGCACTTATTGTAACCACGGCTATTTTTAATATGAGTAAACCAAGTAATGCACCAATAATAATTAAGCCATGATCCAACACAAATAAAATGTCGAGCTGCATGCCTACAGTTACAAAAAACAGCCCCATTAATATATCGCGAAATGGTCTTATATCAGCCTCTAACTGATGGCGATAACGGCTTTCTCCTAGCATCATACCGGCTAAAAAAGCGCCAAGTGCCATTGATAAACCGAACATGTATGTTAAAAACCCAGCAAATAAAGCCACTAATATAGTGGTAAGCATAAATAGCTCATCGGTACGCACTTGGGCTATTTCTTTAAAAACAATAGGCAGCACCCATTTGCCAATAGCCCAAAGTAGCATACATACAAACGCCCCTTTAGTTAACGCAAACGCTAAAGCCCAGCCAATACTTTGCGTACCACTTGATGCAAATAAAGGTAAAATGATAAGTAGAGGTACAACCGCAATATCTTGAAAAAGCAGCACACCAACGGCTAACTGCCCTCGTCGCTGATTAAGCTCACCCCTTTCTTTTAATAGCTTAACAACCACCGCAGTTGAAGAGAGCGCCATAATAGTGCCAATAGTAAAACTGGTAAGTAAGCTAAAATTTAAACAATATAAAATAATAATGAAGAGTAAGCTGGTTATACCCACCTGAAGTGAGCCCAATCCAAATACAAGATTACGCATTGCCATTAGCCGCGAAATCGAAAATTCTAACCCTAAACTAAATAATAAAAATACAATGCCAAGTTCAGCTACAAATTCTATTTCGTGCGTTTGCGCCAACCAGTCAATGCCATGACTACCCGCTAAAACCCCTGTCGCCAGGTAAGCTAAAATAGGTGGCAAACCTATACGCTTGAAAAACCATACAAAAAGTACGGCTGCGACTAACAAGCCAAAAATCTGAACATTAATGCTTTGCAAAAGTGACCTCATAATTTAATTAAAGCAAAGTACTGCCTTTTAAATACAGCAATTACCTATTTTAAAACCAATTTGAAATGTGGCATAAAAATCGCTTAGTAACTGCAAAGCAATACCCTCGGGGGAAGAATTTAATGGAAAATGTCCATATTTTGACACAACGTGTAACTGGTCGTGGTGATTTTTTGCCGTTTTCGGCTGAACCTACACGTACAAATGAGCCTGCGGCAACGCATGAGCTCGTTACAGAGTTACAAACTAGTTTAGTAATTGAAGATATTTTGGCTATATATGCAAAATTTGCAAAGCAATTAATAAATTTTTCAGGGTTGCAGTTCCAATCGACACTTGGCACAGCACAAACATCTGATAGCAACACAACAAGTACGCCATATCTTTATGATTTAACTATAGGAAAAGAACACCTAGGGCAGCTAATTTACTTTAGCCAATACCCACTATGTTCTGCAATTGAGAAAAAGCTTTGTGTTTTACATACTGCACTTGTTTATCCTCTTCGCAATGCGATGATGTATAGCCGAGTATTAAAGCTGGCTACAAAGGATGCATTAACAGGTTTAAATAACCGTAGTCAATTTAATGACATTCTATCGCAAAAGCTCGAAAATTGCCGCCGTTATCAACGCCCATTTAGTTTAATGCTACTTGATTTAGATAATTTTAAACAAGTGAATGACAATTACGGTCACAAAGTTGGCGACGACATGCTTAAAGTGTTTTCTGAAGTTTTGTGTACAAGTATTCGTGGCACCGATTCTGTATTTAGATTTGGTGGTGATGAATTTGCAATATTAATTGAAGATCCAGAGTTCACGACTAATAAAGCAGTCGCTGAGCGCATTATGCGCCTTGTTAGAACTTCAAGTATGATGTCGCAATACAAAGTAACAACCAGTATTGGTTTTACGTTGGCAAACAGCCCTGATTGCGAAAACGAAATATTCTCTAGAGCCGATAAAGGGTTGTATAGAGCAAAAGCGTCTGGCAGAAATTGCGCTAAAGCTTATTAACTAGTAAATTATATAGCCTAGCTTCCCCCGCTAGGCTTTTTTATAGATATAAATAAACGTATCAAACCGCCATTAATAGCTAATTAAAAATGATTCAATCTTAAATCTGATTATTTGGTATTAGACTTACCAAACATAATTTTATAAATTACTAGCGCAGCACAAAAGCCAAAAAAGAAACCACTGATTAAATTAAGTAAGGCTGTAATAGTGGCTAGTGGCGTTAACAAAACTAAAAGTAGCGGAACACTTACACCTAAAATAAAAAACAAACCACCTTTACCTAACCAGTATGATAACAAAAGTGCTGCTGATATAACTCCACCTGCAATTGCATAGCCTAAGGTTATAATATTTAGCTCAAGTAAAACATTTGCTATAACAGCAATAATAACTGTAATTAGCATACCCATAGGTGCTTTATTTACTAACGACAAACCAACATGAGGTTGTTTACTCATTTATATACACTCCCAATAAATACCATTTTCATCAATATGTTTTGCACTTATAAAGTATCCAACAACTTGAACTAATTCTTCGTTATAAAAAATAAGCGGCACATTACCGCGCAGCCAAGGCGCCACCTTTGTGTCTTTAAACCAATGTTTTAGAGTGTTACTTCCTGGTTTTTTTAATGGCTTTATACGCGCACTATTACAGTTAAAACGCACGGTTACCTGTTCATTAGAGTTTGGAGGTCTAATTCCCTTACTTTTTTTACCTGTTTGTTTTTTAAGTAAACGACCATCAGCTAGCTTTAGCTCATTTTGGTTAAGCTCTGTATCGCTTAATTGCTCTGTTGCAATAACAAAGTATAAATACCCTTGATGACGTCGTATTTGTCCACCAGTTAGCTCAATAAGTATTTGAGCGTCTTTTTTAGCATCTACTGCCTGATTAATTATTTGTTCAAGTTGCTTTTGCGATGGCATAACTTGCGTAAACAGCGACAACCATGCACGCACTACGTTAGTGATTCTAATCGGTGTGAATGCTCTAATAGCACTTATGTTTAAAGCACTTTGCTCATTAATACACAGTGCTAAATCGGCCTGAGTATATTGTTCTAGTAATTCTTGTTGTTGTTGTAATAAATGGATACTGCGTGCGGTGCATTGCTCAAAACCAGTAAATCGTTGTGCTAGTAGTGGCACAACTTGTGAGCGTAAAAAATTACGATCAAAGCTTTCATCGCTATTAGAGTCATCGGTTATATGATCAAGACTAAACTGCGCTGCAAAAGCTTCTATATCACTGCGTTTTACGTTTAACAGTGGTCTAAAACATACGCGCCCACTTTGTAGCAAACGCTCTTGGTGCATTGCGCCAAGCCCTTTTAAACCCGAGCCACGCTTTAAGCGCAGTAAAAAAGTTTCTACTTGGTCGTTTAAATGTTGTCCGAGTAAAATAATACTGTTTTGCGGGCTTAGCTCATCAAGTGCTTTGTAACGAGCATCTCGCGCTTGGGCTTCAAGGCTCGTGCGCGGTTGCTGCTCTATACTTACTTTAGCAACCTGAAAAGGCACGTTAATATCGGCACATACATTTTGACAAAAATTTTGCCAATCATCAGCATACTGACTCAAACCATGATGAACATAAATAGCGCAAACTTGAATAGCAGAATTATCTGCTTTAAGCGTATTCATTAAATGCAGCAATACCACAGAGTCAACACCACCAGATAACGCCACTGTGAAAACGGTTTTACCTTGCTCTATATAACTATTTAGTGATTTTTTTAGTTGCTGGTAAATTGCTGATGTATACATGTGTCCACACTTTAGGTGAGTTATACCAATTGTATTAAATAAGTAATGATTTAATAATTGGTAGTTATAAAGAACTCTGACTATTTTAAAGCAAAAAAGCCGCATAAGCGGCTTTTTTAACATTTAATGAGTTTAGCAGTAGCCAAACGACATCAAACGTTTGTAACGTTGATCAAGCATCTCTTCAAGCGTAAGTGCTTGTAAGTCTGCTAGATCACGTTTAAGGCGTACTTTTAAATTACGTGCCATTGCATCGTAATTGCGGTGCGCTCCACCTAGAGGTTCATCAACTAAGTTGCTGATTAAATCTAGTTCTTTAACTCGCTCTGCGGTTACACCCATTGCTTCTGCTGCAAGAGGTGCTTTATCGGCGCTTTTCCAAAGAATAGACGCACAACCTTCAGGCGAAATTACAGAGTAAGTACTGTACTGCAACATGTTAACTCTATCGCCAACACCAATTGCTAAAGCACCACCTGAACCGCCTTCACCAATAACCGTACATATTGTCGGCACTTTAAGTGTCGCCATTACTTTTAAGTTACGCGCGATTGCTTCAGATTGACCACGTTCTTCAGCGCCAACACCTGGGTATGCACCCGGTGTGTCGATAAAGGTCATGATTGGCATTTTAAAACGCTCAGCCATTTCCATTAAGCGTAAAGCTTTACGGTAACCTTCTGGCTTTGGCATACCAAAGTTGCGTTTAATTTTTTCAGCCGTATCGCGCCCTTTCTGCTGACCAATAATCATTACTGGTTCACCATCTAAACGCGCTATACCACCTAAAATAGCCGGATCGTTAGCAAAAGTACGATCACCAGCAAACTCATCAAACTCCGTGAAAATACGCTCGATATAATCTCGAGTATAAGGACGCAACGGGTGACGTGCCAACTGTGATACTTGCCAAGCGCCTAGTTCTGAGAATATTTTCTCTTTTAACTGGTCGCTTTTCTCTTTTAATTTACTGACTTCCTCTTCTAATCCAAGGTCTAATTCGCCAGCGCGGCTTACATTTTGTAATTCTTCAATTTTCGCTTCTAATTCTGCAATCGGAAGCTCAAAATCAAGATAATTGAGGCTCATGCTCTAAACTACCTAATTAGTTAAATTCCAGTTCTACATCTTGCGCCGCCATTAGTGATAACTTATGAATCAAGTCATCACTTGGCGTAACACACCATTCGATCCCAAGAGTTAATTGCGCCAACGCATCTGGGCGTTGGTAATAAACCTTGATCGGACACGTTCCCATTTTGTAGGGTTCGAGTACTTTTTGTAATTTATCGAAGAAACCTGCTTCGACTTGCACCATGTTCAGCGTCATTTTAATCGCTTTTATACGTTTTTCACGCGCTTGAACAATGGTGTTTATTTCTCTGGCGGTCATTGTAATACCACCAGAGAAGTTATCAAAGCTGACCTGTCCGGATATTACCAAGATATTGTTAACTTGGAGCATATCTTGGTACTTTTCAAACTCGTCTGAATACAAGCGTACATCAATGCGTGCACTCTTGTCATCTAAAGTTACTAAGGCCCAACGATTTCCTTTTTTATTAATTAATACCCTAGAGGCAATTACTAGGCCTGCAGCCGTTGCAAATACATCGCGATTAGTTGGTTGTAAATCAACTATTTTTCCGCTGGTATAATGTTTAAGCTCACGTCGGTACTGATTAATTGGATGGCCAGTTAAATATAAGCCTAAGGTTTCTTTTTCGCCATCTAACCATTCGTTATCGGTTAAACCAACTGCTTTAATAAATGCTTGTTCTACTTCATCAGATTCAGTTGCTAATAAGCCAAATAAATCACTTTGGCCTAATAATTCAGCTTTATTGTGCTGATCGGCCGCGCGCATAGCACTTTTTAAACTAGCTAGTAACGTAGCACGCCCCGATTGTGTTTTATCAGGACCTAGTTTATCAAGCGCGCCTGAATAAATAAGTTTTTCGGTTACACGTTTATTTAAGCGTTTTAAATCAACACGAGCACAAAAATCAAATAGGTCTTTAAATGGACCCCCTTTTGCGCGAGCTTCTAAAATAGCATCTACCGGTGCTTCACCCACGCCTTTAATAGCACCAATTCCGTAAACTATTTCGCCATCAAGGTTTACTGTAAACTTAAACTCACCTGCATTTACGTCTGGCGGTAATAAGGTGAGCTTCATGTTTTCACATTCATCCACCAAAATAACGATTTTGTCGGTGTTATCCATATCTGCCGACATTACTGCTGCCATAAACTCAGCCGGATAATGAGTTTTCATCCACAGTGTTTGATACGAAACGAGCGCATACGCTGCCGAGTGAGATTTGTTAAAGCCGTAACCTGCGAATTTTTCTACCAGATCGAAGATTTTTATCGCTAGTTCGCCGTCAATGCCATTATTTCTTGCACCATCTTCAAACGTTGAACGCTGCTTAGCCATTTCTTCGGGTTTTTTCTTACCCATTGCACGGCGAAGCATGTCGGCGCCACCAAGCGTATAACCTGCTAAAACTTGGGCTATTTGCATTACTTGTTCTTGATACAAAATAATGCCGTAAGTAGGCTCCAAAATAGGTTTTAAGCTTTCGTGCTGATACTGCGCATCTGGGTATGAGATTTCTTCGCGACCTAGTTTCCGGTCGATAAAGTTATCTACCATGCCTGATTGCAGCGGACCTGGGCGGAACAAAGCAACCAATGCAATCATATCTTCAAAGCTATCGGGCTTTAAGCGCCGTACTAAATCTTTCATACCGCGCGACTCTAGCTGGAATACAGCAGTCGTTTCGGCGCGAAGTAGTAACTCAATACTCTTTTTATCATCTAGCGGAATGGTATTTATATCGACTAGATTTTTACCTTGGCGCTTCATGCGCACATTGGTCATATCGACCGCCCACTGCAATATAGTCAGTGTGCGTAAACCCAAGAAATCGAACTTAACTAAGCCTGCGGTTTCTACGTCATTTTTATCAAATTGCGTTACCGGAAACTTACCTTCATCATCGCAATAAAGTGCAGCAAAGTCGGTAATAGTGGTTGGCGATATAACAACACCACCCGCATGTTTACCAGCGTTACGTGTACACCCCTCTAAAATGCGACACATGTCGATTAAATCTTTTACTTCGTTGTCGCCATCGTAGGCTTCTTGCAAGCGTGGTTCTATATCAAACGCTTTAGCAAGTGTCATCCCAGGATCCCCTGGAATCATTTTAGAAATACGATCGACAAACCCATAAGGATGCCCAAGCACTCGCCCTACATCGCGTATTACCGCTTTTGCAGCCATGGTACCAAAGGTAATAATTTGCGATACGGCGTTACGCCCATACAAAGCCGACACGTGATCAATTACTTCGTCACGTCTATCCATACAAAAATCGACGTCGAAATCGGGCATTGATACACGTTCTGGATTCAAAAATCGCTCAAAAAGCAAATCGAATTCAAGCGGATCCAAATCGGTAATTTTAAGTGCGTACGCAACTAACGAACCCGCACCTGAACCACGACCAGGTCCAACAGGAATATTGTTATCTTTACTCCACTGAATAAACTCCATTACGATTAAGAAGTAACCGGGGAATCCCATTTGGTTAATTACGCCAAGCTCTATATCAAGTCGCTCATCGTATTCAACGCGTTTTACTTTTCTATCTTCTTCATCGGGGAATAAAAACTGCAGTCGCTCTTCAAGACCATCTTCTGACACTTTAACTAAAAACTCATCAATCTTAAGTGAGCCAGTTGGGTAATCAGGTAAAAAGTAAGTCCCTAGCTGAACAGTTACATTACAACGTTTAGCTATTTCTACCGTGTTTTGTAAAGCCTCCGGTATATCACTAAACAACTCAGCCATTTGCTCTGATGTTTTTAGGTATTGTTCTTCAGAGAATCGTTTAGGTCTGCGTTTATCGTCAAGCGTGTAACCATCAAAAATAGCAACGCGAATTTCGTGCGCTTCAAAGTTTTCAGGTTTTAAAAACACCACTTCGTTGGTCGCTACAACAGGTAACTGCTCTTTTGTAGCAAGCTCTACCGCCATGTGTAAGTAGTCTTCTTCAAGCGGTCGATTGGTGCGAACAAGCTCAAGGTAGTAGTTGTCGCTAAAATGCTGCTTGTAAAAGCTAACAACCGATTCAATAACACTTGGGTTATTTTTTAGTAATGCCTTTCCTAAGTCACCGTCTTTAGCACCCGAGAGAATAATTAAGCCCGTTTTATGTTCCACCAGCCATTCTCGGTCAATAACGGGCCGATGAAATACATGCCCACGTTGATACGCTTTAGATATTAATAAGGTGATATTTTTATAGCCATCATTGTCTTTTGCCAATATGGTTAGACGACTTGGCTCATCAGGAAATTCTGGGCTGCGAACCCAAAAGTCAGCACCCACTATAGGTTTAATACCGGCGTTATGCGTAGCACCATAAAAGCGCACTAAACCACAAAAGTTCATTTGATCGGTAATCGCAATGGCTGGCATTTGCAGCTCTTGCGCTTTAGCAACTATCGGCTTTGTTTTAGCAAGGCCGTCAACCATCGAAAAGTCAGAGTGAACCCTTAAATGAACAAAATCAGGAGCAGCCATGCTNACCCTCACCATTGGCTTGCGCTAAAACACGCTGCACAGGTTTAAAGCTTTTACGGTGCTCGTCAATAGCGCCGTACTGCTCAAGCGCTGCAAAATGTGCTTTAGTTGGATACCCTTTATGCCCTGCAAAGCCGTATTCTGGGTGGCGTTTATCAAGCTCAATCATTTCGTCATCGCGCGCTACTTTAGCTAAAATAGACGCGGCTGAAATTTCAGCTACTAAGCTATCGCCTTTAACAATAGCTTGCGCTGGCATAGTGAGTTTTGGCAAACGATTACCATCTATAAATACAAATTCAGGTTGTGTGCTTAATGCCTCTACTGCGCGAGTCATGGCGAGCATAGTTGCGTGTAATATGTTTAACTCATCAATTTCTGTTGGATTGCAGCGGCCATACGCATAGCACAATGCTTTTTCTTTTATTTCAATCGCAAGCGCTTGGCGTTTTTTATCCGTTAGTTTTTTAGAGTCCGCTAAGCCAGCAATCGGTTTAGTGGGGTCTAAAATGACTGCTGCAGTAACTACATCACCCACAAGTGGACCGCGCCCGACTTCGTCTACACCAGCAATTAAGGCTACATTTGGTCTATCAATTTGCATTTATTAACTCCGCCACAGCATTCGCTGCTTGTTCGCTGGCATTTAATCTAATTTCTTCGTGAATAGCTAAAAAGCGCGCTTTTAGCTCAATGTTATCTGTGTTTAGCATAGGGGTAAGCGCGTTCGTTAAATTAGTTACGTTGCACTCGCTTTGTAAAAACTCAGGTACTAATTCTTCGTCGGCTAATAAATTAGGCAGCGAAAAATATTTTATATTAAACGTAAATAAGGTTTTAAAAATCCAATAACTCAAAGGTTTTATTTTATAACCCACGACCATCGGTTTTTTATAAAGCATGCCTTCAAGTGTTGCTGTGCCCGAGGCTAATAAAATGGCGTCGGCGGCTTGCATGGCTAATTTTGATTGCCCATCAAGCAAGTTAACATTAAGGTCAGGCGCAGTGGCATTTAAAATAGCAGTAAACTGCGCTCTGCGTTTTTCGTTAACTAATGGCACTACAATTTTAAGGTTTGGGTTTTGCGCTTGCAGCTTTGCAGCTGTTTTAATATAAGTTTCGCTTAATAAGCCAACTTCAGAGCCTCGACTACCCGGTAGTAAGGCAAGCACTTTATCATCAAGGCTTAAGCCTAACTCTTCACGCGCTTTACTGTCATCGTGCTCAAGTGCTATATCGTCAGCTAAGGTGTGCCCTACAAATGTACACGGCACTTGGTGCTTATCGTAAAATTCTTTTTCAAAAGGCAATAATGCAAGCACTAAGTTAGTAGCAGCACTAATTGTATGAATGCGCTTTTCTCGCCAAGCCCAAACAGACGGGCTTACATACTGTACTGTTTTAATACCGGCATCTTTGAGTGGTTTTTCTATTCGTAAATTAAAATCAGGGGCATCTATACCAATGTACACATCAGGTGGGTTATCAATAAAGTGTTGCACTAGTTGTTTACGAATTTTAAGCAAACGCGGTAAACGACCAAGTACTTCTACAAGCCCCATTACAGAAAGCTCATCCATATCGAACAACGTTTTACAGCCCTGAGCTTGCATTTTAGGTCCTGCTATTCCTTCAAAAATAGCATCTGGGTATTGTTTTTTAAGTGATTTAATTAAGCCTTCACCTAAAATATCGCCCGACAGTTCACCTGCCACAATGCCTATTCGTAGTTGTTTTTGAGCTTTATTCATTTGATTTTATTTCACAAGTAAACCATGCGTTCATACGTATTAGTTTACCGTGTTTTAGTGTTTCAATAAACGCCTAAAAATAGTCGTTCTATTGTGCGCTAAATAATTCTGATCATTGTATATTTATAATACTGATGTAGCATGAATAAGACATTCGCTTTTACTAATATATGTATTGACAAAAATTGCACAAAAGTAAATAATATTACAAACTTTCAGTAATTACTGAAAGTTCATTAAACTTTAACGTTGCCAATTGCTATATTGCCCTGTTAATCCGTCACTCTCAAGGAGCCAATAATGATAGATGAAACCTTTGTGGATCTATCGCGATTACAGTTCGCTGTTACCGCTCTCTTTCATTTCTTGTTTGTACCTCTAACTATAGGTATGACCTGGATCTTAGTTATCATGGAAACGGTTTATGTTATGACCGGTCGCGAAATTTATCGTGATATGACTAAGTTTTGGGGAAAATTATTTGGTATTAACTTTGCGATAGGTGTGGCGACAGGCCTTACCATGGAATTTGAGTTTGGTACTAACTGGTCTTATTACTCGCATTATGTGGGTGATGTTTTTGGGGCTCCCCTCGCTATTGAAGGCTTAATGGCATTCTTTTTAGAATCAACCTTTGTAGGTATGTTCTTTTTAGGTTGGGACAGGCTTTCAAAACGCCAACATTTAGGCGCGACGTTTTTAATGGCAATTGGTACCAACATGTCGGCGCTGTGGATTTTAATCGCTAATGGTTGGATGCAAAACCCAGTAGGTGCTGAGTTTAACTATCAAACAATGCGTATGGAAATGACCAGCTTTGCAGAGCTTGTGTTTAACCCTGTTGCACAAGTTAAATTTATTCATACTGTATCGGCAGGTTATGTAGCAGCGTCTATGTTTGTGCTTGGTATTAGTAGTTGGTATATATTAAAAGGTCGTGATTTAGCATTTGCTAAGCGCTCGTTCTCAGTTGCGTCTGCTTTTGGTTTAGCCTCTGTTTTATGTGTAATTTTACTCGGTGACGAATCAGGTTACGAAGTAGGTGAAGTTCAAAAAGTAAAACTAGCTACAATTGAAGCCGAGTGGCACACCGAAGAAGCGCCTGCTGCTTTTACCGCGTTTGGCTTTCCTGATTCAGAAGAGCAAGTTACTCATGCAGCAGTTAAAATACCCTATGCACTTGGATTAATTGCTACACGCTCACTTGATGAGCAAGTAATTGGTATTTCTGATTTAGAAAAACAACATGAAGTGCGTATTCGTAACGGTATGATTGCTTATGAGTACTTAACAAAGCTCAGAAACGGTGAAGACACACCAGAAAATGTTGCTAAATTTAACTCTATTAAAGACGATTTAGGTTATGGCTTGTTACTCAAACGCTACACACCAGATGTTGTAGATGCCACTGAAGAGCAAATTCAAAAAGCAGTTAAAGATTCATTCCCTAAAGTGGGTCCTATGTTTTGGTCGTTTAGGATTATGGTTGCCTGTGGTATGGCAATGCTAGCGGTATTTATACTTGCCTTTTACTACAATGCTCAACGCGTTATCGAACACAAACGTTGGTTATTATGGGCTGTAGTATTAAGTATTCCACTGCCTTGGATAGCTATTGAATTTGGCTGGATTGTAGCTGAGTATGGCCGTCAACCTTGGGCTATATCAGAAATACTGCCGACCTTTTTAGCTACGTCGTCACTAACTATAAACGACATATTAATTAGTTTAACTGGGTTTATTATTTTTTATACTGGTTTAGCCATTGTTGAAGGTTGGCTGATGATCCGTTTTGTTAAGCTAGGTCCAAGCTCGCTGCATACTGGTAAGTATCATTTTGAATTACCTAATAACACCGCTGAAGATAAAGGAGACCAGTTATGATTTTTGATTATGAAACATTAAAAATGCTTTGGTGGTTGATCATTGGCGTGCTGCTTATTGGCTTTGCGATTACCGATGGCATGGATATGGGTGTAGCTATGTTGCTACGCCTTGTAGGTAAAACAGATTCAGAACGTCGTACAGTAATTAATACCATTGGTCCACACTGGGATGGTAACCAAGTATGGTTTATTACCGCAGGCGGCGCGTTATTTGCAGCGTGGCCTATGGTTTATGCAGCTGCATTTTCGGGGTTTTACTTCGCGATGATGTTAGTACTATTTGCTCTATTTTTTAGACCACTTGGGTTTGATTACCGCAGCAAAGTAGACTCAAAACGCTGGCGTAATAACTGGGATTGGGGTCTGCTTGCAGGCAGCGCAATTCCGGCTTTAGTCTTTGGTGTTGCTTTTGGTAACTTATTTTTAGGCGTACCATTTAATATTGATAACTTAATGCGTGTTAGCTACCAAGGTTCATTTTTTGGTTTACTTAACCCGTTTGGTTTACTTGCTGGTTTAGTGAGTATCACTATGCTGATTGCTCATGCTGGTATGTGGTTACAGCTTCGTACAGCTGATGCAGTAGCAGATCGATCGGGGCAATATGGTCGTTATTCACTGATTGTATTTATTATACTGTTTGCAGGCGCTGGTTTTTGGGTTGCTAATTTAACGGGTTACCAAATTGTATCTATGCCTGATACACAAAGCCATGCAGACCCATTAGCTAAAGTAGTAACAACAGCCCAAGGCGCGTGGCTTAGCAATTACAGTGAACGCCCATGGACTATGACCTTTCCTATTTTAGCGTTTGTAATGGCACTAAGTGCGCTATTGTTTTCTAAATTGAACAAACCAGCACTAGGGCTTATTTCTACAAGTCTTATGCTAATAGGTGTAATTATGACGGCGGGTGTATCACTATTCCCATTCATTATGCCATCAAGTAATAACCCTAATATTAGTTTAACAATTTGGGATGCTGTATCGAGCCATAAAACACTCAATATAATGTTTGTTGCTGTGTGTATTTTTGTACCACTTATTTTAACTTATACCACGTGGTGTTACGTAAAAATGTGGCGCAGAGTAACGGTAGAAGAAATAGAAAACAACTCTCATGGTAGCTATTAAGGAGACTAAACGATGTGGTATTTTGCCTGGATTTTAGGTGTACTTTTAGCCTGCACATTAGGTGTAATAAACGTAATGTGGTATGAGTTTCATCAAAATAAAGACAGCATTGCTGATGACGAACAAGTTATGCATGATTTATTAAACGATGCTAACAACACAAAAGATGACGACTAACCCCCGACCAGATCGCGCGCAGCAGCAATCTCTGCGCGCTTTTTTAAAGCGACAAAGTAAACCTGCGGCAATGTGGCTAAAGTTAAGCATTGCCTTGGGGACTTTTAACGCGCTACTTATGATTGCAGGTGCTTATTTACTGGCTCAAGCTATTCACAACGTTATGTTTGAAGGTAATAACTTAGCCCAAGTTACTCATTTATTGTGGCCGTTAGCAGGTATTATTTTACTTCGTGCTGTATTTTTGGCGTTAAGTGAGCGCTTAAGTGCATTTGCAGCACTTAAAATAAAATCGGCTATGCGTCAAACTCTCTTAAATAAGTTGGCCTTATTAGGTCCTAGTTATATAGAACAACATGGTCAAGGTGCTACTCTTAACACGCTGCATAATGGCGTAGAGGCACTACATGATTATTACGCTAAGTATTTACCGGGTGTTGCTTACAGCGCACTTATTCCGTTGGCAATACTGATTGTTATTTTTCCGACAGATTACAAAGCCGGATTAATATTTTTATTAACCGCTCCACTCATCCCCTTTTTTATGATTTTAGTCGGCTCTAAAGCCGAAGCACTTAATCAAAAACGCTGGAAACAACTCGCGGTATTAGGAAATTACTTTTTTGACCGAGTACAAGGGTTAACACAACTCAAGTTATTTAACGCCACTCAAATAGAGCTTAAACAAATAGCCAAAATATCTGATGACTTTAGACACGCCACACTTGATGTTTTAAAAATCGCATTTTTGTCATCTTTCGCTCTTGAATTTTTAGCGACTATTAGTGTTGCATTAGTGGCTGTAATTATTGGTTTTAGATTGTTTTTTGGCACACTCGATTTTGCTACTGGCTTTGTTGTATTGTTACTAGCGCCTGAGTTTTATTTACCACTACGCCAATTAGGCAGCCATTACCATGCACGCTTGCAAGGTATTAGTGCCGCTGCAGATATGCTAATTATTTTGAATGCGCCATTACCAAACGATGAAGAAATGGCAGTTAGTACACCGATAAATAATTTAGCCTTAAACACAACTAATTCAATAAGTATTACCGACCTTAATTTTATATATCCCGACAGTAACGAAGGTATTAAAAATATTAATTTAACATTGCCAAATAAGGGTCTAGTTGCCTTAGTAGGTGCAAGTGGTTCGGGTAAAAGCACCTTATTTGATTGCTTATTAGGTTTTCATCCTGAGGTTATTAATCATATAAGCATTAATGAGAACACACTTAACTCGTCGCAAATAAACCAGTTACAAAATAATATTGCGTGGATACCTCAAAAAGCGACTTTATTTTACGACAGCATTGCCGCTAATATTAAATTAGCAAAACCTAGTGCAACCCAGCAAGAGCTTGAACACGCAGCGCAGCAAGCCGGTGCCCTTGAGTTTATAAATGCCCTGCCCGATGGCTTTAATACACTTATTGGTGAGCAAGGTGAAGGACTTTCTGGCGGTCAAAAGCAGCGTATCGCGCTCGCCCGTGCATTTATAAAGCAAGCGCCAGTATTGGTGCTTGATGAGCCCACAGCGCACCTTGATAGCCAAACAGAGCAACTTATTCAAAATGCTATTAATGAATATGCTAAAAACAATTTAGTATTAGTAATTGCTCACAGACTTAATACCGTACAGCATGCCAATAACATAATTGTTATGCGCGACGGAGAAATAATAGAGCAAGGTAATTTTAATGAGCTCACAAACAAAAATGGTGAGTTTACTAATTTATTAAAAACAGCCCAACAAGGAGTAGCGCATGACTAACTTTATTCGCTTATTAAAGCTTTGTGCTCCTCATTATAAGGCAATGTTACTTGGTACATTTTTAGCCACAATTACCGTGCTTGCCAATATAGGTTTACTGGCTATATCTGGCTGGTTTTTAGCTTCTATGGCTGCAGCGGGTATTGCAGGCGTACAAATGAATTACTTTACCCCAGCAGGTACTATTCGATTTTTAGCTATTGTGCGCACAGCATCACGTTATGCAGAGCGATTAGTAACCCATAACGCTACTTTTTTATTACTAAGTGAAATACGCGTTAATGTATTTTCTACACTCAGTAAATTAAATAATGTTGATTTAGCAATGAGCCGCAGTGCGGACTTAGTAAATCGCTTACAAAACGACGTAGATGCCCTTGATAAATTTTACCTAAACATTTTATTGCCAATGCTGGTGGCGCTGTTGAGTGTACCAATCATTATGTTATTTATGTCGGCTTATAATGCCAACGTAGCGCTAATTTGCTTTATTGGCATTGTGTTAATTGGTGTGGTTTTACCTGCATTACTCAGCGCTAAACTTAATAAAAATAGCCATAAAGAAACTCAGCTCAGTGCACAGCTTCGCTCTGAGTTGTCAGACACACTAACAGGACTCAGAGAGCTTAGTATTTATCAAGCGCGTTCGCAGCAACTTAATAAATGCGACGAATTAAGTGAGCAATATAACCAGCAGTTATTTATTCGTCATAAAGCACTGGCAAACACCGATGGTTTAAGCTTATTGATTGTGCAACTCGCAATGCTGGGTAGCATCGTTACTATAGTACCTATGGTCTACACCAATACGATGGCTAATGTTGAACTAGCAATGCTCAGCCTTTTTGTTCTAGCGAGCTTTGAAAGTGTACTGCAACTCCCTAATGCTTTTATAGAATTACCAAATGTTTTAAAGGCAGCTGATCGATTATTTACGCTCGAAGATAAAGCAGCAAATTCATCTGTTAAAAATAGCGAAACTCTTACACAAAATATTGATACAAAAGGTAGCGCGTTAATACTTAAAAATATTCACTATCAATACGGCGATCAAAAAGCGTTAAACGATGTAAGCTTTGAGCTAAAAGCACAACAAAAAGTAGCCATTGTTGGAAGAAGTGGCNCGCTTGTAAATTTACTTACGGGTTTATGGCCGTTACAGCAAGGGAGTATTACTTTAAGTAATAACGGTGATCCTGTTAATTTACATTCATTAAGTAACGATACCCGTGCAAACGTTATTAATATTTTGGCGCAACAACATCATATTTTTGATGGTACGTTGAGTGAAAACCTTCGATATGCACATCCCAATGCAACTAAAGAGCAGATGGTCGAAGCACTAACACTTGCACAACTTGAACCTTGGTTTAACGATTTAAAAGCCGGTTTAAAAACACGACTAGGCACTGGCGGGCGCAATGTATCGCAAGGTCAATCTAGGCGCATAGCAATAGCTCAAGCTTTATTACAAAACCCTGCTATTTTAGTGCTTGATGAACCCACCGAAGGGCTCGACAATCAATCTAAACAAAGTGTAATGCACGCTATGATGCAGGTAATGAATAAAACGAGTGTGTTAACCATTACCCACGACCCTGCATTACTAGAGCAAATGGATAATATAATTTGGCTTGAAGACGGTAAAGTAGTTGCACAGGAGCTACATAAAAACTTGCTGAGTAATTATGCAGATTATGTATCGCTTACAACGCGCTTTTAGTCACTTAAAACAACCATTGATACATCAATAACGCCGACTTTAGGGTCGGCTATTTTTTTAAACATATCACGTGATAGGTCAATAATTCGACCGCGCACATACGGACCTCTGTCGTTAATTCTTACTACTACCGATTTATTATTCGCTAAGTTAGTTACTCTTACCCTAGTTCCAAAATCAAGTTTTAGATGAGCTGCAGTAGCGGCTTGTTGGCTAAAACGCTCTCCATTTGCGGTTGTTCTGCCGTGGTATTTATTAGCATAAAAAGAAGCTTTCCCTACTTGAGTAAGCTCTCCAGAAGACGATTTAATAATTGGCTGGCTACTACAAGCAGCTAAAATTGAAAAACAAATAACAGTAAAGATTAACTTAGGTAAACGCATAGGATAGCTTTTATTATACAAATTAGGCGCATGTTAACCTGAGTAGACTGAGTATTGACTGAATCACTCCTAAATTTTAAGCAATAAAAAACCACCATCGATGTTATATCTGAGGTGGTTTTTTTATATCGAATTTGTATTAAGTGAAAGGCGTTATCTTAAAATACCGCGCTCTGAACTTTGAACAAAATCAATCATCAATTTAACAGCTGGGTACTTTGCAGCATCTTCGCTAAGTGACTTAATTGCCTCGTCAACACCTAAACTTTTACGATAAAAAGTTTTATAAGCACGACGTACAGCCATAATTTCATCACTTTCAAAGCCTCGGCGTTTCATGCCTTCAGTATTAATTGCAACTGGACCTGCTGGTATGCCAATAGTAGTAACAAACGGTGGTACATCTTTATTGATAGCAGAGTACATACCAACAAATGCATGCGCACCCACTTTACAAAACTGATGCACGCCAGAGTTACCCGCTAAAATAACCCAGTCACCTATATGTACATGACCCGCTACACTCGCATTATTAGCAAAAATAACGTTATCGCCTATTACTGCATCATGTGCAACATGGGTATAAGCCATAAATAAGTTATTACTGCCAATTTTAGTAACACCTTGATCCTGAGTTGTACCACGGTGAATTGTAGCGCATTCACGAATAACGTTATTATCGCCAATGATTAACGTAGTTGGCTCGTTGTTGTATTTTTTGTCTTGGCAGGCTTCACCTACAGACGCAAACTGAAAAATATGGTTACCAGAACCAATTGTAGACGGTCCTTTAACAACAACGTGAGATTCAATAATACAGTTATCACCGATAACAACATCATTGCCAATATAACTATAAGGACCAACTGAGACATTGTTACCCAGTTTAGCGCCTGGTTCGATTATTGCTGTTGAATGAATCACTATTAAAACTCTCTTCTAGCACACATAATTTCGGCACTACATACTACTTTGCCGTCGACTTTTGCTTCTGCAGAAAACTTCCAGATGTTACGGCGTTCCTTTAAAAACTCAACATGTAGATGCAGTGTATCACCAGGTATTACTGGTTTTTTAAAACGTGCATTATCAACAGCAGCAAACAAATAAAGCTCATTTTCGCTGCGATTTTCAACCGTTTTAAAACCAAGTAAACCCGTGGCTTGTGCCATCGCTTCTAATATTAACACACCAGGGAAGATTGGCTGATTTGGAAAGTGCCCAGTAAAAATAGGTTCGTTTATAGAAACATTTTTAATAGCATGTAGCGATTTTCCCGGTGTAAAATCGATAACACGATCAATTAATAGCATCGGGTAACGGTGTGGTAATAAAGCTAAAATTTCTTGAATATCAAGGCTATTTAATTCGTTTGCCAAAATAGCATCCTTATTAGTGTTCAACGTTGTGACTTAGCCAATGCTTCAAGCGCTTTAAGACGAGACTTCATATCTGAAAGGTTACGCAAGTGAGCAATTGATTTACGCCATTCTTTGTTAGTTGTATGGGGTATGCCAGATGAGTAAATATCTGGTTCGGTGATCGACTTAGTCACCATGCACATTCCTGTAATTATAGCACCATCGCATATAGAAATGTGACCATTAATTGCAACCATGCCGGCAATCTGACAATTTTTACCAATGGTCGTACTTCCTGCAACTACGCTGCAACCAGCAATTGCAGTGCCTGAATTGACTTCAACGTTGTGCGCTATTTGGCACTGATTATCAATAATAACGTTGCTATGAATAATCGTATCGTCAAGTGCACCACGGTCTATAGTCGTACTAGCACCAATTTCAACTTTGTCGCCAATAGTTACAGAGCCAAGTTGAGGAATTTTAATCCACTGACCGCGCTCGTTAGCATAACCAAAACCATCACTACCAATAACACTGTTTGCTTGAAACAAACAATCAGAGCCAATTTCAACATCATGATAAATAGTTACACTCGGCCAAAGCTTAGTGCCAGAACCTATTTTAACACGTTCACCAATAAAACTGTTCGGACCAATTTGTGCGTTGTCACCAATAACAGCATCAGCTTCAACAACAACATTTGCACCAATAGCCGCACTCTTGCTTACAAGTGCAGTAGGGTGAATAACAGCACTAGAATGAATGCCCGTTGATGCAGAACGCGGTGTAGTATCCATTAACTGGGCTAACTTAGCGTAAGTAACGTACGGGTTTGCAACAATGATTTTATTGCCATTAAAGTAAGGAGCATCGGCTACGCCTAAAATAACAGCACTGGCCTGAGTTGTTTCTAGCTGAGGACGGTATTTCTTGTTCGCTAAAAATGCAATATGCCCAGAACGGGCATTTGCAAGAGTAGCTATTTTTTTTATTTCTAAAGCGCCATCACCTTGAAGTTCGGCGCTTAGAAGTTCCGCAATTTGCGAAAGCGTATAATTTTGCATAGATTGATTATTTCTTGCTAACAGCTGCTACTACTTTAGATGAAAGATCAGTTACTTCTTTAGGGTTAAAGTAAATAGTTGTATCTTTTACTTTAACTTCATCAAAGTCGCCATCTTTAGCTATATCTTCAATAGTTTTAATAATTAAACCCTGAACTTTAGCTAGCTCTTGGTTTTGACGTGTTTTAATTTCTTGCTCTAAAGGACGACCTTGTTCAGCAAGATTTTTTTGCATGCCTTGAATTTTATCGCGTAATGTATCTTTTTGAGCTTGGCTCATTGTTGTACTTTCGCGTTTAAATTTTTCAGCTTCAAAGCGAATATCACCTTGTAGCTTTTCAAGCTCTTGGCGACGCTCAGCAAATTCAGTTTGTAATGACTGCTCAATTTTAGCCATTTGAGGAATTTGCTTATAGATTTCTTGCATATCTACAATGCCAACTTTGTGTGCAAATGCACTCGTAGAAGTACCCATAACTAATGTTGCTAAAACAGCTACTGCCGTTGATTTAAATAATTTTTTCACAAAAAACTCCTTTAGAAAGTGTTACTAATATTAAAGCTGATAGTTTTCGTATCGTCATCTTCTTGTTTTTGCAATGGATAAGCAAAACTAATCAGCATAGGACCCATTGGAGAGATCCATTGTAATGATAAACCGGTCGACACCCTAAAACGTGTTGGATCTGAGTAATCGTCTAATTTAGCACGCTCATCAACGCCTAAGTTTTGAAAACGGTCTACGCTAAATTCTGTATCCCATACGTTTGCAGCATCAACAAAGAAGCTCGTACGTACAGAACTTGTATTTTCTTCATCTAAGAACGGTGTAGGAACAATTAGCTCCATACCTGCAACCGCTTTAGCATTACCACCAATACGACCTTGAGGTACTAATATATCAAACTCAGACGCACCACCTATACTACCCGTACTTGAACCATCTGCATTAGGTGTACCATCGATAGACGAAGGTATGCGCGATATTGCTTGCGGTAATATTGTATTACGGTCAAAGCCACGTAATTCCATTTCAGTAATTCGGAAGAACTCTTGGAATGGTAATGTTTGTTCATAACCATTTGTTGAGCCATAGCCATTACCATAACCAAGCGCAGCACGCGTTGAGAACACCCAACGATGGTCATTCGAAATTGGCCAGTAGAAGCGCGAATCATAATTCAGTTTAAAGTACTTAAGGTCTGAATTAGGCGTTGTTGCTGTTAAGTTTAAAGTTTGACGCGAACCTGCAGTTGGGAATAAACCTCGGTTAACAGTAACACGCGACCAACCTACACTTAACTCATATTTAGTAAAGTCAAAACCAGCATCAGGATTTTCAGGGTCTAAGAAGGTTTCTCGAAGTACTCGTGTTTGCTCGTACTCTGCAATATCAGAAAGCTCTTCTTGTATCCAACGTACCCCAAAGTTAACACGATTAATCGCATCAATTGGGAAACCTATGTTTGTACCAATACCATAACTTTTCGATTTATAATCAACAAGGCTAAACGCACTAGCATCGTAATTACTATAAAATATGCTACTACCTTGCGATACACCGTCTGGTGTAAAGTACGGGTCAGTGTATGACAAACTTACACGTTCAGAACCCTTTGAAGTATTAATATTAAAGCCAATTTGGTTACCAGTACCTAAAAAGTTAGATTCTGTTACACCAATATTGAATTGTAAACCTTGGTATGAGCCATATGCTAAGCCCGCGTTAAAGCTACCAGCTGATTGCTCTTTTACTGTAAAATCAACATCAACTTGGTCATCAACACCTGGTACAGGAATAACGTTAAAATCAACTTTTTCCATGTACGCTAAACGCTGAATTTGAAGTTTTGAACGCTCAAGGTTTTGATTAGATAACCATGCACCTTCAAGCTGAGTCATTTCACGACGCAACACTTCATCAGACGTATTTTGGTTACCACCAACAATAATACGGCGTACATAAACGCGTTTACCTGGATTAACCGACAACGTTAATTGTACTTCTTGATTCTCGTCGTCAATTTCAGGGATGGTACGTACTTCAGCATTAGCATAACCAAAACGTGCTAAGTAACTCTTAATAAACTCTTCAGAGGAAGTAACCACTGAGCCGTTATAAAGCTCACCTGCTCTAAGTGGAATAACACTCTTAATTAAATCTTCACGACCAAGTAAGTCACCAATAAAGTCAAAACCTTTAACTTTATATTTAACGCCTTCCGTTAAGTTAGCTGTAACGTAAACAGACTCACGCTCAGGGCTTACTGATACTTGTGTAGAATCGATATTAAAACGTAAATAACCACGGTCTAAATAAAAGCTGCGGATTTTTTCTAAATCGCCTTCAATGGTTTGCTTTTGGTAGCGGTCGCTACCCATAAACTGCCACCAAGGTAAATCTTGCTGTGACTCAGCCAGTTTTAGCAAATCTTCATTAGAAAAAAGCTCATTACCTACCAAGTTAATTTGGCGGATAGATGCAGCATCACCTTCATCAAACTCTAACTTAAGTTTAACGCGGTTACGTGGTAATTTTGTAATGCTAATTTCAACTTTAGCATTGTATTTACCAATACTGTGAAAGAACTCAATTAACCCTTTTTCGATATTATCGATAACGGTTTTATCAAGCGGTTCACCTTGGCGAATATCTTGTTGCTCAAGTGATTCATTAAGCTGCTCGTCTTTAATGTCTTTATTGCCTTCAAACTCAATAAAGCTAATTGTTGGACGTTCAGTTACTTTAAAAACAACGTTATTGCCATCGCGAAGCGCTTTGATATTGTCAAAGTGACCTGAGCGGTAGAGTGATTTTATTGTTTTTGAAATCGTATAATCATCAACATTGTCGCCCACATTGATCGGAATATGCGTTAACGCAGCACCAAGTGCTACACGCTGTAAGCCTTCAACTTTAAGATCTTCAACAATAAAGGAGTTCTGGCCTAGGGCTGCAAAACTTGCACCCAATAAACTTGTTACTGCCAAATGTTTTTTTATAGCCATTTTATTATCTTTATCCTATACAACTGTATTACCGCTTAACATCCAAAATTAGAGATGCTTTACAATCGTGTTCTAATTAGTAATTTGTCACGCTGCAACTACAAACGCGATACATCATTGAACAAAGCGAAACATGTTAGAAAAATGAGTAACAAGGCACCCACTTTAAAACCAAACTCTTGTGTCTTTTCAGAGACTGGCTTTTTACGAAAAAGTTCAATTATGTAATACATTAAGTGTCCACCATCAAGCACTGGCAAAGGTAATAAATTAAATACACCTAAGTTAACACTGATTAGCGCTAAGAAGCTTAAAAAGGCGACTAAGCCATAGCTTACGCTAGTTCCAGCGCCGACTGCAATGCCCACCGGACCACTTAAATTTTTAACCGAAACCTGACCTGTAATTAAATTCCCTATCATGTCAAAACTAAGAGCAATTAATCGCCAAGTTTCTTTAGTGCCACGCACAATACTATCCAACGGACCGTAATGCCTAGTCTCAACAAAGCCTTCTGGCCACTGCTCTACAACGGGAGCAACGCCTAAAAAGCCACGCTCAGTACCGTCATCTGCTAATTGCCCTTTTGGGGTCACGGTAATGGTTTTTATAGTATCTTGTCTTTTTACACTAAATTGTAAAGATTTGTTAGCCGACGTGGTAATAAGATTAACTAATTGCTGCCAACTGCTTATTGTTTCGCCATTTACAGACAAAATAGTATCGTTAACCTGTAAATTTGCTTGTTCTGCTGCTGAATCTTTAGTCACTGCCGCAATAGTTAATGTTGCTTGAGGTCTAAATGGAACGATACCTAATGAGCTTAATGGGGGTACATCTTGTTGATCAAGCTTCCAGCCATCTAAATTAAGTATTTTAACGCGTGGTTGCAGGTTTTCATCACGAACAATAA
Source organism: Pseudoalteromonas sp. TB64 (assembly GCF_000498095.1). Taxonomy (GTDB): domain Bacteria; phylum Pseudomonadota; class Gammaproteobacteria; order Enterobacterales; family Alteromonadaceae; genus Pseudoalteromonas. The sequence goes on from NZ_AUTQ01000222.1 coordinate 37,614, forward strand.
CCTCTACGCTTTCCTCGCCTAAGCTCGACATTAATGCAAATGTAGCATCTTGCCATGTTGTAATTTCGTCATCGCCAATTTTAATAATATGCTGGCTTGGCATTATACCCGCCTGCTCTGCTCGGCTTCCCTCTGTTACGCTTCCTACAACGGGTTTAACCGATTGCACACCCACCATATACATTACAGCAAGTGCAAAAATAGCGAATAAAAAGTTAGCCATAGGACCCGCAGCTACAATAGCTATTCGTGCCTGAACAGATTTTGCATTAAACGATAAATGACGTTGATTTGCCGGTACTTCGTCAACACGCTCATCAAGCATTTTCACATATCCGCCTAATGGAATAGCGGCAATTACATATTCGGTTTTATATTTGTCATGCCATTTTAAAAGTGGTTTGCCAAAGCCAATAGAAAAACGCAGTACTTTGACACCCATTTTGCGTGCAACCCAAAAATGGCCGAATTCATGGACTGTAACTAAAATACCAAGCGCTAAAATAAATGAGCCTAGGTTCCAAAAAAAATCAAACATATTAATGCACCACTTTTGTAATAAACTGCGAAGCGCTTAAGCGAGCTAACCGGTCGCACTCTAAAATTTCGTCTAAGCTTTGTACATTGGTGTACGTAGCCGCTTCGAGAGTCTGTGCATTTATTTTATATATATCGGTAAAACCAATTTCACCTTTTAAAAATGCATTAACCGCTATCTCGTTTGCGGCATTCACCGTTGTTGTTGCTCCTTGCCCTGCACTACACGCTTCAATAGCGAGTTGCAAATTAGGGTAACGAGAAAAGTCAGGCTTGGTAAACGAAAAATTAGAAATATCAGAAAAATTTAGAGGCTTAACGCCTGCATTTATACGCTCAGGGTAAGCAAGTGCATGGGCAATAGGCGTGCGCATATCAGGATTTCCCATTTGCGCTAAAATAGAACCATCATGGTACTGCACCATTGAGTGGATAATACTTTGCGGATGGATAACCACATCAATATCGCTAGCATCGCAATTAAACAGCCATTTAGCTTCAATAAATTCCAAGCCCTTATTCATCATGGTTGCCGAATCGACAGATATTTTTTGCCCCATAGACCAATTAGGATGCGCAACAGCTTCACTAACTGTTACATCTTTGAGTGTATTTACATCACGCGTTAAAAATGGACCGCCAGAACCTGTAAGTAAAATTTTACTTACTCCGTGGTTTTGTAGCTTTTGATCGCCGTTACCATTTTGTAATGAACTAGGTAGGCATTGAAAAATAGCATTATGTTCGCTATCAATTGGCAGTAGTGTTGCCTTGTGTTGTTTAACTTTATCAATAAACAACTGACCCGACATAACCAGGGATTCTTTATTAGCAAGCAGTACTTTTTTACCGNNNNTACTGCACTCAATGTAGGCAGTAAGCCCGCAGCACCAACAATTGCTGACATAACAATATCAACATCTGGATGAGCACATAAGTCGCTCATTGCTTGTTCACCGTGCATAACCAGTGTTTGGCACTGAGTATTAGCTAAATGACTAGATAACTGCTCAGCAGCTTGCTGCGTTGCCATAATCGCATAAAGCGGTTCATGCTCAATGCACAACTCAGCCATTTTTTTTGCATTCAGCCCTGCGACCAACACAAAAACATCAAATAATTCTTTGTTTCGTGATACAACATCAAGCGTACTTAAACCTATCGATCCTGTAGCACCTAAAATAACCAATAATTGCTTTTGGCTCATAAACTCAGAGTCCACGCGTAACACATAACAAACATAGGTGCCGCCGCCGTTAGGCTATCAATTCTATCTAAAATACCGCCATGACCAGGTAAGCAGCTGCCGCTATCTTTTAAGCCAGCTTCGCGCTTAAACATACTTTCTAACAAGTCACCAACCGCAGAAAACAACGCGATAAATGCAGTCATAATTGCATAAATTGGCCAAACATATAAATCTACTTCAGTGAAGTAACAAAACGCCAATACAAATATTATTGATGCGGCTACACCACCGGCTAATCCTTCAATTGTTTTGTTTGGACTCACTTTAGGCATTAACTTATGTTTACCAAAGCTTTTACCTGTAAAGTAAGCACCCACATCAGCGCTCCACACAATTCCTAAAACAACTAAAATAAGTACAGAACCAAAATGAGTAGACTCCATGTACTGAGCACTGCGTAATGTATTTAGTGCAAGCCATAGTGGTACAAGCGTAAGTAAACCGGCAATGCCACGCATTACCAAACCTTCATTCCACGCTTTTGCCATTGCTGGGTAACGCCATATTAAATAACTAGCAACAATCCACCAAGCAAACGCAAGTGTAAATAAATAATTCGCATCACCAACTAGCTTACCGTTTTGCCATAAAGCTTCAATTGGCCAGTGTAAATTAAGCAGCGCTAATAAAGCGGCAACTAAAAGTACAAACGATCCTCTTTTGAGCTTGTTACACAAACCCATGAATGCAGACCATTCCCATGCACCCAATAATACTATTGCACCAGCAAAATAACTAAATAACGTAAGCGGTGTATAAAAAACCAAAGCTAATGCTAATGGAGCTAGCACTAGTGAGGTTAAAATTCGTTGTTTTAACAAAATTGTGACCCTTATTCTATTTAGGTTTGAGCGAGTAATTGTTTTATTTGTTCGCCCGTACAACCAAAACGTCGCTCTCTGGCAACGTAACACGCAATAGCCTCAGCAAATGCTGCTTCATTAAAGTCAGGCCAAAGTGTTTCGGTAAAGTAAAGTTCAGCGTAAGCCGTTTGCCATAGTAAAAAGTTACTAATACGAACATCGCCACCTGTGCGAATAAGTAAATCAGGTTCAGCCTGATCTGCCATGCTTATATGTTGTGCTAAACGCTCTTCGGTAATATCTTCTGCGTTAAGTAAACCTTGTGCTACTTGCAACGCTAATTGCTTTGCAGCATTGGCAATATCCCAACGTCCACCATAATTGGCTGCAACATTTAAACGCAACCCGGTGTTATTTTCAGTCAGTTCTTGTGCAGCATATACTTTGCTACGTAAACTTTCAGAAAATCGTGATAAGTCTCCAATAATGGTCAGTTTTACATTGTTTTTGTGAAGCTTTTTTACTTCTTTTGTTAAAACAAACAAAAAAAGCTCCATTAAAGTATTTACTTCGTCTTCAGGGCGGCGCCAGTTTTCACTACTAAAAGCAAATAAGGTTAAAGATTGTATTCCTAACTTAGTACAAAACTGAACAGATTGACGCACAGCGTCCACGCCTTTTTTATGCCCATATACACGAGGTCTTTTTCTAGCTTGTGCCCAACGTCCATTACCATCCATGATGATAGCAACATGTTTGGGTAAACATTGCTGTGAAATTGTATCAGCGTCTAGAGCCATAAATATCGAGTATTCCATAAAAAAACGCCGCCTAGTATACCCCAGACGGCGTTTCAAAACTAATAATTTTAGTTGCTTAGATTTCCATCAATTCAGTTTCTTTCGCTGCTAAATGAGTATCCATATCTTTGATAAATTTATCTGTAAGCTTTTGAATTGCATCTTCTGCTTGACGCGCTTCATCTTCAGAAATTTCTTTATCTTTTAGTAACGCTTTAAAATCACCGTTTGCATCACGACGAATATTACGAACAGCAACACGACCGCCCTCAACTTCAGCGCGTACAATTTTAATTAAATCTTTACGACGTTCCTCTGTAAGTGGAGGAAGTGGTACACGAATAACAGTACCTGCCGACATAGGGTTTAAACCTAAATCAGACGCCATAATTGCTTTTTCAACAGCTTGCGCTAATGACTTATCGAAAACACCAATAGCAAGTGTACGAGAGTCTTCAATCGTTACGTTTGCAACTTGGTTTAAAGGTGTTGGCGCGCCGTAGTAAGACACCATAATACCGTCTAATATCGCTGGGTGAGCACGACCAGTACGAATTTTAGATAGCTGGCTGCCTAGTGCTGTTACACTCTTTTGCATGCGCTCTTGCGCATCTTTTTGAATATCGTTAATCACGGTTCAATCCTAATCTATTTGATTATTTCATCTGAGGCTTGTGAAGAAATAAGGGTTCCTTCTTCTTCACCCATAATAACACGCTTAAGCGCGCCTGATTTATTCATGTTAAATACGCTTAGTGGCATTTTATGATCGCGTGCCAAAGTAAACGCAGCTAAATCCATAACTTTTAATTCTTTATCAATAACTTCATTGTAGCTTAAGTGGGTATAAAGCGTTGCATCTGGATTTTTAACAGGGTCATCACTGTAAACACCATCAACTTTAGTTGCTTTAATTACGGTATCGGCTTCAATTTCAATACCGCGTAAACACGCAGCAGAATCGGTAGTGAAGAACGGATTACCCGTGCCCGCTGCAAAAATAACAACGCGACCTGTTTTTAACAAGCTAATTGCTTCAGCCCAATTGTATGCATCACATACACCATTTAATGGGATAGCCGACATTAAACGACAATTTACAAATGCACGGTGTAATGCATCACGCATTGCCAAACCATTCATAACGGTTGCAAGCATGCCCATATGATCGCCAACTACGCGATTCATACCCGCTTCGGCAAGAGAGCCGCCGCGTAAAAAGTTACCACCACCGATCACTAAACCCACTTCTACGTCGAGTTCTACCAGCTCCTTGATCTCTTGAGCCATACGATCTAAAACTTTTGGATCGATGCCAAAGCCTGCGTCTCCCATTAAAGCTTCACCGCTTAATTTGAGAAGAACACGTCTAAAAATAGGTTTGCGATTGATAATCATAGTATTGGGGCCAACTTTTATTGAATTATGGATAAAAAATAACCGCGCTTATGTTAAACATAAAAGCGCGGTTATTTTAAAGAATTTCTAGCTGCGAAGCAAAACCAAATAGTACTTTAATTGCATCTAATTTCCTTTTGCTTCACAAATAGTAATCTTACTTAGCTTTAGCAGCAGCAATTTGAGCAGCAACTTCAGCAGCAAAATCTTCTTCTTTCTTCTCGATACCTTCACCAACTTCTACACGTACGAAGCTAGTAACTGTTGCGTTTTTCTCTTTAAGAATATCGCCAACAGATTTTTTAGGTTCCATGATGAAAGCTTGACCAGTAAGAGAAACCTCACCAGTGAATTTCTTCATACGACCAACAACCATCTTCTCAGCGATTTCAGCAGGCTTGCCTTCATTCATCGCGATTTCGATTTGTACTTGTTTTTCTTTAGCAACAACATCAGCTGGAACATCTGAAGGTGTTAGGTATTCAGGGCTAGATGCAGCAACGTGCATTGCAACGTGCTTAAGTGTTTCTTCATCAGCAACACCCGCAACAACAACACCGATACGATCGCCATGACGGTACTCAACTAGGTTTTCACCTGTTACGTACTGTAAACGACGTACATTGATGTTTTCGCCAATTTTAGTAACTAGCTCAACACGGTCTTCTTCAAACTTAGCTTGTAAGTCTTCGATAGAGATTGTGTCAGCAATTGCAGCGTCAGCAACTTTATTAGCAAATGCTAAGAAGCTTACGTCTTTTGCAACGAAATCTGTTTGACAGTTAACTTCTACTAGTACTGCAACACCCGCATTTTGCTTGATGATGATAGTACCTTCAGCAGCAATGTTACCTGCTTTTTTAGCAGCTTTAGCAGCGCCACTTTTACGCATGTTTTCAATCGCTAACTCGATGTCGCCATCAGTCTCAGTTAACGCTTTTTTACAATCCATCATGCCAGCGCCTGTGCGCTCGCGTAATTCTTTAACTAGGGCAGTAGTTACAGCCATTAGTAAATCCTCAAATCTGAATTCTGGTTTAGATAAGCGGGTTACCCGCTCTACAAGAATAGCAAGCCTTCACCTTAAAAAGATGAAGACTTGATGACAGCTAATTACTCAGCTTCTACGAAGTCGTCTTTCTCAGCTTGAGCAACGATGTTATTCTCGCGGCCTTCAGTGATAGCAGTGGCAACAGCACTTGTGTAAAGGCTTACTGCACGGATAGCATCATCATTACCAGGAACGATGAAATCAACGCCGTCTGGATTAGAGTTAGTATCAACGATTGCAACAACTGGAATACCTAGGTTGTTAGCTTCACGGATAGCAATGTGCTCGTGGTCTGCATCAATAACGAAAAGCGCGTCTGGAAGACCGCCCATGTTTTTGATACCACCAAGGCTTTTTTCAAGCTTTTCCATTTCGCGGTTAAGCATTAACGTTTCTTTCTTAGTTAATTTCTCGAAAGTACCGTCTTGGCTTTGTGCTTCAAGGTCTTTAAGACGCTTGATTGATTGACGAACTGTTTTCCAGTTAGTCAACATGCCACCTAACCAACGGTGGTTAACGTAAAACTGATCGCTAGCGATAGCTGATTCTTTTACTGCTTCGCTTGCTGCGCGCTTAGTACCAACGAAAAGAACTTTACCTTTGTTTGAAGCAGCACCAGTTAAAAACTTAAGTGCGTTATTGAACATTGGTACTGTTTGCTCAAGGTTGATGATATGTACACGGTTACGTGTGCCGAAGATGAAAGGTTTCATCTTAGGGTTCCAGTAACGAGCTTGGTGACCAAAGTGAACACCAGCTTGAAGCATATCGCGCATTGAAACGTTTGCCATTTTATAGATCCTCTATAGTTGTTAGGGTTAGGCCTCCACATATCCCATAGCACCAACACCGAAGTATTTAAACTTCAAATGCACCCAAGTGTATGTGACGATACGTGTGTGTGTTAAAATCAAATTGTGTTTGCCTTAAATACAAAAAATCATTTAAGAATTTATTTGTAAAAAGACGGCGCGCTTTATACCATATTAAAATTAAATACTCAACATCGCGTGCAAAAATTATGCAGCGATAAATATTCAAAACTCAATTTTGGAGCCTCAATGAGCGCTATTATCAAGACCCCTGAAGAAATAGAGAAAATGCGCGTAGCTGGGCGCTTAGCGGCAGATGTACTTGAAATGATCGGCCCACATGTAGTGCCTGGTGTTACCACTGATGAACTAAATACACTTTGTCATGATTTTATTGTTAATGTGCAAGAAGCAGTCCCTGCTCCATTAAATTATCATGGCTTTCCAAAATCGGTTTGTACATCAGTAAACCATGTTATTTGTCATGGAATCCCAAACGATAAACCATTAAAAGATGGTGACAGCGTTAATATTGATGTAACCGTAATTAAAGATGGTTACCACGGCGACACATCAAAAATGTTCCACGTTGGTACACCAAATATTCAAGGCAAACGTCTTTCAGAAGTAACACAAGAAAGCTTATACCTTGCCATTAAAATGGTTAAACCAGGTGCACGCCTAGGTGATATTGGCGAAGCTATTCAAAAATATGTTGAAGGTTTTAACTACTCAATCGTACGTGAATACTGTGGTCATGGTATTGGCGCTGGCTTTCATGAAGAGCCACAAGTAATGCATTACGGTAGAGCAGGTACTGGCGAAGTATTAAAAGCAGGTATGTGTTTAACTATTGAGCCTATGGTTAATGCGGGTAAACGCCAATGTAAACTACTTAAAGATGACTGGACTGTGGTAACACGTGACCGTAGTTTGTCTGCACAGTGGGAACATACATTATTAGTGACTGAAAATGGTGTTGAAATTTTAACGCTACGATCAGATGATACAATCGACAGGATCATAGAACACTAATAATAAGGGCATGTGACTTTTTAGATTTAACGAATTGTAACGCTAAAAAGTTAACACGCCCAATAACAGGAGCTCGCCCAGGTGGCATTACCCAACAAAGTAAAAAAGTTGCTTAGCGATGCTGAACAACTGAGTGATTATCGCGATTGTTCTAGCTATTTTTATAAATGGTTACATAACGAATTTTCTAAACAACCGGTTGGGAATTTAATTAATGCCCGGGCTGAGTTTATTGACCGCCTACTTATCAAACTGTTTCATGTTTACGATTTAGCTCATGAATCTGATTTAGCATTAATTGCGGTAGGCGGATATGGGCGCGGAGAACTGCACCCCTACTCCGACATCGACTTTTTGTTACTTGTTACACAGCAACCAAGTGAAGAAGTGTGTGAAAAAATAGGTCAGTTTGTCACTATGTTATGGGATCTCAATTTAGAGATAGGTCATAGCGTACATACAATAGATCAAGCAATTGAAAAAAAGCGTGACGATGTCACCTTTGCCACCAGCTTACTCGAAAGTCGCCTTATATTTGGTAATCACATTGAGTTTGAAAAACTCAAAATGCATATTATCGAAACACCAGTATGGCGCTCTGGTGAATTTTTTACTGCTAAAGTTCAAGAGCAAAACTTACGTCACAGAAAGTGCCACGGCACCGCGTATAATCTTGAGCCAAACATTAAAGAAAACCCAGGTGGTCTGCGCGACTTGCAAACCATTATTTGGGTAGCAAAAAAGCACTTTAGAACAGAAACTCTGCAAGAGTTAATAAGCCACGGCTACTTAACTCACGAAGAGTTTCAAGAGCTCTCAGAGTGTCTAGAAAACCTATGGAACATTCGCTTTGCACTGCATTTAGCCGCAGGACGAGCCGAAAACCGCTTATTGTTTGATCATCAACCCCAAGCCGCTGAAATTTTAGGTTTTGGTAGCGACGGCAAAGCGTCTGTTGAACGTATGATGAAACGCTTATTTAGAATAATGAGCCGCGTACGAGAACTAAACCAAATGCTACTTTCATACTTTGAACAAAGTATAATGCCCGAAAGTAGTGAAAATATGGTGATAGAACTCGACAGAAACTTTGAACAAGTTGGTCATCAAATAAGAGTTAAAGATCCGTCAGTATTTTTTAGACGTGACCAACTCTTTGTATTATTTGAGCACATAGCCGACAACCCAGCAATAACGCATATTTACCCAAGTACTATTCGAACTATTCGCCAAGTACGCCGTCGTTTATTGGGCGATTTACAAGATTACGCAGCGTGTCGTGAAGCTTTTTTACGTCTTGTTAAACACCCTAACGGCATGGGTCGCGCGTTTACGTTAATGCATAAACACGGCATGCTTGCTGCCTATTTGCCGCAATGGCGAAATATATTTGGGCAAATGCAATTTGATTTATTTCATGCCTATACTGTTGATGAGCACACCCACAAGCTAATTAAAAATATATACCAATATTTTAATAAAACAGGTATCAGCGAATTTCCTATTTGTAGTGAAATTGTCACTCGAATGGATAAACCTGAGCTGCTTTATTTAGCCGGTATTTTTCATGATATAGCCAAAGGGCGTGGCGGCGATCACTCAGAGCTCGGCGCGGTCGATGCTATAGCTTTTGCTAAATTACATGGTTTTTCATCGGCTGATGCTAAGCTAGTTGCATGGCTTGTAAGTAACCATTTACTTATGTCGGTTACTGCGCAGCGTAAAGACATTAACGACCCTGCTGTAATAAAAGACTTTGCAACACGCATAAAAACAGAGCGCCAACTCGACTACCTATATTGTTTAACCGTTGCCGATATACGCGCAACAAACGATAACCTATGGAACGATTGGAAAAACACCCTACTGCGTGAGCTTTACTTGCATACGCAACGCGCATTGCGATTAGGGCTCGAAAACCCGATGGATCAACGCGACCAAATTCGTGATAAAAAACACCAAGCAAAACAGCGCCTTATTAACTTAGGCTATGCTGAGGAAAAAATTGATTTAATTTGGAGTCGTTTTAAAGCAAATTACTACACCGCTTTTAGCGAACAACAAATATCGTGGCAAAGTGAGCATTTATTAAATAGCCCCGACTTAAGCCAGCCTAGTGTTGTTGTATCAAATAGAGCAATGCACGGCGGTACACAAGTGTTTGTATACAGCCCATATTCTAGCGTATTGTTTGCGCGTTTGGTGAGTGTAATTGGCTCTAAAAAAGCGCAAATACAGCATGCGCAGGTGCTTACCACCAAAGATGGCTACGTACTATTTAGCTTTGTAATACTGGAAGTTAATGGCGAGCCTATTGCAAGTGGGCGTGCGCAATCGATTAAACGCGGATTAGAGCAAGCGCTTAGCGACCCTCGTAGAAAAATACGCTTTAAAAAGAACCGCTCACAGCGCTTTAAAGACTTTAATATTAAACCTAAAATTATACTGCGACCACATGCACGTAAAGACCGCAGCTTAATAGAAATTCAAGCCGTCGATATACAAGGTTTATTGACCAAAATAGCCGAAGTTTTCCAAGCGCATTTACTACACATTCACGCTGCCCGTATTACCACGGTAGGTGAACGTGCTGAGGATTTCTTTGTTGTATCAAATAACGAATACCAAGCACTGACTGATGAAGAGCAAGCAAAGATTCATCAGGCATTACGTAAAAAATTCAACGCCGAAACAGAATAGAGGACACACATGTCAGATTTAAAAACGATGATCGAAAACGCATGGGACAACCGCGATAGCATTAGCCCAAGCACAGTATCAAGCGACGTAAAACAAGCTATTATCGACGCACTAGATTTACTTGACAGCGGCGCAGCACGCGTTGCTGAAAAAATATCAGGTGAATGGGTTGTACACCAATGGCTTAAAAAAGCAGTATTACTGTCGTTTCGTATTCGCGACAACCAACCAATGAACGACGGCGTAAACCAGTTTTACGACAAAGTACCACTTAAATTTAGCGACTACACGCCAGAGCAGTTTCAGCAAGGCGGTATGCGCGTAGTGCCAAACGCAGTAGCGCGTAAAGGCAGCTTTGTAGGTAAAAACGTAGTACTTATGCCATCGTACGTAAACATTGGCGCATACGTTGACGATGGCACCATGGTTGATACATGGGCGACTGTAGGCTCGTGTGCACAAATTGGTAAGAACGTACATTTATCAGGTGGCGTAGGCATAGGCGGCGTTTTAGAGCCTTTACAAGCTAACCCTACAATCATTGAAGACAACTGCTTTATTGGCGCACGTTCTGAAATTGTGGAAGGCGTAATTGTTGAAGAAGGCGCGGTAATTTCAATGGGCGTTTACATCAGCCAAAGCACCCGTATTTATGACCGCGAAACAGGCGAAATTCACTACGGTCGTGTACCAGCAGGCGCAGTAGTTGTACCAGGCGCACTACCTTCAAAAGATGGCACTCACAGCCTTTACGCTGCAATCATCGTGAAGAAAGTAGATAAGCAAACACGTGAAAAAGTAGGCATCAACGCCCTACTACGCTCAATTGATGAGTAATCGTCGGTTGAGTTGAGGGAAACGAAACCCAACGATACTTTAAAGTTAAGTGTTTTAGCTAAACTTTAATTGTATATAGAAAGCTCTAAGCCTTTGGGTTTGGAGCTTTTTTGTTTATGGCAATAAACTCTCAATCAAGTAGCATTATTTTTGTCTTAATAAATAACGTATTAACTGGATCTTCTATCTTAAAGTCATACATGTAGTCTGTTTCTTTATTAAATCTTTTTAAGTAATAATTAGCTAATGGATCATAGCGATTCTCATGCAGCCAACTGTAAAACTTCCCTAACTCATAACTTAGCTTTCGACTGAGATCTGACTTGGGTTCAAGAAGCCCATCATTATCCAAATCTATAATATTCATTAATTGAAGGTTTATTTTTATTTCATCAATTAATGGCTCTAGTGACTTTCTATAATTGGTAGCTTTAATTTCTAGATTTGTCTCTAAAGGTTCTGCTTCGTAAACCATAATTAAATTATCAATAACATCATTATAATAATCATTGTTTAACCTTATCTCAGACTCGTTTTTTAAAATATATAACTGTTCTAAATTGGATGATTTAGTCTCTATAGGTTGCCTAGTTAAATTCAGCTTAAAATCGTTAAATAATTTTGTTATTGCTTGAGATAAAACATCTAGATAGTCATACCTCTTAAGAAGAAAGCAAAACAGCTCGTTAGAGTTAAGAACCATAACTAAATCACTCTCACCCACTTTATTACTATATAAATTAACAGTAAGTTCACCATTCTCCATGTGGTTATCGTAAGGCCAACTAGCAAATCTTTTACAATCTGTATGATTTAAGTTTACTGGATGCGCGCCAAATGAGGCTCTTATCGATTTGAAATAACTGTTATCATCCTCGTCAAATAAACGATTTGTGAAACATTCTTTTTCACCAGAGAAAGGTAAAGTCTTTGGGTTTATAAACACTCGGTGTAGTTGGGTTATTGATTCTGAAACAAGATCTATCGCAGAAATTAAAGAAAACATCTGCATAACACGCATATCAATATTTTCCTCTAATCCTGGAGGATATTGTAAATACCTAATCGATACAGTGATCCAATCCATACAAGAACAAATTATATTCCATTGATTTTTATCATTTTTGTTATTATAAGACTTATAAACAAAACTTGAATTGGAATTTACTAGATCTCTAAAGTCAGAAATCTTGTCATCCTTGATCACCTTTATCATTAAATTTTCACTCTGAAGCTCGTTATTAACTCTAAAATATCACTAAAAATATAAACGTATAAAGAAAAAAGGAATGTTTTAATCTAGGTCGAAAGAAAGTATTGGTGGTAAAAAAAGCACCGAGGTAAATAAGTTCATTAAAGATTCGTTGGGTTTCGTTTCACTCTACCCAACCTACGCTAATAACCACTCCAAAACCAAAAAAGCACTTATAAAAATAAGTGCCTTTGTTGGTTTGCTCAATTAGGGTGGTTTACAGCGCGTTAAATACGTCGTCTGTTTTAGCTGCGCAAATAAAATCGTTTTTGTGTAGGCCTTTAATTGAATGGCTCCACCATGTAACTGTTACTTTGCCCCACTCGGTTAATAAACCAGGGTGATGACCTTCGTCCTCAGCCATGTCACCGACTTTGTTAGTAAACGCGATAGCTTGTTTAAAGTTTTTAAATTTATAAACACGCTCAAGCTGCATAATGCCGTCGCGTACTTCTGGAACCCAGTCTGGGATTTTAGTAATTAATTGCGCTAACTCTTCGTCAGATACTTTTGGCGCATCTACGTGGCAGGCTTCGCATTTTTGTGCACTTAATGAAGTCATTCTAAATCCTTACTTTTAGCTTTTTAGCATTAATGTTTAACTGGCTAATTTTTCTTTTGGTGGAAATTTTGGGTCGTGCAAGCCAAGCTCTTTAGCTCGCTCAACCAAAGTCATAACATCCATTTGCGATATATCAAACAGATCATGAATCGAATTTATGGTGTAGTACTGTGGTTGCATAATATCAATACGGTACGGAGTACGCAGTACATCAAGCACATTCATTGGGCTGATTACTGGTGTATTTGAGTACACGTATTGTGTCTCCCCTGGGCTTGATAAAATACCGCCGCCGTAAATACGCAAGCCATCTTCGGTTTGCATTAAACCAAACTCAACTGTAAACCAGTAAACGCGTGCAAGGTATACACGGTCTTTCTTTTGCGCTGCGTAAGCTAACTGCCCGTATTTATGCGTAAACTCAGCAAAGTCTGGGTTACTTAACATTGCACAGTGACCAAATATTTCATGAAAAATATCTGGTTCTTGCAGGTAGTCAAATTCTTCACGGCTTCGAATAAACGTTGCAATAGGAAACTGCTTATTAGCAAGTAATCTAAAAAACTCATCAAAGTCGATAAGCGCTGGAACAGGGGTTACTTGCCAACCGGTAGTTGCTAGCAACACTTCGTTCAACTCGCTTAATTGCGGAATGCGATCGTGTGGCAGGTTAATTACTTTTAAACCTTCCATGTACTCGTTACACGCTTTGCCTTCTATGCATTTAAGTTGACGTGCTACGAGTTCAGACCAAATTTTATTTTCTTCATCACTCCAATGTATAACCCCATTTTCGTCTGGTGTTTTGGAGGTGTATTTACTTGCTTTAGCCATAAGTACCTTCTTGGGGTTAACCTTAAATCGGTGTAAGTGTGATACTTAAAATCAATCAAATATCGAATGACCCCATACTATGCAAAAGTGAAGAGAAGTTTAATAGGTAGGCTAACATCTGTAATTGGCACGATCACAACATTCGTAAATATAAATTTACACCAGTGACCACAATAAAATACAGACCTTTAAATAAAGGTCTACAGAAGCAAAAACACTGTACACATTTAAATACAGCTATTGAATTTGAGTGAAAGCATGGTCTAAATCATCAATAATATCGTTAACATTTTCAAGCCCAACTGATAGACGGATCAAGCCATCACTTATTCCTGCTGCAGCTCGCTCTTCGGGAGTATAAGGTGAGTGAGTCATTGAAGCTGGATGCTGAATAAGAGTTTCAGCATCACCTAAACTTACTGCTAAAGTACAAAGTTTCATACTATCAATAAACTGCGCGCCGTCTTGTAACGTGCCTTTTATTTCAAATGCAATAACACCACCAGCGGCTTTCATTTGATTACCAATAAACTTATGACCAGGATGCGATTTAAGCCCTGGATAATATACGGTGCTCACTTGTGGATGTGCTTCTAGATATTCGGCAATAATTTGTGCGCTTTGACAATGGCGCTCTATTCTTATAGCAAGGGTTTTTAAACCTCGGTTAATTAACCATGCGTCATGTGGGCTAATAGTTGCGCCAATATCTTTTAATACGGTCATTTTAATAAGCGTTATATGCTCAAGCGAGCCACATACAATACCCGCTACTACATCGCCGTGCCCGTTTAAGTACTTAGTTGCACTGTGCACTATTATATCAATGCCGTATTTTTTAGGCGATTGCAGTAAAGGCGTTAAAAAGGTGTTGTCGACCACACTAATTAAGTTGTGCTGCTTTGCTACACTGCAAATAAGTGCTAAATCGATTACTGCCATGGTGGGGTTAATGGGTGTTTCTACAAATATCATTTTTGAATTAGGTTTAATTGCTGCGCGTAATTCGGCTTCGTTAGTCATATCAACAAAAGTGACTTCGATTCCCCAGCGCGGCAACATATGCGAGAAAAACGCGAAGGTACATCCATATAAAGCACTTGAAGCAACAAGGTGATCTCCTTGCGATAAAAAGCTTAATACCGACGCAGACACTGCCCCCATTCCGGTTGCGGTTGCAGCTGCGGC
>NZ_AUTQ01000223.1 GCF_000498095.1 Pseudoalteromonas sp. TB64
TTCACACGTTTCTAGCTGAGCAACTTTTTGCTCAAGCTCGGTAGTTGTAGGGTTTCCTAAACGCGTATAAATATAGCCAGGCTCGTCGCCTGCAAAACGCGCAGCACCTTGTGCAGCATTTTCAAAATGAAAGGTAGAGGTTTGATACAAAGGAGAAGTGAGTGCGCCGTGCGGGTCGTTTGCTTTTTGTGGTCCGTGAATACACTGGGTATTTATATGATGCTTGCTCATTGTAGGCTCATTTTTTTGATTATTATGTTTTATCGATTTCATAATCAAAACGTATGGGCTTAAAAACAGCAAGCATGCCGGATGCTCAGATGGCTATTTGTGCAAAGTTTATGCATATAGCTGTACACAAATATTGCCAAGTCATTGTGAGCTTTAACTTATTTAAAGTCGTTTTAAAACACTTATTAAAAATACTTACTCTGGCGTTGGTGGCTTTTTACGACTAATAATTTTACTCGCAATGCTTTGTACCGTCTCTTTTAATAAACTGCGCTTATTTTCAAGCCTAGGTAATGGTCGGCTAAGCTCCATTGCTTTATAGCCAATTCGCGCGGTAAAAATACCCGCACTTATACCTTGAGCCGCACGACCCGACAGTTTACCAAGTAATTC
>NZ_AUTQ01000224.1 GCF_000498095.1 Pseudoalteromonas sp. TB64
TTTAGGAGGATTGAGAACCAAGAAGTCGGAGGTTCACTCTTACAAGATACGTCCTGCGCTCACCACTTTCATAAACAAGCCGACATTAAGTCGGTTTTTTTGTGCCTAAAATAAAGTGAAGTGTAGAGTTTAGGAGGATTGAGAACCAAGAAGTCGGAGGTTCACTCTTACAAGATACGTCCTGCGCTCACCACTTTCATAAACAAGCCGACATTAAGTCGGTTTTTTTGTGCCTAAAATAAAGTGAAGTGTAGAGTTTAGGAGGATTGAGAACCAAGAAGTCGGAGGTTCACTCTTACAAGATACGTCCTGCGCTCACCACTTTCATAAACAAGCCGATATTAAGTCGGTTTTTTTGTGCCTGAAATAAAGTGAAGCTGACAGATTGCTATCCTGTAGATACCAAGCTTATTCATCCGTTGTAGACGCTGAGCTTGCTCGCGTGAGAAGCGCCAGCTTCTAATCACTTACCACCGATATAACTGATACTTTATTTACGAGCGTTGCTCGTCGCGTCAGCAAGCTGTACGCCTACAAGTAAAACCAGCTCTAATCTTTAATTTAAACTCCGAGCTTATTCATTCGTTGTAGACGCTGAGCTTGCTCGCGTGAGAAGCGGTAGCTTCTAATTATTTACTACCGATATAACTGATACTTTATTCACGAGCGTTGCTCGTCGCGTCAGCAAGCTATACGCCTACAAGTAAAACCAGCTCTAATCCTTTAAATCTAAACTCCGAGTTTATTTATCCGTTGTAGACGCTGAGCTTGCTCGCGTGAGAAGCGCCAGCTTCTAATCACTTACCACCAATATAACTGATACTTTATTTACGAGCGTTGCTCGTCGCGTCAGTAAGCTGTAAGCCTACAAGTAAAACCAGCGCTAATCTTTAATTTAAACTCCGAGCTTATTCATCCGTTGTAGACGCTGAGCTTGCTCGCGTGAGAAGCGCCAGCTTCTAATTACTTACCACCGATATAACTGATACTTTATTTACGAGCGTTGCTCGTCGCGTCAGCAAGCTGTACGCCTACAAATAAAACCAGCTCTAATCTTTAATTTAAACTTCGAGCTTATTCATTCGTGTAGACGCTGAGCTTGCTCGCGTGAGGAGCGCCAGCTTCTAATCATTATATCTACTCAAGCCTACTTAACCCCTTTCTAAAGCTGCTCTTTAATATTACCTATGTTACTTTAAACGTCTTGTTGAAAAGGATATTGCAGTATGTTTAAAACCCTATTTATTACGTTTTTTTTTATTATTAGCGCTATTTTTATTTCCAGCGCACAAGCCAACGAGGCTAATAACTCACTTGTTGTAGGTGCGCAGCAATATGCTAAATATTTACCGCAGTTAAAAAATAAACGCGTAGGGCTGGTAGTTAATCAAACATCAACGGTAGGGCAGACTCACTTAGTAGATGCTCTGCTGACTAAAAACATAAACATAACTAAAATTTTTGCACCTGAGCATGGCTTTAGAGGCGATCACGATGCAGGCGCCCATGTAAAAAATGCCGTTGATAGCAAAACCGGTATTCCGCTTATTTCTATTTACGGTAAAAATAAAAAACCAAGCCAAGCTGCTTTAGTCGATGTTGATGTCATTATTTTTGACATTCAAGATGTGGGAGTGCGCTTTTATACCTATATAAGCTCTATGCACTACATGATGGAAGCCGCAGCAGAGCAGGGGATAGAATTTTTAGTACTCGACAGACCCAACCCAAATATTGCTTACGTTGACGGACCAATATTAGAGCCAGAATTTAAATCGTTTGTAGGCATGCACCCAATTCCTGTGTTACACGGTATGACCGTTGGCGAACTTGCCAAAATGATCAAAGGCGAGAGCTGGATCAATAAAGCGCCCTATTTAAAATTAACCGTGATCCCTGTTGATCATTACACTCGCAAAAGTACTTACAGCTTGCCTGCAAAACCAAGCCCTAACTTACCTAACGATCAAGCCATTGCGCTTTATCCGTCGCTTTGCTTTTTTGAGGCAACGCCTATCAGTATTGGCAGAGGTACCGACTTTGCGTTTCAAGTAATTGGCTATTCGCCAGTTGCATTAGGTGATTTTAATTTTACACCGCGCGCAATTAAAGGCGCTGCTTTAAACCCTAAATTTAAAAACCAAACCGTGCAAGGGCTCGATTTAAGACAAGTAAACATCACAGGTCTAAATTTAACTTACTTAATAAATGCGTACACGGAGCTTAGTAAAAATAACATCTCATTTTTTGAGCGTGCTGACTTTATGGATAAACTAGCGGGTACTAATAAACTACGCTTAGCTATTGAAGCAGGGCAATCAGAATCGCAAATAAAACAAAGCTGGCAGGCGGGGCTTTCGCAATTTAAAGCGCAAAGAGCGCCTTACTTGTTATATAAATAAGGGCTGCCCATGTTTATTGCTTTAAAACTACAAAGTATTGGTTATATTAAAAAAATATTTATAGTGGCTTTGAGTTTTATTGTTGTGGGCTGTAGTACACCACCGGAGCCTATTAGCTCGCTGCAACTGCTTACCAAAAGCCAACTTTTAGAGCTGCCTAATGCACAAGTGGTCGTTACGTTTCCCGAGGTAAATCCAAGCAGTCGGTTTTATGTAAATAACCGAGGAACGTTTAAAGCTTACAAAGGACGCGGTCAATTATTGATACAAAACCGCAACGCACAAAGCGCCGATATTTACATTAATAATCAAAAGCTCGACGTTAACCAACTGAGCGCAAACACTTTATACAATTACAGTTTGGCAAAAAATACTCATAATGGTGTTAATACATTTAAAGTTGAAAATATTCTCCCTGTTGGCGCAAGTTTAACGTTACGTTTTGCATTTCCTACTTTAAACGATGAGCCAATAAAGCATATAGATTTTAGTGAAGTAGATGAATTAATTGAGCGTGATGTAAAAACGGGTTTTCCTGGGGCTGTACTGGCTGNTTGTTAAAAATGGTGAACTAATAAAATTAACCGCCTATGGCGATGCAAAGCAATATCAGCAAAGTGATTTAATGTTACTTCGACCAGAGCCAATGCAAACTAATACCTTGTTTGATCTTGCCTCAAACACCAAAATATTTGCCACCAACTTTGCACTTATGAAATTAGTAAGCGAAGGGTTATTGAATATTAATAAACCCGTGCAAAGCTACTTAAGCGAATATAAAGGTGAAGGGCGAACTGAGCGTACAATAAAAGATTTACTCACTCACAGCGCCGGATACCCACCAGTATTTGACTTTCATCGCAAAGATGGTCGTTATGGTGAAGCGTTTTATTCTCAAAATAGCAAAACCACCAAACAGCTATTACTTACCAGCGTACCTTTTAGTAATAAATCATCTGGGCAGCATGTTTATTCAGATATTGATTACATGATTTTAGGCGTGCTGATTGAGCGCATTACTGGGCAGCCTCTTGACGAATACCTAGAGCAGCAAGTTTATGCGCCATTAAAACTAACTAACACGTTATTTAATCCACTTAAAAAAGGCTTTAAGCATAATCAATTTGCAGCCACCGAGCTTAGCGGTAACACGCGAGACGGGCGCATTAAGTTTGATAATATTCGCACCGGTGTTTTACAAGGGCAAGTACATGACGAGCGCGCTTACTACTCACTTGATGGCGTAGCAGGGCATGCGGGATTATTTAGTAATGCCCACGACTTAGCCGTGCTTTGTCAGCTATTATTAAATAGCGGTGGTTACGGCGACCAACAATTATTTAGTGCCAGTGCCTTAGCACAATTTTTAACGCCTCAAAGCAGCGATGAAACCTACGGGCTTGGCTTTAGGCTTGCTGGTAACAACCAAGCGAGGCGTTGGCACTTTGGTCCTTATGCGAGCGCGCAAGCATACGGGCACACAGGTTGGACGGGGACAGTAACCGTAATCGACCCCGCTTACGATTTGGCTATTGTTTTACTTACTAATGCTCGCCATAGCGCAATTAAAGGTTCGCAAAAACGTTACGAATTTACAGGTAAACAATTCGAAACCGCACAGTACGGATCGGTAGTGTCGCTTATTTATGAGGCGTTACTAAATCAATAAGCTATCGTATAGGTTAAAACGTGCTAACTGTGCCACCTTAAGTGATTTATTTACAGGTGACTTGAGTAAGGCAATCCATTAAGCTAAGCGGTCTATAAAACTAAGCCGGTTTATGTTGTTAGGCTTAACAAATAAGCGTTAAAGCGCGTACAAAGCGAGTATCACTCGCTGATAATTAAGGTTAACTTTTTATGCATTGGTATTCTATTTTACCGCCGTTGATAGCGATTGCTATCGTGTTTTGGCGAAAAGAAGTAATTATGGCGCTACTTGTTGCTGTTGCTTCTTCTGAGTTTTTACTCGCCTTTCAGGGCGAAGGTAATAGCTTGTTTGACACTTTTTTAAATACCATTGAACGTATTATTTCGGTTGCAAGCTCGCCAGGTAATACACGCATATTAATATTTAGTATTTTAATTGGTGCACTGCTTGCCTATATTCGTGAATCTGGCGGCGTTGCAGCAACTGTTAATATGCTAATGAATAAAGGCATTGCAAAAAGTAAGCGCCAAGTAGGCTTTTTAACCATGTTTACCGGCATTGCAGTATTTATAGAATCTAACCTGAGCGTACTTACCTCCGGTATTTTATCGCGTGGCTTATTCGACAAATTTAAAATGAGCCGAGCGCGTCTAGCTTACATTATTGACAGCACCAGTGCGCCAGTGTGTATTTTAATACTACTTAATGGCTGGGGCGCATTTGTACTTGGTTTGTTAGGTAACTACGAGCTAGGTGAGTCGGCTGTATCGGTATTGTGGGGCAGCGTAGGGTATAACTTTTACGCCATAATTACCCTTGCCATTGTTTTTTACACAATCGCGTTTGATAAAGTGCACGGTCCAATGAAAGAAGCCGAAGAAAAACTAGAGCTTCAAACAACCGACTTAAAAGATGATATAAAAGCCTCTAAAGCGCGTTACATGTTAATCCCGCTTATTACGCTAATTACCAGCATGGTTGGTTTTATGTATTACACCGGTAATGGTGTACTTGCCGAGGGTAGCGGTTCTAAATCAGTATTGTACGCAACAGTTTTAGCCATTGTTGTAGCTTACTTTTTAATGATTGGCTCACGTAAATTTACGCACCATCAATTAGTTGATACCGGTTTTAAAGGTATGGGCGAATTAATGCCGCTAGTCGCCATTGTGCTGCTTTCGCTTACACTCGGTGCAAGCCTTAAAGAGCTTGGCACTGGCGTATTTGTAGCATCACTTGTTGGCGACTACTTACCTATTTACTTAATCGTACCGGTGCTGTTTCTAACTGGCGCGGTAATGTCGTTTACTACAGGTACATCGTGGGGTACGTTTGCTATATTAATCCCAATCGGTGTGCCACTTATTCAAGCGCTAGGTTTACCGCCGTCGCTTGTTGTTGGTGCTATTTTGGGTGGTGGTATATTTGGCGATCACTGCTCGCCTATATCCGACACCAGCGCCGTATCNCGGCTATTGCATCGGGGTGTGATTTACTCACACACGTTAAAACGCAGCTACCGTATGCCTTATTTGGTGGTGGTCTTACATTTGTAGCCTACTTAGTTACAAGCATAATTGTTTTGTAAGAGCGTACTATAGAAGTAATGCTTTAATAAACGAGCAATAATAATTACCTAAAAGCCTGCAACTATGCAGGCTTTTTAATGCGTTATAATCTTCCACTAAATATCAGTAATACTTTGAAGAATATTACGTTTGTAAAATTGTTTAGTATTTAATATCAATTTATATAAGTTGAATAAAAAACAATCCAAACATTTGTTTTTAGATATTAATATTATTAACCAACATGATATAATTTTGACCATAAAATGATTAATAAGGATATTTTAGTGGATATAATTATCGGGCAACACGCACTTAAGAAAAAATCTCAATTAATGCAACTTTCTGAACGTGCAATTGGTAAAGCCTTTAAAGATCAAGCTGCTTTAGCAATACAAATGACACAATGTAGCGCAGCTGTTTATCGTCGATTACAAAGAACTTATAAATCAAATATAACACCAAGAGATCAAAAGCGTGTTAAAGCGGGTGGTTTGAGTACTGAATCAGTTAAATTTTCTACAAGTAATAATAGCCAAAAATCTTTTAATAGCTTACTTCCTGCAATGCGAGGAAGAGCAGCTCCTACAAACACTTCAAAAACGTCAAACGATGTTGCAATTGCTTCTAATCAACCACAAGCTGTTAATTTACTCGCTTTATTACATCCTGTAATAAGTGGCGACATAATGAAAACAGGTAATAGTGTTGAAAAAACAGCGACTATATTAGGGTTAGTAACAACAACTGCAGGCTTTATAGTTCCAGGCGGTGGAGCTGTATCATCAATTGTTGGCTGGATTGGAAGTGGTGCTACTTATTCTGGTTTTTCAATGTCGAGAATTCGCTCTGATGCGCCAGACCGAGCTTACCATCAGCTAACAAATTATATTACATGGCTAGCTGCTTGGAATAAAAAAGCGTGTGAATTAATTGATATAGCAGATCCAAACGGACAATGGAATTTTCGAGATATTGAGCATGGATTTTCATAAAATCAGACTGTAAATAGCGTTTTAAAAGAACGCGTATGATGCGCTAAAGCACGTTATACCTTTTATTATTGCTTACAGTTATTGAAAAGCCTGCTTAATTGCAGGCTTTTTGTTTTAAAAATAAATAAAGCTAAGCTAAGTTGAGCTAAGTTGAGCTAAGTTGAGCTAAGTAATATTAAATCCAACGATTATCTAACTTCCATTTAAACTATCTAAATATAGACTTAAGTACCCATATTTATATTTTTTAGGTTATTGTATAGCAAGCGCTTTAAGCTTTTTAATAGCTGGCAACTCTACTTTTTAACTTATATAAGGCTGTAAACCCACACTATGTTTGTAATTGATAATATCATTCTTGTAAGTGCTATTTTGATTTTACTCGGAGTAATATCGAGTAAATTATCTGCACGCGTTGGCTTGCCTGTGCTGGTGCTATTTTTACTTGTAGGAATGCTCGCAGGTGAAGATGGTATAGCAGGTATTTCATTCGATAACGCAGAGGCAGCGCATGCTCTGGG
>NZ_AUTQ01000225.1 GCF_000498095.1 Pseudoalteromonas sp. TB64
CGAAATGCCAACGATGGTATTTCAATGGCACAAACAGCTGAAGGTGCAATGAATGAATCAACAAACATCCTTCAGCGTATGCGTGAACTTGCATTGCAATCAGCAAATGGTTCAAACTCTGCAACAGACAGAGATGCGTTGCAAAAGGAAGTATCAGCTTTGCAAACTGAATTGACACGAATCTCTGACACAACATCGTTTGGTGGGCAGCAATTACTAGATGGCAGCTTTGGTACTAAGCAGTTTCAAGTGGGTGCAAATGCAAACGAAACTATTTCTGTATCATTAAATAGTATTGCTGCTAGCGATATTGGTGTTCAATCTTTTGACCTTGGTGGAGACACGCTAGGTTTAGGTGAAGCTGCTGCTGCAACAACATCTGGATTATCAAATGGTGTAACATCTGCAGGCATTACGTTAGTAGGTAAGAATGGTGAAGATACGCTTATAGCGACTACAGAGGACTCAAGTGCTGCTGATATTGCTGAATCGATAAATGCAGCACAGTCATCTACAGGTGTAACTGCCGATGCGAGAACGCAAGTTGAACTTTCGGGATTAACACTTGGCGGAGCACTTTCATTTAAACTAAATGGTAGTGTTATTTCAGCCAACCCCGCATCTAGTTCTGATATGGCCGCAATAGCGAGTGCCGTTAACGAACGTTCAGGTGAGACCGGTATTTCTGCAGCGGTGTCTGAAGCTGGGAAGATGATATTAACTGATGAATCAGGAGATAATATTGAAATAACTGACTATTCAGGCACTGGAGATGTGGTTGTTACAGGTGTTGACTATGACGGTGATATAGCTGATACGGCTGTAACATTAGCAGCAGCTGGGGGGTCTGCAGTGGTGGCAGGTGCTATAAGGTTATCATCTACACAGGCATTTTCAGTTACGTCTGGTGATACTACTTTAGGTGCTACTGCAACTGCTAATGTATCTGCTCTGGATAATGTTGGTACGATGAATATTGAAACGCAAGCGGGTTCTCAAAATGCGTTGGATGTAATTGATGGTGCAATTGCAATGATTGATAGCCAGCGTGCTGATTTGGGTGCGGTGCAAAATCGTTTTGGTCATACAATTAGTAACCTTGCTAATATTTCTGAGAACGTATCTGCATCACGTAGCCGTATTCAAGATACTGACTTTGCGACAGAAACAGCGCAAATGACGAAGAATCAAATCTTACAACAAGCGGGCACGTCAATACTCTCGCAAGCGAATCAGTTACCGCAAACAGCACTTAGCTTATTAGGTTAATAAGTTAAAAGTAATAGCTTAATGGTCAGCTAACTAATACATAAAGTCAGTATTAGTATTTTAAAAAGGAGGTGGCTTTAGCTACCTCCTTTTGTGGTTTAAGAATAAAAACTAAGCTATTGTTGGTTTAATTAAGTACAAATAGGAATCTGTTATGAATACAATCACTTCAAATGCAGAAATTACTACATTATCGTCCCCCATTGCTGGTAATGATAAGCAAGTCGGGCAAACTGTTCATTCTTTAACTGAGCGAGCAGTTGATGATGTAAAGCAAACGGAAGTGCTGAATCAACAAAAATTACAGCAAAACCAGTACAAAAATAATAATCAAGATGAAGTAGCTCAGCCATTAGAACGCGAACAGCTAGAACAAATGGCGCAACAATTGCAGGATTTTATGGGCGAAATGAACCGAAGCTTGCAATTTAAAGTTGATGAAGATTCAGGTCGCGATGTAATTAAAGTGCTTGATAAAAACAGCGGTGAAGTTATTAAGCAATACCCTTCTGAGGAAGTATTGAGTTTGGTATCCAAATTGTCTGAGTCTGCAGGTATTTTAATTGATCAAACGGTTTAGTGAGCGGTTCTAATTACTAATACTAAGTTAGTTTATTTTTGAGTATTTAAAGAGGTAAAGTATGTCTATTACATTTAATGGGTTAGGTTCTGGGTTAGCGGTAGCAGACATTGTTGATGCACTAGTTAATGCTGAACAAGCACCTGCTGAATCTCGTTTAAATACTACTGAAAGTAAGTTAACTACAGATATTTCTGCCGTTGGTGCACTTAAGTCTGCGCTTGAAAAAGTACAAACCTCAATGGAAGCATTGGGTGATAGCGATAAATACCAGCAACGCAGTACATCAGGTAATGATGATTTTATATCTATAAGTGCAGACGAAGATGCTCAACCAGGTGGTTATGATGTAAAAGTTAATAATTTAGCCACGGAACATAAAATACTGTCGCAAGCATTCGGTGCTGATACAGCGGTAGGTGAGGGAACAATGACCTTAACCTCGGGCAATAACAGCTTTGATATTGACGTATCTGATACTGCTACACTTAGTGAAATTCGTGATGCTATAAACGATAGCAGCGATAACGACAGCATTAATGCAACTATCATTACTGATGATAATGGCCAGCATTTGGTTATGTCCGCTAAAAATAGCGGTGCAGAAAATGAAATTAAAATAGAAATTGCTGATACCGATGGTAATAACACCGATGTGAATGGTCTTTCCCGTTTGGCATTTGACTCTGCTGGTGTGCAAAATGCGAGTGAAATAATTGCAGCAATTGATGCATCAATTACCATTGATGGCTCGCTAACTGTAAGTAGTTCATCTAATGAATTTGCCGGAGTGATTGACGGTATTACAATCACAGCTAAAAAACCGCATGATGTTGATGATGACATAAGCGATATATCGGTTACCGAAAATAATAACAATATTCAATCTGGGTTAAACAGCTTTATTACAAGTTATAACGAGTTGCTTGAGCTTAGTAATACATTAGGTGCTTCTGGTGAAGGTGGTGCTGGTGTTATGGCTGGTGACTCACTACTTCGTGGTGTTATGTCAAAGCTTCGTAGTGAAATAACTGAATCAGTTGATTTAGGCGATGGTAATTCGTTATCACTTTCGCAATTAGGTGTTGAAACAGACCGCTACGGTGTTTTAACCCTAAATACTGAAACACTCGATGAGCAAATAGACGCTAATGTAAATTTAGTGCAACAGTTTTTTGTAGGTAACGACGATGATGGTTTTGCACAGTCGTTTGATGAGCTAATGAGCTTTTATACAGATTCCGACGGTATTATTCAAAACCGAATAGACAGTAAAACAAATCAACTAGATGATTTAGATGACGATCGCTTGGACCTTGCTAGTAAAATGGAGTCGCTATCATCTCGACTATATGCTCAATATAATGCGATGGATTTATTAGTAGCGAGCCTTAATAACACCAGTAGTTATGTTCAAGCTCAGTTAGAGAACATGCCAGGCGTAGTTAGGCAATCAAATTAGTAGCTGAGTTAAAGGTATTATAGATTTAATAAAAAACCGCTAAGTTTAAACTTAGCGGTTTTTTTGTTATGTACTGTTCTTTGGTTCAAATAGTAAGATGTAGCCATGTACTTAGTTTGAATAAAGGTAGTTTATTAAACCTATTCACTAGATGGTTTTATAAGCTTTTATCGCCTTTACTGACTTTTTATGTTTAATAATGGCTTTTGACGATTCGTTTTTTGCACTATTCGCTTTAACTAAAATGGTATTTATACGAAGCTGAATTAATTCTAATTGCTCTGTACTTGGACCTTCGCTACTTTCGCACCATTGCTTTAGTTTAGTATTTAAAGTGTCTAAAAAAGGCTGAGCTTCGTCTGCGTTATCATCATTTACTAACACTTCAATTTTACTAAGCAGAGTTTTTATCTGCTCAGCATGGCTTGTTAGTTGTTGCCGAGAAGGCTGTGAGTCCATAATTAAAATTAAACTCTTGGGTTACGTTGGTCTAACGGAATGTTATCCCAGCCTTCTTTAATTTCTTTAACAATACTCGATACTTCCATAATAGCTTCAATATCATTATTTATATTCGCTTGCGTTAAACGACGTTGGCAGTAGTCATACAGTGCCAATAAATTGTCAGAAATACTAGGGTCTTGCTCTACTTCTAAATTAAGTGCATCTTGTAGGGCACCAAATAATAAAACACAAGCTGAAATATTTTCACCTTTCTTTTGTATTTCATTACGCCCAATAAAACCCTTTGTTGCTGCTAAACGACCGATGATATTACTAAATATAAGGCTTACTTGTTCGTAGGGTGCCATTTCGGCAATATTACTAGCACGAACTTGACTGTATTTTTTTACTGAAACGTGAGCCATGGAGAAATCCTAAAATTTAAAACGATGAAAATTATATAAATAAAAGCAATAATAATGCCATGAATTTATTGTTATCTATATATCGACAAGTTTCTAGATAACTTGAATGACTTGATTGTAATCGGCACCTAACCTAGATGTCCAAGTGTAATTAACTTTAGCCGATATGTAAAAAGCATAGCAATTGCTTGCATCATTTTTTAAGTGACTTAGACTTGAAACTATATAAATTTATTTTAAGGAATCTGTTTTGTGTACCGAGAGTAATGAGCTAAAAGAAATGATGTTACGAGCTACTTTGCTAGCAAACTTGGCTTTGCTGAAAGAAAAAATGCCTAGCTTATATGATTTTTTTAAAGATTATCAACCTGTAAATACGGGTGTAGTAATTGATGAGAATGGATATGAAAATTTATATAATAATAATCAATTTGTTTATAAAGAACAACCACGAAACTTGGCTAAAAAACAAGTAACTAAGTTTCTAGAGAAACCAGCTTACAACAATTACGAAATAAGGCATCAATCTGATGAGGACATTATGTTCAAGCATGCCGCGTTGCTTAAGTCTATTTATAATGTCAGAAGTGCAAATACTGACAATAAAATTAGTAATCCAGCAAGTGAAAGCCAGCTTGATTTTGTGTGTTTTCTCGGAGGAGGATTGGGTTATCAAATAGAGGAGTTATTTAATATAAAAAATGTATTAAATGTGTTTTTATTTGAACCAAATAAAGATAGCTTTTATGCGTTATTACATTGTGTAGAGTTACGCCCTTTATTTGAAATGTGTACAACAAAGGGGGGGAAGTTCTCTATTCGCGTTGGAGGTGACGAACATAATGTAGTTAATGAAATATCTTCATTTTTATTTCAACAAGGCCACTTTAATATGAGTGTAATGTACTTTTTCAAGCATTATGATAGCCCTTTGATAACTAAAATTGTTGAAAAAATAAAAGCAGCTGGTCATAGCATGCATGCAGGGTGGGGTTTTTTTGAAGATGAGATAATAGGCTTATCTCACACCTTAGCTAACTTAAATGCAAAATATCCTATATTAAAAAAACCTTCTTTATTTAAGAACCGATTGCAAGACTCTCCTGTATTTGTTGTAGCAAACGGACCTTCATTAGATTTAACAATAGATTTCTTAAAAGAAAACCAAGATAATTTAATTATAATATCATGTGGTACGGCATTAAAAGCATTATTGGTGAATAAGATAGTGCCTGATATTCATGTTGAAATGGAGCGTACTGCAGGCTTATTAGATTGGGTAAACGTTGTTGAACGAACTAATGATTTAACTATTAAATTAAAAGATCTAAATATTATTGCTTTAAATACTGTATATGATGAAGTTTTAAAGCGTTTTAAAACGGCCTACTTACTACCTAAAATTAGTGATTGCGGTGGAAGTTTCATTCGCGGACTTGATAGGAAAGAACTGTATACTTACCCAGATTATATCAATCCCACTGTATCGAATACCGGTTTAGCTATAGCTGATAAGCTTGGTTTCAAAGAAGTTTACTTAGTTGGTATGGATTTTGGTTTTATTTCTGAAAATAACCACCATTCTAAACATAGTATCTATTTTGACAGTGATTTTAAGCATAAAGAGTTAATGAAAAAGTTAATGAAGGGTGATATGTATGTAAAAGGTAATTTTAAAGATGAAGTTCTAACGACTTATACTTTTGACTCATCTAGATTAAATATAGAGCTACTATTGAGACATAGCAGCCATCTTAAGGTGTTCAATACGTCTGATGGAGCTTTTATATTAAATGCAGAGCCTAAGAGTGTAAATGATATTGAAATTCAAAAAAATATTAAATATAAAAAGAATATGATTACCACTTTACTACAAGAGGCATCATCATTAGAGCAATCTTCTCTTAGTAATATTAATAATAGTTTAACTGAAGTTAGAATTAGAACTAAAAAAATATTAGAGCAATTAATTGCTATAACAATGCCCCACTTTAAGACGAGAGAAGCTTTAGTCAACGCATTTACAATTCAGAATAAAATATTAATAGGGCTTTATAAGAGCGTTAACTGCCATGATGTTGCCGCTTATTGGTTAATACAGGGTACATTTAGATATTTTCAAACATATATTATATCAAATGTTTATTATTACGATGATTTAAATAAACGAGCTGATTTTATGAATTCATGTATCGATGCTTTTCATAGCCATATAAGTGACATTTACACGGAGTTTGTTGAAAATTACAATAAACCGGCGAAAGTCTAAGTTGTTTACTCATTTACTCATTTACTCACTGTTGACTTACCAATCATCCATCGCCTTAGCAGCTTCTTCTGTTTATAGTCCTGATCAACAAGTTGCTTTATTACCTCTGAATACATTGCGCATTTAAGTTTAGTTATTTTGGCACTCAAGTTTGTTTGCTTATTAGTATAATATTGCTTTCTTAGTGAGTGACCAAAATTACTATGCACGTCTAGCTAACAACACCTAGCCTTGCTTAATGTTCCAAGGTATTAGTGGCTCTCGGTTATCTCGCTGTTCAGCAGGACATAGAGTATCGCACTGGTATGCGCGCCATTGCAGGTATTTGAATGCATTGCGACCTATGATAAAGGGTTTCATGGCGCGTACAACTTGATTGTTATCAATTTTAAGTTTTCTATTTTCTAGTAAGCAGCGGAATTTTTCAAAGTAATTTATACTATAGTTAATTGCTTTGCTGATAGCTTTTTTCGGTGGGATTTTTTCTTGATACTTAATTAACCATTGATTTGCTTTTTTCTGTCTAATGTTGAGCTTTTCTTTGATCGCATTGTTTAATGCTGTAGGGATTACCAATCGAGTTGAGTGCCGTATCTGCTTTGCCCGTTTTCTTATTATTGTCTTGCGCTTCGATGAATTTACGACGTACATAGGCAAGGTATGCAACGAGTGTTTTCTCGTAAGTCTTGTAGTCGTCAATATGAATATAGCCTTGATAAAGTTCAAGAAAGTAAACCGTATATTGACCCGCACGACTACTATGGTAATCAAACAGGACGATATTGGTGCTCTTACTCGGTTTATCATTATCACAAATATAGCTTGTCACTTTATCTGCGTTAATGACCTTTAACAGGGCTAGTATTTCTCCCGCTTCATTAAACATTTCACCTACTCGGCATTTTCTAGATTTCATGGCGTATTCTTTAGTAAGCTTAGTGCTATAAGCTGACAGTAATACCAATTCCGCTAATTAGTTTCCAAATTAACCCTGTCTCTATAATCGCGCTCGTTTATTCGCAGAATTGGTTCCACGTCCTACATGACTGCTCTAAGGTGCTGTTACAGTATTCGAAACCACCGGTTGGCTAATTAATTTTGCCGCAATCACTTCAATACTTACTTTATTGGATTTAGCGCGGGTGAAAATAGTGGAATATGTATGATACTGATACTATTGAATTCACTGGCTAGATCGCTTTGGTGCAAGCTCGCTAGAGCTATTATTACTACTGAGTATTTACCTGTCGCTGTATGCTAGCATTCCCTCAGTATCACTCATCAGTAAACAGGTACTTCTGTCTGTCCGGTGTTAATACACGTAGTACCGAAGAGGTGCGCATATTCAAACTGCTGCTGAATAGTTCTAGATCTTGTTCCTTTTACTGTCCATATTTTAGAGGTTATATTTCATTGACCAAGCAGTACTTCATCTTGAAACCAACCAGGCACATTATCAAGGCACATGTGCTCTGATATATTAAGGATAGTTTTTATTTAGAATTTGCTAAAGCGTCTTGTGCTTCAGTTTATTACTTTAGGTGTTCAGAGTGAGTCGCTACCCAGCTTAGATTCAACTTATGCATTAGTTGATAAATATTTTTTTGAGGTGGATAACACCAAACTCTTTTTCAATGAATTATTGAATATCTTTACCCTGTAGGCGACCACCTTCTACTTTGATTGACGTGTTATTTTACTTGACGCGTTGTCTAGAGCTTAATCTGGGTGATCTACTAGTGGGTGATTTGGCATTGAGCTCCATTAAACCATGATCTAAATATGCTTTGATCTAGATATTTATACTTTTTCTACTGATCTTTAAAAAAGAGGTTATTCCAGTTCTATTTTCCCCCCAGTAAAGTGGGAAACTGCAAGTAATTTCAATAGATGTTGTACATTAGATATGCTGTTAATTAGTACAGAAAAATCGTGATAAATATCAGCTTCTTTTAATGTGAACATTAAATCATATATTTAAGGTATTGGTATAAATTCATTTATAGCTAATCTGTATCGTTTTATTGAGTTTAAGCCAACTAGAAATTTTTAGGACTCTATTTTTTCTCTTGTTTTAGGTTGAGCAGTTTAATACGTTTAGCTATTATCTTAGTTGTTTTCGATGCATTGGTTATGCGCTTAACCAATGCATCGTTGAGCTTGCTTAATACGATAATCACGTAACCCTGTATTATTAGCTAACTCTTTACTAATTGGTTGATTGGCTGATTTTTAGTTGTTTCGCTATTATATTTTGACTCATCCCACTTCTATTCAGCGCATAAATTTGGCATCGTTCTTCATAGGTTAGTTGTTTATATATTTTTCATTATTGCATTTCTTGCTGAAGGAAAAGCAGCTAACCTATATTCAGCTGATCACTCTTCCTATCAATTCAAGTTATGCACTTATAGTCTGAATCTAAGGGGGCGCTATGACAGTTTTTGCTGATTTATATTTACTACGTACTTGACAGGCTTACCACTTTTAAGTAAGTGTTTAATTCGCAGTAGCTTTTTAATTATCATTATGCCTTAAAGTACGTTGTAGCTGCTTTTCAAGTGCTAGAGCATGTATGCTATCTGGTACTTCACCTTCTCACTCAGATAAATATTGTTGCTCAAACGTTATAATGTCGACTTTCCTGAATCCTACATATTTTCAATTTTTTATTGGTATATTCAAACTATCGCTGTTCGCGAATGGTTTTTTTGATTCTCTAGTCATATGATATCTTTCAGGTTTAGCTTATTTCTCGTTGCAAACCTTCCTAGTTTCATTAGGTCATTACAATTTATTGCAACTATTCAGTATCAATCGCAGCTAGGCTTTGGTTTTTTGTTACAATGCCTGCAAAGCAATTTAGGGTAAATAGCTGTGCTGCCGGTTCAAGACATATATCAACAACTCGTTACTACATTACAAAGTAATCCTATTACGTTATTACAAGCGCCGCCTGGTGCGGGTAAATCTACGTGGTTGCCGCTGCAACTAATGCGCGATGGGCATTTTAAACGTATTGTAATGCTAGAGCCTCGCCGTTTAGCTGCACGTAATATTGCCAGTTACTTAGCAAAGTGCCAAAACGAGAGTATTGGGCAAAGTGTGGGCTTGCGGATTAGGGGCGAGAGCAAAGTAAGCGCTAATACGCGTCTTGAAATAGTCACCGAAGGCATGCTAACGCGCATGCTGCAAAACGACCCCGAATTAAGCGATATAGATTTACTTATATTTGATGAATTTCATGAGCGTTCAATTGCAGCCGATACCTCACTTGCCTTTGCGCTCGAGACCCAAAGTGCACTGCGTGAAGATTTAACCATCATGCTTATGTCGGCAACGCTAGATACAGAGCGTTACACTGCGTTTTTTGACTGCCCTGTAATTCAATCAAGCGGTCGTAGCTACCCAATAGACGAAGTATACATACCCATAAAAGATGAAAGCCGTTGGCTTGATGCAATTCCTACCATAATAAAACAAGCACTTAATGAGCAAACAGGCAGCGCATTGGTTTTTTTACCTGGGCAATTTGAGATACTACGTGTGCAACAAGCACTGAACGATTTACCCAGTAACTGCATAGTCGCAACGCTATTTGGCGAGCAAGATAAAGCTAATCAGCAAGCTGCTATTGCTCCTGCACCAAACGGCATGCGCAAAGTAGTGCTTACCACCAATGTAGCCGAAACCAGTTTAACTATTGAAGGCATACGCATTGTAATTGACAGCGGCAAGCGCCGTGCAGCTACCTTTAATTTAAAAACAGGTGTTACTGAGCTCACAACACAAAGTATATCGCGCTCGTCTGCTGTGCAGCGTGCAGGGCGTGCAGGACGAATAGAGCCGGGCATTGTTTATCGAATTGGCTCAAAGCAAACCTTTGAGAGACGTAATAGCCACGACAATCCCGAAATACTCACATCAGACATAAGCCAGCTTATGCTTGAGGCAAAGCAATGGGGAGCCAGTATTGATGATCTAACCTTGCTCGATAAGCCCACTGCTCAGCAATGCGAGCAAGCAAGTAACCTGCTTAACATGCTAGAAGCTATTGATAGTAAAGGTAAGCTCACACCGCTTGGCAGTAAAATGTTAGGTTTTGGTGCTGATATTCGTTTGGCGCATATGCTATTAAAAGCACAAATACTTGATGACCAACTCCCTGGTATTTTTAGGCTCGCTATTTATTTAGTGGCATTACTTGAGAGCCGAGTAAACAGTGCAAACGAGTTGAGTTTAGCGTTGCATAGCCAACAGCAACGTCCGCATCCGGTATTTAAGCAACAGTTAAAATATTGGCAAAGCCGTTTAAAAGTAAAAGACGAAAACAGCGAATTAAATACGCATTATATTAGTTTGCTAGTGGCATTGGCATACCCCGATCGTATTGCTAAAAAACGCGGTAATGGTTACCTACTTGCCAATGGTGCAGGTGCTGAGTTAAATGCCGATTACTGGCACAACGACGATTACTTAGCTATAGCAACCATGGGCGGGCACAAAGGAGGGCGTATATTTACAGCCACTGCGCTTAACCCATTTGAGTTACAAGAATTTTTACCGCATTTATTTAGTGAACTTACTCGCTGTGAGTTTGACGAAAAATCAGCACGTTTTATTCATCAAGATGAAGTAAAACTCGGGGCTATAACACTCACCAGCCAACCTAGTAAACAAAAACTAGATAAGAGCGAGCGTGCTAAAGCGTGGCTTAACTTATTTGCTAAACACGGTTTTGCATTATTTAACGAGCAACCTGATGCGCAGCAATTGCTGATACGTATGAGCTTAGCAAGTAATTTAATGCCCGATAAATTCCCAAAAATAAATGAGCAACAACTCATTCAAAATGCAACGCAGTGGCTAGGTGTGTTTTTAGAAGATATTAAAACGCTCACGCAGCTTAAAAAGTTTAACTACTTTGAAGCATTACAAAACTGTTTTGATTGGCAACAACAAACCGCTTTAAAAGCACTGTTACCACTGCGATTAACGGTGCCAAGTGGCTCAAATATAAAAATAGAATACCAGCTTGATGGCCCCGAAAAGCTAAGCGTGCGCATGCAAGAAGTTTACGGCTTGACCAGTACGCCTATGCTTGCCAACGGTAAACTGCCATTGCTTATGGAGCTGCTATCGCCAGGTAAACGCTCATTGCAACTAACTCAAGATTTAGCACACTTTTGGGCTAGCAGTTACCGCGATGTGCAAAAGGAAATGAAAGGCCGCTACCCTAAGCATTTTTGGCCAGACGACCCTGCCAATAGCGTTGCAACTAATAGAGTAAAAAGCAAAATGTAGGTGTTAATAGTTATAAACATTTAATATCAAGAATAAAAGGTTTTCTTTTATTCTTGATATTAAATACTACTTTTCTGTACTCTAAAAGTAGATGTCAGGATTTTTGATTAATTGGCTAGATCAATTTCACATATAAGGATTGCAAGTGAATAACATTATAAGAAGAGTAATGGTAGTAGGTCTGTTTGAGCCTGGTAATGATTACCTTATCGAATTTGATAACGGCTCAAATTGTTTATTTGGTGATAATGGTACAGGCAAAACTACACTAATAAATTTGATAGTTGCTGTATTAGCTGGTGATATAGGTGTTTTAACTGATATTGAGTTTGAATATGTTGAAATCACTATTGAAAAAAAAGGTGAGTTCAGTGAAGTTTCTGTTTATAAGTCTTTATTACCAGTAGAAGATAATATTTTGGATACTACTACATCATTATCACAGCACAGAACGCCAGCACACAGACATAATACACTTGATATGAATCCATTTAATCGCAGTACCAAGGGTATAGATGAGTCTGATTATAGTTTTGTTGCATATGTTCTTGATGGTGAGGAAGTCACTTTTCAGTATCCAACATATGAAGGACGTATTTTCTTTTATCGTCGAATTATGAAATCTCGCAAACACCAAGCTTTATTACAAAAACTAAGCTCCCTAATTAATTTGACACATGTGCCACTTCTTCGGGTGAAAAGCAATGAATGGGATTCAATGGATGAATCTGAATTAGCTAGGTATAAAAAATGGGACTCAAAGACCGAATCATCTAGATTTGATGCGAGTACGGTCGTACTAAAAGAAATTGAAGATGCGTTTAAATGTATGGCTGTTGACTTAACTCGGGAAGATAATAAAAAACTTGAAAGTTTTAAATCGCAGATAGTACAAAAATTTTTAATCGGTAAAGAAATTCATTCTACATTTCCAAAGCTTGCAGAAGAGTCTAAAAGAGATAGTTACGTTGTTGAAGACCTATTTGAACAACTAAAATATGCTGGACTAGAAGTTCCAAAAGAAAAGTTAAAAGAAAACTTTGAAACTTTAGCAAGGTTAGATGATGAAACGAGATTAGCAGTCGAATATGTTGAAACGTTAAAATCTCAAACAAATTTAAATTCTGAAAAAAAACGTTCAAAAAGCCGAAGGGAAAGTATCAGAATCATTTATTAAACTAATCGTAGCTAGAACACTTTTTGAAAGGTTTGAAACAATAGTTGATGATGTTGAAAGTTTACAAGATGACAGGAATGGCCTATGGGATTTATTCCATGACTATGAGCGCATAGTGAATAAATTCTTAAACAACAAATATTTTTGTATTAATAAAAATGGTTCATTTGAGGTTCGTTCAGGTTCAAGGATAATTGATTTGAAAAACTTGTCCTCTGGGGAAAAGCATATTATAGCTTTGTTGGGACGGGCCGCTTTATCTAGAAGTAATGGGGCTGTATTTATCGCTGATGAACCTGAACTTTCTTTGCATCTGACTTGGCAAAGAATGATGTTGCCTTCGATTTTAGAACTCTCTCCAAAATCTCAAATTATAGTAGCGACACATTCGCCTTCAATAATTTCGAGAAAATCAAATAAAATAGATCTTGGGGCGCTTTGATATGGAAGGGATTCCGAAATACACTGCAGAAGAAAATATAATACGAATAATGATGGAAAAGTCTGTAAATTTTGTTGTTGTAGAAGGTGTTAACGATACTCCAATATATGAATCTGTGATAGAAACAATATTACCAGATGATGACATTGGATTTTGGGATGTAGTCCATTTGGGTGGTAAAAATAATATTAAAGAGCTTATTAATGAGTATGTAAATGAAAATTTTATTTGTGTTACTGATAAGGATTTTGATTTAACAATTCACTCAGATAAGGTAGTTAATCTCACTCGTTATTCTATCGAGAATTTTTTTATCTGCGAAGATGCTATAAGTACTTCTCTAGCTATAGCTCTTAAAGCTAAAAAAAGAGATATAGTCGAACTCTTTAATTTAGATGGTTTTTTTGACGAGGTTGATAGTGCTGCAAGAAGGCTTTTGTATGCATTATTTTTTTATCAAAGGAAAATTAGCCCAGATCCAAGTAAGGTCAGAGTCGCCTGGGGAAATAGTTCTATACATAAGAACCCACCAGAGTGGGGACTTTGTGAAAATAGGATTAATCAATTAATTCAATCGTTGCTACCTAATGGTGTGTCTGAATTAGACGCTAAAGCTTATTTTGAAGATAATTTTCAAAGTTCGGGAGTTACTGCTTACGATTTACCTGGAAAAATGCTCCGTGTCTTGCTCCAAATATATATTTCTAAATTTTATAAAGTGTATAAGAAGAAAGGTGGAATTCAATTTAATACAGTGGATAGCTGTATGGAGTCAATAGTGGCTTGTTTAAATCACTCAAAGGCGTTTGTAGAACAGATACAACCAGTACTCAAATTTTTACGCACCGTTTAATATATTAATCCTCATATGTTGTTTAGAATACTTACGCTTAGTGTTACTTAAAGTTATTTGTTTTTATTATTGAGCGCATTAATATGGTGTACCTATAAATGAACCAATACTTTTAACTACAG
This sequence comes from Pseudoalteromonas sp. TB64, assembly GCF_000498095.1. Lineage (GTDB taxonomy): Bacteria > Pseudomonadota > Gammaproteobacteria > Enterobacterales > Alteromonadaceae > Pseudoalteromonas. Next base: position 14,348 of record NZ_AUTQ01000225.1, read on the forward strand.
GGAATAAGTAATGAGGCTACTTTTAGTGTTCGGTTTAGCTTTAGTAACTGCTTTTTCGGCGTATGCAGAAAAGCCACTCGACTTAAATGCGTTTGCGCAGCAGTACTATAAAACAATGACCGCTACACAAGCACCTAATGCAGGTACTAAAGAGCTTGAGGCTTATCTTGCATTGTTAACTGATGATATTGGTAATCAGCATATTCCGTATCAACCCGATGACTCACGTACTCCTGATGGTAAAAAGCAAATGCGCAAAGGCATGAGCTTTTACTTAGGCGCGCACACGTTGTTTGAAAGCACACTGCTTAATACATTTGTGTTTAACGATACAGGCTTTGCTATTCGTTATAAAAACGATGTAAAAGGTATTCATCCGCAAAATCAGCAACCAATAGAATATACATCAGTAATGATGGAAGTAATCGAAATTGAAAACGGCAAAGTGGCGATGATCCGCAAGTACCACGAATAACTAATAAAACCAATAAGGATATATTTATGAAGCAGTTACTTATCGCATTATCAATATTGATGCTTAGTGCATGCGCTAGTACAAAAAGTGATTTTAAGTTTGATGGCTCCACGCCTGAATCAACTCAGGCGGGAGTTAATAAAGTTTTAAAGGCATTAAAACCTCAAGATTCAATGCGCTTTTTAGGTGCCTTAATCTCAATTCAATTTTCTGACGTGCAAAGCGCAGAAGATATAATAGGCGACCCGACCATGATGGGCGAAATGAATTACTTTATTATTGGCAAAAAAATAGATGGTTTAAATTATTATGAAGTATTGGAGGTTGCGAGTTCATCTGCATCAAAAGTAGAATCTTCTGTAGCGGAATGATTTCAGTTTTTTGTACCACTGTAAATATGTAATTTTATGTCTATATTAAATGTATCATTGAAGGGGCTAAACATCTTAACGTTATAAAAATTAATAGTAAGCTTTGTTTATTCTTGCTCATGAATTTATACTACGCTTTAGTAAGAAGCTAATTATTTATGGTTTAGGTGTAGTAAGTCTAAAACACAAAACGTAAGCTACTTTGGCTTAATTTTACACGATTAGATAGAGACTATGACATTAAGATTTTTTGTAATAATAGGTACTTTAATTTTAATGTGCTTTGTAACAAGTTTATTAGTTGGATACCGCTATTTTTTTAGCCTGCCGGCTATAAATAATAGTATTGAAGATTATCAAAATCGTGAATTGTTAAGTCTTAAAATTGCGCTTGATAAAGAGTTTATATTTTTAGAAACACTCAATTATGACTACGCCGTATGGGATGAGACCTATAATTATATGGCTGATTTTGACGCAGAATATGTAGATTCAAACTTTGTAGGGGACACCTTCTACTCACTTAAAATAGATGGCGTATTTATTTATGACATGAATTTTAATATGGTTTACGGGCAAGCGTACGACTATATTAAACACATTGAGTTTGATGCGCCTGATTTAGATTTACAGGTTAATAAGCTAAACCGCACAATTATTCCTAATTCAAAAGCCTCTGAAGACGACAACAGTTTAAGGCATTCTGGTTTTTTACAAACAGAGGATGGTCCTGTCATGTTTGCATCGCATGTTATAAAGCGAACAGATAAAACAGGCGAGCCTGTTGGTAGTATTGTTTTTATAAAAAAGGTAAGGACGTCGTTGATCAAATCCTTAGCTGAGATTGCACAAGTAGAGCTTAGCTATTCAAAAATAGAACACGCTAGTTCTTTAAACAATATCGTAACTCTCAAAGGGAGCCTTCAAGGAGAGGACATTGCCACTCAAAGGGAGCCTTCAAGGAGAGGACATTGCCACTCAAAGGAAAAGGGTGATTCTAGATGTAAACGGTAATCCACTTCTTGCTTTGAACATTAAGCACCACCATCAAACACTGCCAGTTTTATTTGATCACTATTTAAAACTTATTTTGTTAATGTTTTTTGTAATGTCGTTATTGGGTTTTTATATAGTGAATCGTTACTTTATTGAGCCACTTATTAATGGTGCGTCCGCTATTAATTCAATGTTGGTTAAAAACGATTTGCAGCCTTTGAGATTCACTAATCAATTTTTAGAAATGCGTGTTTTAATTAGCGGTTTTAATGCGTTAATTAAACAAGTAAAAGATCAAAATTTTAAGCTTGAAAAAATAAGTAAAATTGATGGGTTAACTCAAATTTATAATAGACGAGCCTTTGATGAAATTATTGCGGCGCAATGGGGGCAGGCCCAACAACAAAAAAGTACCTTTGCGGTAATATTACTTGATGTAGATCACTTTAAAAATTATAACGATTTTTATGGTCACCAAGGCGGAGACACCGCTTTACAACTGCTAGCCGACAAACTGAAGCAAATAGCAAAGTTAAACACTGGTACGGTGGCACGCTATGGCGGCGAAGAGTTTATATTATTCTTTAAACAGCTTTCTTATGAAGAGTTTGTAAATATATCTCAGCAATTATTGCTAGCGGTTAATGAATTAAACTTACCTCATGAAGCGTCACCTGTACGTGAATATTTAACAATTAGTGCAGGGTGTGTATTTGCAACAAAAGAAACAGTAGCTAGTGACAATATATCCACTCAATTATTAATTAAAGAAGCTGACGAAATGCTTTACGAGGCAAAAAATTCTGGTAGAAATAAAGCATTAACTAAGGCGCATTGATCTTTGGTGGTTGAATTTAGAGCAGTGTGTTTGGTATTTAAGCAAGGCAGAGCCTGTGATGTGTTTTCTATAAGTTACTGACAAATATATATTAATTGTAATTACGCGCTACCTTTTGGATTCTTTTCAGGGACGGCTAACTCTTCTTTGTTGCCTACATGAATGTCATAGGTAGGTACTTAAGAAAAATATTAAGTACAGCCTTAAAAATTTGGCTCTACCCCATACTGAAATATGCCTGTTTTTCGATCGCGTTTGGGGTGCGCCCTAGCTGCATTTCTCCTCAAAAAGTCAAATGCTTCATTAACTGCATTTAACAATCCTTTCCTATGCTTCCTAATAATCGCTGTTAATATGTTAATCCACCAAACACTCGTTGTTTTTGCTACTGTCATTGTAGACATTTCAGTTTTGAATATCTTTTCAATACAGCCAGTTAAGAACCTTTTAAGCGTGGTTACTACTAAACTTACATAAATTAGCGCCTCTTGTAAGGTTGCGTTTGATGTTTGAAAGCCGCGTAAATTATTATAAGACTTACATTCCTTAAAAAGTAATTCAACCTGCCAGCGTAACCTATATAATTTGCCTATTTCAGTCGCTGTAAATTCATCAATAGATAAATTAGTGACTAAAAATGTATATTGTTTTTCTTTTTTTGACCAATACCCAACAACTCTTGTTAGCTTGTTTTTTATGCTAACACTCATATCAATAAGATCATTTTTAGGTAATTCGGGGAGCAATTCACATAACTTAGGGGAATGACTTCCTGTTAGTTCCTGTCCATTTTGCTTAAAAGCATTATGTACTCTGACTGTTTTTAATCCCTTCGCTCTTAATACGTAAAATCCTCCTGCTTTATCTAATTCATGAATATAACTACCTGAATAATATCCTCTATCTGCAAGTAACAACTGTCCTTTCAACTCTTTAAGTGTTGGAAGTTCTTCACGTTCAGAGTAACTGTCTGGTGTTATACCTGCTTTTTCAAAGCAACCTTGCGTTAAATTTAAAGTAGCATGTAATTCAATAGCTGCTGGACACGTATTTGAAAATCGCCCAGGATAAACATCTTTTAAAGAACGATGAAGCATAATAGAGCTACCGTCCTGAATTAAAATATTATCAAACTTGAACAAATCTTTTTTCGTGTACTTAAGCGCATCATTTATCCAACAATTAAAAACTCTATTTGTTACCTCTCGCATTAGTTCAGCTAGTTCAGGTTTAACTAACTGGTTATGAAAAGGCTTATACTTAAT
>NZ_AUTQ01000226.1 GCF_000498095.1 Pseudoalteromonas sp. TB64
TGCGAGAGTATTGACGTGCCCGCTTGTTGTAAGATTTGATTCTTCGTCATTTGCGCTGTTTCTGTCGCAAAGTCAGTATCTTGAATACGGCTACGTGATGCAGATACGTTCTCAGAAATATTAGCAAGGTTACTAATTGTATGACCAAAACGATTTTGCACCGCACCCAAATCAGCACGCTGGCTATCAATCATTGCAATTGCACCATCAATTACATCCAACGCATTTTGAGAACCCGCTTGCGTTTCAATATTCATCGTACCAACATTATCCAGAGCAGATACATTAGCAGTTGCAGTAGCACCTAAAGTAGTATCACCAGACGTAACTGAAAATGCCTGTGTAGATGATAACCTTATAGCACCTGCCACCACTGCAGACCCCCCAGCTGCTGCTAATGTTACAGCCGTATCAGCTATATCACCGTCATAGTCAACACCTGTAACAACCACATCTCCAGTGCCTGAATAGTCAGTTATTTCAATATTATCTCCTGATTCATCAGTTAATATCATCTTCCCAGCTTCAGACACCGCTGCAGAAATACCGGTCTCACCTGAACGTTCGTTAACGGCACTCGCTATTGCGGCCATATCAGAACTAGATGCGGGGTTGGCTGAAATAACACTACCATTTAGTTTAAATGAAAGTGCTCCGCCAAGTGTTAATCCCGAAAGTTCAACTTGCGTTCTCGCATCGGCAGTTACACCTGTAGATGACTGTGCTGCATTTATCGATTCAGCAATATCAGCAGCACTTGAGTCCTCTGTAGTCGCTATAAGCGTATCTTCACCATTCTTACCTACTAACGTAATGCCTGCAGATGTTACACCATTTGATAATCCAGATGTTGTTGCAGCAGCAGCTTCACCTAAACCTAGCGTGTCTCCACCAAGGTCAAAAGATTGAACACCAATATCGCTAGCAGCAATACTATTTAATGATACAGAAATAGTTTCGTTTGCATTTGCACCCACTTGAAACTGCTTAGTACCAAAGCTGCCATCTAGTAATTGCTGCCCACCAAACGATGTTGTGTCAGAGATTCGTGTCAATTCAGTTTGCAAAGCTGATACTTCCTTTTGCAACGCATCTCTGTCTGTTGCAGAGTTTGAACCATTTGCTGATTGCAATGCAAGTTCACGCATACGCTGAAGGATGTTTGTTGATTCATTCATTGCACCTTCAGCTGTTTGTGCCATTGAAATACCATCGTTGGCATTTCGTTGTGCTACAGCTAAACCATTTACTTGCGATGTTAAACGATTTGAAATTTGCAGACCGGCCGCATCATCTTTTGCGCTGTTAATACGCATACCTGATGATAAACGTTCCATAGAAGTCGCTAAGTCAGAACCTGATTTAGATAAGTTACGCTGAGCGTTTAATGAAGATACATTTGTGTTTACTGAAATCATAATAAAACTCCTGATTACTTTCGTAATATTGCTGTTTTGATTTAACCAAGAGCTTTCACAATTGTATGCTCAAGCTCTGTACTGATTAAGTTAACGGCAGAAGAATTATTATCTTTAGGAAAATTTGGTAAATATATTTATTTATTCATACAAAAAAAATAAGCTGTTGTTTTATAAATAAAAAGAATTTAAAGAATAATGTTTTATTTTATATAATTTATAAACAAATAATAATCCCCCAATAATTGAAGCATTCAACTACTGGGGGTTACTTTAATTAAAGTGCATTTATAAAAACATACTAATAGGATTGATTATTAACCGCCTAATAAGCTAATAGCTGCTTGTGGTATTTGATTCGCCTGCGAGAGTATTGACGTGCCCGCTTGTTGTAAGATTTGATTCTTCGTCATTTGCGCTGTTTCTGTCGCAAAGTCAGTATCTTGAATACGGCTACGTGATGCAGATACGTTCTCAGAAATATTAGCAAGGTTACTAATTGTATGACCAAAACGATTTTGCACCGCACCCAAATCAGCACGCTGGCTATCAATCATTGCAATTGCACCATCAATTACATCCAACGCATTTTGAGAACCCGCTTGCGTTTCAATATTCATCGTACCAACATTATCCAGAGCAGATACATTAGCAGTTGCAGTAGCACCTAAAGTAGTATCACCAGACGTAACTGAAAATGCCTGTGTAGATGATAACCTTATAGCACCTGCCACCACTGCAGACCCCCCAGCTGCTGCTAATGTTACAGCCGTATCAGCTATATCACCGTCATAGTCAACACCTGTAACAACCACATCTCCAGTGCCTGAATAGTCAGTTATTTCAATATTATCTCCTGATTCATCAGTTAATATCATCTTCCCAGCTTCAGACACCGCTGCAGAAATACCGGTCTCACCTGAACGTTCGTTAACGGCACTCGCTATTGCGGCCATATCAGAACTAGATGCGGGGTTGGCTGAAATAACACTACCATTTAGTTTAAATGAAAGTGCTCCGCCAAGTGTTAATCCCGAAAGTTCAACTTGCGTTCTCGCATCGGCAGTTACACCTGTAGATGACTGTGCTGCATTTATCGATTCAGCAATATCAGCAGCACTTGAGTCCTCTGTAGTCGCTATAAGCGTATCTTCACCATTCTTACCTACTAACGTAATGCCTGCAGATGTTACACCATTTGATAATCCAGATGTTGTTGCAGCAGCAGCTTCACCTAAACCTAGCGTGTCTCCACCAAGGTCAAAAGATTGAACACCAATATCGCTAGCAGCAATACTATTTAATGATACAGAAATAGTTTCGTTTGCATTTGCACCCACTTGAAACTGCTTAGTACCAAAGCTGCCATCTAGTAATTGCTGCCCACCAAACGATGTTGTGTCAGAGATTCGTGTCAATTCAGTTTGCAAAGCTGATACTTCCTTTTGCAACGCATCTCTGTCTGTTGCAGAGTTTGAACCATTTGCTGATTGCAATGCAAGTTCACGCATACGCTGAAGGATGTTTGTTGATTCATTCATTGCACCTTCAGCTGTTTGTGCCATTGAAATACCATCGTTGGCATTTCG
>NZ_AUTQ01000227.1 GCF_000498095.1 Pseudoalteromonas sp. TB64
GATTCGCTAACAGCCTCGACTGGGCTTCCTCCCGTGATTTTCCAACCTACTAATAACGCCAGCAAACAAGCTATCGTAAGTGAAGCGAGCGTTAAGTGACGTTGATCAAGTAAATATAAATCATTAATAGCTACGCCATCGAGTAATACAGTAAATATTACGGTTACTACGGGTATCATTAATGCCGGTATAAAGAGCTTATTACCCAATCGTTTTGATGATTTAGTTTGCTGCTCATCAGTTAGTACTGAATAGCTTCCCATTGACACTAAATTACAGCCCGCCAGTAGCGCAATGACTATAATACTTATGCCAACTATTAAATAAGTCATTGGCGCACCAAATAGAGCAATCGATAAATCACCGAATAAAAAACTGCTACCAAATAAAAACCAAAATAGGGCGGTTGTTAACTTTTTAGGGTGTTGCTTGTCTTGCAACGTTCGTACAACTAAAAACATTACCATAACGCCTATAAGTAAATAAACGTTTTCAATAGTGACAATGGCAGTGGTTGATTGAGTTACATCGGTGTCGATTAACTTACTCATACTGAAGACTCCACAGCGTTGTATTTTTCAATCGCTTTGGCTATTTTGCTTTCCAGACGAGCTAATCTAAATAAATGAATAATTAATGCGCTTATAGCTGTCGGAATAGCCCATAAACCAATATGAAGAGGCTCTATGCCTGCAATACCATTTTCTTTTAAAAATGCGTCCATAAGCAGTACCGCACCAAAGGCAATAAATATATCCTCGCCAAAAAACATCGCAATATTATCTACTGCTGCAGCATGAGCGCTAATCATATCTTTTACGGGTTTTGGAAGTTCGCCGTATTTGTTTGTTGCCGCTCCCAATGCCATAGGCGCTAAAAGGGGGCGTACGGTTTGAGCTTGCCCACCTAAGGAGAGTAATCCTAGAGCCGCAGAGCATTCTCTAACAATAAAATAAAATGTTAAAATACGTGCGCTGGTGGCTGTTTTAATTTGTGAAATCCAATCACGCGCGCGTTGTTGTAATCCATAACGCTCAAGCAGAGCTATAACAGGCAAAATTAATACAAAGCTTGCAAGTTGACGCGAGTTCATAAACTTTTCGCCAAAGGTTTGCAGTAGCGTAATAAAATCGAGGTTAACCGCCCAACCCGTTGCTAGTCCTGCAAATGTAACAACTAATAAAGGGTTAAACCTCAAGGCAAAACCAACCACCACAACCGGTATACCAATAAGTGGCCAATAGTTTAAATCGAACATAGTTTTCCTATTTATTTTTATAGGTTATTTTTAAGTGCAAGGCTTAATTGATGTAAATGTCCATCAAGTTTTTGCTTAGCTTTAGTTGCCTGTTCAAAAGTAACGAATTCAAATTCGACCGTATCTAAAGGTCTAAATTGAGCGAATTGATGTAGGTCGGCTTCAATAACGGTTCCTAAAAGCGGATAACCTCCAGTTGTTTGCCCATCATTAAGCAGCACAATTGGCTCACCATTTGGTGGTAACTGAATGCTCCCAGGGCTTACACCCATCGACGGTAAAGAGTGACAGTGCACCAAGTTATTTTTATTGTGCTCAAGCCTTACTCCCATACGATTGCTGTTAGTGCTGACTTTAAATGTTGTTGATGCAAAGGTATTAAGTAGCGACTGACCTAACAGGTTAACGTGAGGACTTGGGTGTAAACGTATAAGTTTGCGTTGCGGAAGAGGAATAGCACCTACTTCAACAAATTCTTGTTGATAGGGCGTAATAGGTATTTCATCATTATTAATAAGAGCTCGCCCATGTAGACCGCCAAAGCACGCGTTTAAATCTGTAGATTTAGACCCCATAATTTCATTGCATTGTACGCCGCCTTTAATCGCTAAATAAGCTCTTAAGCCAGCTCTACCGGTTGCAAAGCTAAGCACTTGTTTGCTTTTTATTGCATAAGTCCAGCCTGGGTAAATTGCTTTTCCGTCAAGCTTTGCCTGTAAATCAGCGCCGTAAAGGGCAACAACTGTATCGCAGGTAAATTCAAGTTCGCACAAACCAACCGTTATTTCTAAAACGGCATCGCTGTCATTGTTGTTAAGTAACCGGTTAGCAATTATTTGTGCATAGGGGTCTAAGCTACCCGTTTTACTTACACCTAAATGGCGGTAACCAGCGCGGCCAAAATCTTGAATGGTAAGTTGTACACCACTTTTGAGTACTTTAATCATGAGTAGCCCCCTTTATATTAATAGGAACAAATTCAAGCGTGTCGCCTGGTTGAATTAAACAAGGTTGTTCAGAGGTCGAATCAAACAGAGATATATCTGTATGACCTATTATATGCCAGCCACCCGGTGTATCGGCAGGGNCCTGTTTGCGCTGCGCCAATAGCAACAGAGCCTTTAGGGACTTTAATACGCGGTTCATCGCGCCTTGGTGTATGTAATTGCTCGTCTAAGCCATACAAATAAGCAAAACCAGGCTGAAACCCTAAAAATAAAACATGATAATGCGTTTTACTATGAAGCTTAATAACTTCAGCCACACTTAAATTATGATAATTAGCTACATAATTGAGATCTTCACCATTGTATGTGGTTTCAATTAAGTGATGTTTGCCTGTAAAGGAGTTACTTGCAATATCATCCCAGAGCGTTGGTAAGGTTTTCAGCCATTTATTTAAATGTTTTTCTGATTTTAAATAAAGAGTTAGCGAGTTCATTGCCGGAACTAAATCAATAAATTCACCACTGTTTTTACAGTGACTAGCTAAAGCCCAAATTCTTTTTTGAATAGCTAATATATTATTTGTATCTAAATGCGATGCATCAAGCAGTAAACTATTATTGCTTAATGCATAAGTTTGAGGCGCAGGGTTCATATATAAACCTATTAAGACTAGATACCTCAAACCTAACATAGTTTTATTAAATAAATGACACCATTGCGACTAAGTTAAGTATGTTTTGTTTATTAATCTGCTTATTGTAAATTAATGAGCATAAACATTAGTTTATTTGAACAAGCTTTCCTTAAATTTAATCTTTGAATGTAAAAATCCCCCCCAAATTGATCAAAAGCTATCTAAAAATAAACCTTATAAGATTAATTTCGTACTAAATAAGTAATTAGGTTGAAATGAAAATTAAGATAGTTAGGTCTTAATTAGCACGCACTTGTTTAAGAGGTATTTTATGAAACACCAGCAATTATTTTATTTATCGGGCGCTGCTATTTTATTTAGCGCTGGCAGTTTTGCTTTATCTATGGAAAAAGTAGAACACAGCAATGTAGAAGCAACCATGCATGTAGAGACTATTGTACTTGGTTCAGGTTGTTTTTGGGGAGCCGAAAAGCACTACGAAGCACTAAATGGTGTTATAGATGCAGAGTCGGGTTACGCTGATGGAAATGGCTTTAAAGCCACATACCGTAACATTACCGATCAATCTCGTCGATTTGACGATAACAACTACGCTGAGGTTGTACAGGTGATGTACAACAGTAATATTATTTCAGCTGAAGAGCTTTTAAAAAGTTACTTTGAAAGCCATGATCCTACGCAAAAAAATCGCCAAGGTAACGATGTTGGAACACAATATCGCTCAATTGTTTTAACAACAACGCAAAAGCAAGCGCAAGTAGCAGAAAAAGTTAAATCTGAGTATCAGCAGCTATTAACGAGCGCAAGCTATGGAAAAATAGAAACAACGATCAAACCTCTAGAAGCCTTTTATTCGGCTGAGGAATATCATCAAAATTATTTGGAAAAAAATCCTAAAGGGTACTGTCCAGATCATTCAACTGGTGTGGTTTTTAATAAAATGCCAGTAGAAAAAGTTGATAACGCTGCTTTATTAACAGGTAAACAAATAGTGGTATTAGACTCACGTGATTATTGCCCATACTGTGAAAAGTTTAAAAAGGCAGTAGCAAATGACTATAAAGGCACTATACCAATGACATTTCGTCATGCGGATCAGCTTAAAGGTTTAACAATTAAGTCGGCAACGTGGGCAACACCGACCATTCTATTTTTAGAAAATGGTGTTGAAGTATATGGCAGACAAGGTTATGCAACGCCTGAAGAGTTTTATAAATCGTTAGGTGCATTTAAGCTAGGTAACAGCGATGCTTATAAAGTAGCATTTGATGCGCGAACAGATAGACCTTATTGCAAAGAGTACAAAGAGTTTAAAAATACACCCGATGGTACTTTTGTAGATAAATTAAGTGGAGAAAAACTGTTTGATACAAGTGATAGATTTAACTCTGGAACAGGGTGGCTTTCATTTACACATCCAGTAAAAGACAGCGTTACTCAGCACGACGACAGCAGTTGGGGTATGACTCGAATAGAGCTTCGTTCAAAAAGCACCGGTATTCACTTAGGTCATCTATTTCCTGGTGAAGGTCCAAGAGGTCGTGATCGTTACTGTATAAATGCAACCGTATTAGATTTTGTACCAAGAGACAAAAGCTAAGCCAATAATCTAGTTAAGCCTGATTTTTTAATCAGGCTTTTTTTTGCATAAAACAAAATAGGTTTATGAAAATCGTTGCAAACTTGTTAAAATTCATCTCGACAACTATCACACACATTATTTAATTTAGGTTGTAAATGAATCAATTAGAAAAAATACTAAAGCAGTTTATGTATTTCTCTGTCGTTATGCTGCTCTTTATGTGCAATGCAAGGTCGGCTACTCACTATGTAGTGGGTGTTGAGAACATTGAATATCTCCCATATTATGACGGCAGCGGTATCGATAAGGCTGACTATTATGGTTTTAGCGAAAAATTACTTACTTTGTTTGCGCAGCAGCACGAGTTTGAACTTGAGTTTTATGCATTGCCTATTAACCGTCTTTACAAAGAGTTTATAGAACACCGCCATGTTGATTTTAAATACCCAGACAACCCTAAATGGAAACCAAGTTATAAAGCTTCATTTATGGATGTTAATGATATTATTTATTCACGGCCTATAGTTGAAACCAAAACGGGTATTGCAAGCTTAAATAAAAAAATTACTATTAGTGAGTGTGTGAGTTTTGCCACGGTAAGAGGGTTTACACCGCAAAGCTTTAAATCACTAATGTACAGTAAAAAAATAGAGTTAATAGAAACAGCCAATGTGATGGAATTAATTGAGTTACTTTTGAAAGAACGCGTAAAGTGCATTTATATATCCAACGACGTACTTGATTATAATATCGTTAAATACTTTAAATTAATCCGACCCGTTTATTTTCAAAACCAATTGTCTGTCGATCTACAAACATTTTCATTATCGTCTATTGAGTATCCTGGGATAGTTAAGAAGTTTGATCAGTTTTTAGTTTCTCATAAAATTCAAATTAACAAATTAAAGCAACAATATCATATAAAAAATTAACTAAAAAAGCCCCGTAAGTATTAGCTTACGGGGCTTTTTATATGAGATATTTAAATTGTATTAAATATGTATTACGCAGTTATGTCTTAATAATAAAAACAGTCCAAGCTAAGTCACCACCTAACTTGAACCATTTTTCACACTGACAACATCTTCACACACAATATAAAGATTCTGTTTCTGCCTTTAACTCAGGCAATTTAATATTATATGGGTGTTAGTAAGTAATAAAAACAGTTCAAGCCAAGTCACCACCTAACTTGAACCGCTTTTCACACTGACAACATCTTCACACACAATATAAAGATATAGTTTGCTACTTTAATACTTGTAGCTTTATTAATAATATTACGTGGATTGTAGCGAAAATAAAAACAGTTCAAATCAAGTCACCACCTAACCTGAACTGCTTTTCACACTGACAACATCTTCACACACAATATAAAGATTTTTTCTTACGCTATATGAGCTTAACAACCCAAATAATTGCATTTATTAACTTGGCGTTTTATTAAATAAATCAAGTTTTGCTGCTTGCGTATCCGATGAATTTACTTTAAATCGTTAGCGCATTTTCGACAAACGATAAAAACGAATCTAATAAGTGAAAAAAACTAAACTATAGACTTTAGTCTAGGTTGGCTTTTTAAACTCTTGATTTTTATAAATATAAATAAAGTTGGTGGGTTTGTTTTAAAAACGTTAGGTATAAATAATGTTAGGGCGAATTAGTTGTACAATACATAATTAGTTATTAAGTATTGGTTCGCCCACAATAAAGAGGGGATCAGTCTTGTATTTTTCTAAATGTACTTACAACCCATTTAGCAAATATATCAAGAGGGTGGTTTGGCTCACTTGCTTCATGCTGTACTAAATAGTATTTATCTTTCGTTGTTAGTGGTTGTTCAAACAGTTTAAATAACCATTTTTCATCTAACCAACTCTGGCTTATCGGTAATGGGATTAATGCTATTCCCATGCCTTGTTGTGCAGCTCTAGCTACACCAAACATGCTGTCAATTTGAATAATTTGTGTTGGAGAAAAATCATCTATTCCTGACTTTTCAGCCCATTGATGCCATGCCCATGGGCGAGCTTTATGCAAAATAAGCGGGACTTGATTAAGCGCTTTACGGTGATCATCTTTCCATTGAACGAGCAATTTTTCGTTACAAGCCGGAATATACTCTAAATTAAACAACTCAGTTGTTAACCCTTCAGTGGGCTTACTTGATGATAAAACGATTGATAAATCACTATGGCGCGTTAATTCTTTACGTGTTTTAAGCGTGTCCATTTGCAAATTGATATTAGGATGTTCTGACGTCCATTCACGCAATCTAGGCATAAGTAATTCACTAGCAAAAAACTCAGGTAACGTTATCGTCAAGTTTGTATTTTGCTGCATCTGACTAAATTCATTAATGGTGCCCTCTAAGGTGCTAATTATTGGAGATATAGCATCAAAGAAGTTTTTTCCGGCCGTAGTTAAACTAATTGAGCGAGTTTTACGCTGAAAAAGTTCAATGCCAAGTTGTTCTTCTAATTGTTTAATTTGATGGCTTACCGCAGACGGAGTTAAGTACAGCTCGTTAGCTGCATGCTTAAAACTTAGGCTTCTTGCTGCAAAGCAAAAAGAGCGAAGGCCACGAATAGGAGTTTGCATGTTTTCCAATATAAAGTTATTTGAGACGCCTACTATAGGCAATAATCGAACCAGTTATTAAAACTAATAATATCAATTAGTTAATAATATTTATAGAGCAAGTTCACAAAAGTGGTGCATGATAACAACAATGTAGTGCAAAAGCTCTAGATACTGACTATCTAAATATTCACTTATTATAGATAATAATTTACTACAGATGTATGAATAAGACCAAAAAATAAAGAAAAAGATAAAAAAAATCCCTCGTAAGAGGGATTTTGGGTAACTCAGCGCCATTGGCACTGGGAATGAGGTCGGTACAAGGTAAAGCGATATTTTAATTAAACTTTTTAAAAGTAACTAAAAAACCATTTCTGGTACTTCACCATCAACAAGTAGTTTACCTGCTGTTTTACTAATAATTTCATCAACTGATACACCAGGAGCGCGTTCTAATAGATGAAATGCGCCGTCTTTCACTTCTAGTACGGCTAAGTCTGTCACTATTTTTTTAACGCAATTAACGCCTGTAAGCGGTAAAGAGCATGCCTCTAATAGTTTAGAATCACCATGCTTGCTAGCATGAGTCATAGTAACAATAATATTTTTTGCGCCAGCGACTAAATCCATCGCGCCGCCCATGCCTTTAATTAGCTTTTTAGGGATCATCCACGATGCGATGTTACCGTTCTGGTCAACTTCAAATGCACCCAGAACAGTTAAGTCTACATGACCACCCCGTATCATGGCAAAACTATCCGCACTATTAAATATGGCTGCACCTTTAGCAGCTGTCACGGTTTCTTTACCCGCGTTTATCATATCGGCATCTAGCTCTGCTTTAGTCGGGTATGGACCCATACCTAAAAGACCATTTTCGGACTGTAACATAACTTCAATATCATCCGGTACATAGTTTGCGACGAGTGTCGGAATTCCTATGCCCAAATTAACGTAGTAACCATCTTGTAGTTCTTGTGCAACGCGCATTGCAACTTGTTCACGTGATAATGCCATAATTATGCTCCTGCTTAATCTCGTGTTGTTACACGTTCAATGCGTTTTTCAAAGCTGCCTTTAATAACGCGATTTATAAAAATACCTGGGGTATGAATTTGGCTTGGCTCAAGCTCACCCGGCTCTACAATCTCTTCTACTTCGGCAACGGTAATTTTGCCAGCCGTTGCCGCCATTGGATTAAAGTTCATTGCGGTGTGTCTAAACACTAAATTACCGTAACGATCGGCTTTCCATGCTTTTACTATGGCAAATTCACCTGTTATAGACTCTTCTAAAATATACGGGCGACCATTAAATTCTTTTACGTCTTTACCCTCAGCCACAGGAGTACCGTAACCGGTGGCGGNCCCGCGCCGCCAGCTCGCATTTTTTCAGCAAGTGTGCCTTGAGGTGTAAGCTCTACGTCAATTTCACCACTTAATAACTGCTGCTCAAATAGGGCATTTTCGCCAACGTATGAGGCAATCACTTTTTTAATTTGTTTGTCTTGTAATAAAATACCTAAACCAAAGTCATCAACACCACAGTTATTAGATACCACGGTTAAGTCTTTTGTTTGCATGTGCTTAATTTGTTTAATTAAACCCTCTGGAATACCACATAAACCAAAACCTCCGGCAATAATAGTATCGCCGTCTTTTAATCCTTCCATTGCAGCTTCGTAGCTATAAACTACCTTATCAAAACCGGCCATGAGTCTCTCCTCATTGTGTGCTATTTGTTGTTAACTATCTCGAATCATCATTTTATAAGATAGCTATTTAGTGTGCAGTGCCACAGATACTTTGCTCACAGGTTGCTTACCAAGTGCTTTGGTTATCTCCCAGCCAGCCTCACTTAACCTTTGTAAATCAATTCCGTGTTCAATGCCAAGCCCTTGCAGTAAGTAAACTACATCTTCGGTGGCAACATTTCCTGACGCACCCTTAGCATAAGGACAGCCACCAAGGCCTGCGACTGCCGCGTCAACCGTTGCTATACCTAGGCTTAAGGCTGCGTAAATATTTGTGAGCGCTTGACCGTAAGTATCATGAAAATGCACGGCAAGTTTGGTTTTATCAATGTGCGTTAAAAGTAACTCTATTAACTGCGTTACTTTTTTAGCGGTGCCAACACCAATGGTATCGCCAAGGCTTACTTCGTAACATCCTAAATCTAACAGCTTTTGCGATACACTCAGTACTGCTTGCGGGTTAATTTCACCCTCATAAGGGCAACCTAGCACACAGCTTACATAACCACGTACGCGAATGTTATTCGCTTTAGCAAACGCCATTACTTCGCTAAATCGTTCAATACTTTGATCTATTGAGCAGTTTATGTTTTTTTGACAAAACGACTCACTTGCAGCGGTAAATATAGCAAACTCTTTAATGCCGACAGCATGCGCTGCATGTGCGCCTTTTAAATTCGGTGTAAGGGCGCTTAAATTTACATCGGGTAAATTAAGGGCTGATATTACATCAGCTGAGTCTGCCATTTGCGGCACCCATTTGGGTGACACAAACGCGCCAGCTTCAATATCTTTTAAGCCAGCAGCACTTAAGGCGTTAATAAGTGCTACTTTATCGGCTGTGCTTACTGTTTTTTCGTTTTGTAAGCCGTCTCGTGCGCCAACTTCAACAATACGAACTTTACTTGGAAATGCACTCATTATGCACCTTCCTCAGTCGTATCTTCTACTATCGCAAGTAGAGCGCCATGCGTTACTAATTCGCCTTCACCAAAACAGTAGCTTTTTAAAATTCCGTCATGCGGTGCGTTAAGCGTGTATTCCATTTTCATGGCTTCAATAATAACAACCGCATCACCTTTGGTAATTGTGCTACCAATGTCGATTAAGTGCTTAACTACCGTGCCATTAAGCGGCGCGGCAAGTGGCAGTGCTTCGCTTTCGTGCGAACTAATATAATGTTTATCAACTAGTTCAAGCTTAGTTTGCAGTGCTTTATTCATAACAGTGACAATATTGGTCACGGTACTATTGCTCAAGGTACTATTGCCAACAGTATTATTACCTACCGTAGTTACATGCGCGGTATGTTTTTCGCCATTAATAAATACACTGCAAAGATTATTATTTAATGTGCCTTGTAGGTTAAATACGTGCTCGTTATGCGTAATACTATAGCCCGCTGTCGTTTTTATAGCGCTTAGCTGTAAATCGGCAAAAGGGATTTTAATTACTTGTGGTGCATTGAGTGTAAAACCACTCAGTTGTTGCCAAGGGCTTGCACTGCTTGGCGCATTTTGGGTGCTAGTTAACGATTCTAAATATGCAAAAGCACCAATAAGTTGGCTTGCTTGTAATAACGATTTATCAACCGCAACTAACGAGTCGCCTTGCTCTGCAATAAAGTGTGTACTTGGCGCACCTTGTTTAAACGTAGGGTGGCTTGCTAAGTTATGTAAAAAGCCAATGTTAGTGCTAAAACCCGCTAAATGAAATTGCTCAAGGGCGTGTTGTAAACGGCTCAAGGCTTGTTCGCGATTGTCGTCGTGCACAATAAGTTTTGCAATCATCGGATCGTAAAACGGGCTAATTTCGTCGCCTTGTGCAATGCCTGTATCAATGCGTACAAATTCGCTGTTAAGGGGTGTATGTAGCGCTTCAATAGTGCCAGAGCACGGGATAAAGTCGTTAGCTGGATCTTCTGCGTATATACGCGCTTCAAAGCTATGACCCTGCAATTGAATATCGCTTTGTGTCAGTGGCAGTGTTTGCCCACCCGCAATATTAATTTGCCAATTGACTAAATCTACACCGGTAACCATTTCGGTCACTGGGTGTTCTACTTGAAGGCGCGTATTCATTTCCATAAAGAAAAATTCATCGCCACACAGTAAAAACTCAACCGTACCTGCACCTCTATAATTTATAGCCAATGCACAACGTACAGCCGCTTCGCCCATTTCTTTGCGTAGTTCGTCAGATAAACCCGGAGCAGGGGCTTCTTCAATTACTTTTTGATGACGACGTTGCAAAGAACAATCACGATCGCCTAAATAAACACAGTTACCATGGTTATCCGCAAATACTTGCACTTCAACATGGCGAGGCTGGTTTACGTAGCGCTCAAGCAATACTAAATCGTTACCAAAACCGGCAATCGCTTCACGTTGTGCGCCCTCAAGTGCACTCATAAATTGTTTGGCATTTTGTACAACGCGCATGCCTTTACCACCGCCACCAAAGGCGGCTTTAATTAGTACAGGGTAGCCAATTTTTTCAGCTTCACTTTGTAAAAAAGCAGGATCTTGTTTATCGCCATAATAACCTGGTACTAACGGCACGTTAGCAGCNCTGCCATTATTTCTTTAGCGCGGGTTTTAGACCCCATAGCTTCAATGCTACTTGCTGGTGGTCCTACAAACGCAATGTTGTTAGCTTCGCAGGCTTTAGCAAATTCGCTGTTTTCAGATAAAAAACCATACCCTGGATGAATACAATCAGCGCCGCAGTCTTTGGCAACTTGTAAAATTTTGTCTGCTACTAAATACGAATCTTTACTTGGTGCAGCACCAATATGGTAAGCCTCGTCGGCCATTTTTACGTGTTGAGCATGTTTGTCTGCATCAGAATAAACCGCGACCGTGGTTAAGCCCATTTGTTTTGCAGTGCGCATTACTCGACACGCAATTTCTCCACGATTGGCAATCAGTATTTTTTGTAATCGTTGTGTGTTCATAATCAATCCTACAGTTGCCAAGCGGGTGGGCGTTTATCAAAAAAAGCAGTTAGCCCTTCTTGACCTTCTTCAGATACGCGAATTTTTGCAATACGCTCTGCGGTAAGCTCAATGAGTTCATCGGTTATTGGTTTATTTGCTACATCGTTAATTAATGCTTTAGCAGCTTTTACTGCAACAGGTCCGTTATCAATTAGTGTTTGCAGCATATTATCGACCGCACAGTCTAAATTACCGGTTACTTGATGAATTAAACCAAGTTGTTTAGCAGTATGTGCATCAAACACTTCAGCCGTTAAAAAGTACCTGCGAGCAGCGCGCTCACCAATGGCTTTAATGACGTATGGACTAATAACTGCTGGAATAAGACCAAGCTTTACTTCGCTTAAACAAAATTGTGCATCGTCTTTACTAAGGGCTATGTCGCAACAGGCTATTAAACCCAGAGCACCACCAAAAGCAGCACCTTGCACAGCGCAAATTGTAGGGTGAAGGGATCTTGCTAATACCTGCATTAATTTAGCTAATTGCATTGAATCAGCTAGGTTATCGGCATAGTTGTTATCCGCCATCGATTTCATCCAAGCTAAATCAGCACCGGCTGAAAAGTGTTTACCTTCTGTTTTTAAAACCAAAGCACGAATATCAAGCGTATTTGCATGTTCAATACACTGGATCAGCTCGTGTATTACTTCACTGTTAAATGCGTTTCTTTTTTCTGGGCGGCTTAACACAAGTACAGCCACATTAGATTTTGTTATTTGTAGTGTTACTGACATTTTGCGCTCCGGTTACATTCTAAATACGCCAAATTTCGAATCACGTTTTGGTGCGTTATTCGCAGCTGTTAACGCAAGACCTAATACATTACGCGTGTCGGCAGGGTCTATAATACCGTCATCCCACAAGCGTGCGCTGGCGTAATACGGATGACCTTGCTCTTCGTACTGGTCAATAATTGGCTTTTTAAAGTCGCTGATTTCTTGCTCGCTCATGCTTTGACCTTTGCGTGCTAAACCATCTTGTTTAACTTGCGCCATTACACCCGCTGCTTGTTCGCCGCCCATGACCGAAATACGGGCATTAGGCCACATCCACATCATGGTTGGTTCAAATGCACGACCACACATTCCGTAGTTACCTGCGCCGTAAGAGCCGCCAATAAGTACTGTAAATTTAGGTACATCAGCACACGAAACCGCCATCACCATTTTAGCGCCGTGCTTTGCAATGCCTTCGGCTTCGTATTTTTTACCCACCATAAAGCCGGTAATATTTTGTAAAAACACTAAAGGAATATTGCGCTGAGCACACAGCTGAATAAAGTGCGCGCCTTTTTGCGCCGACTCACTAAATAAAATACCGTTATTAGCCACTATGCCAACGGGGTTGCCATAAATGCTGGCAAAACCGGTGACTAACGTTTCACCAAAATAGCGTTTAAATTCATCAAATGATGAGTCATCTACAGTGCGCGCTATTACTTCGCGTACATCAAACGGCTTTTTAAGGTCGGTGCCTACAATGCCGTAAAGCTCGTTAATATCGTAACGCGGTGGTTTTACATCTTCTAGCTCTTGTTTAAGTAACGGCGCAGTAGGGCGTGTGTAGTTAATGCGCTCAATACATTGGCGCGCAATAGACAGCGCATGAGCATCATTTTCAGCGTAGTGATCGGCAACACCCGACACTTTACAG